>DASXMX010000036.1:0-16350 GCA_036495445.1 Tepidisphaeraceae bacterium
GCAATTGCGGCTCGGCCTGTTGTTCGGCCTTGGCGTTCTGGGCCTTGTCTGCAGCGGCCCCCGCCGCCGCCGACCACGGCGAGGTGAACGCCACGAAAGCACTGACGAGCGTCGCCGTCAGCGCGACAGCAACTGACTTACGCATAGCAGCCTCCTGCATTGAAGGGTTAACGAAACGGTCCGGCCGGCATCCGGCGAGCAAATCAGACGCCGAGCCCGCCCGATTCCGCCGGATCGCCCATGCGACGATATCCGGTGCGGCGCGGGGCGAGCCATCGGCGCGACAATCCGACCGGCCTGACGCGGTCGCGCGCGTCGCACCTCGTGCCGTCGCCGCCCCGGATTTGTTGGGAACACATTGATTATCTCCGTTGTTCCCGCCGGACGCGCGCCGGTATCCTCTCCGGCATGTTCGGACGGTCCTTCCGGCTGCCGTTCACCCTGCTGCGGATCCCGGTCTACGTGGACCTGTCGTTCCTGCTGGTCTTGCCGCTGCTGGCATGGATCATCGGCAGCCAGGTCCGGCTGTTCGCCCGGATGTTCGGCATCCCGCTGGGTCCGTCGCTGACATCGGGCGCGATGCCATACCTGTTGGGGCTCATCGCCGCCGCGGGGCTGTTCGTCAGCGTGGTGATCCACGAACTGGGGCACGCGGTGGTCGCGCGGGGCTACGGCGTGACCGTCCGCCGCATCACCCTCTGGTTCCTCGGGGGCGTCGCCCAATTCGAACAGATCCCGCGGCAGCGCGGCGCCGAAGCCGTCGTCGCAATCGTCGGCCCGCTGGTCAGCTTCGCGATCGGCGGGATCTGCTGGGGCGTGCTGCACGTGATCCCGGCCGGCGCGGCTGCGGCCCGGTTCGTCGTCGCCTACCTCGCTTATACCAACGTCGTGCTGGCGATCTTCAACCTGCTGCCGGCGATGCCGATGGACGGCGGGCGGGTGCTCCGCTCATTGCTGGCACTGGCGATGCCCTACCCGCGGGCGACGCAGGCGGCGGCGGGCGTCAGCCGGTTCGTCGCCGTCCTGATGGGGCTCTTCGGCCTCTTCAGCCTCAACTTTTTCCTCCTGCTGATCGCCATCTTCATCTTCGCCGCCGTCGGCGCCGAGACGCGGGTGGGGCAGCTCGAGGACCTGCTCCGCGGCGCGCGGGTGCGGGACCTGATGAACCCCCACGTCGACACCGTCGGGCCCGGGCTGAGCGTCGCCGGCCTGATGGACCGGATGCTCCGCGACCACCACCTGGGGTTCCCGGTGGTCGACGAGTCCGGCAACCTGCTAGGCCTGGTGACGCTGCGCGACGCGCAGGGGAAGGACCCGGCGACGCCAGTGCGCGACGTGATGCGGCCCGACCCGCCCACCGTGCCCGAGCAGGCCGAGGCCGCCGAGGCGCTGCGGCGGATGGCCGCCGACGGGTTCGGCCGCGTCATCGCCACCGCCGACGGCGGGCGGATGAGCGGCATCGTGACCAAGGCCGATCTCATGCGGTTGATCCAGCTCCGCGAGGCCGGCTGGGGCATGGCCCCCGCGGGCACGCCCGCGCCGGGCGCCGGCAACGCATGGGATCCAAAATAAGTTGTCGGGCGCGGGCGAAGGCGGGGACACGGCCGCCTATGATCCGTTAGCCGCCATGTTGTTCGCGCGTCGCACCCTCCCAAGGGGAAGCGAGGGCCTGCGGGAAGCGACCCTCTGGCTGCAGGGCCGGCCGGCCGGCCGGCCGCGCGCGTGATTGTCTGCGGCCGCAACGGCCCCTGGCACCTCGGCCGGTTCGTCCAGTCCGAATCGTTCCAGGCGTTCGCCCCCCCCAGTTCGCCGCGTGGGCGACGCTGATGCGCGCCGGCGACAGCCCGCTCACCGACGACCAGCGCACCCGGCTCGCCCGCATCGAGCGATCCCTTGACGCCCTGCGCCCCTGGGGGACGAGCAAAGATGGCATGTTGGTTGTCGGGCCAGCCGTTGAGGGCTAAACCCGACAACCATGAAAAACACACTTCACGGCAATCTAGCCGCAAGGCGCCCGAAGGTCGAGCGGGTCAGGCCTCGACCGCCACAAAGGGTGCGGGCAAGGAATCCGGATCGGTGCCGGCGAGCAAGTCGGCCCAAGTGATCAAGCTGGGGGTAGACACGCACGCCGGGCGGTACGTCTTTGCGCGGATGGTGGACAACCAGAACGTGCAGCCGCCGCAGGCGATGACGCCGGAGGCGTTCCTTGCATTTCTTGCCAAGCAGAAGGGACTGGCCGCGCGGGTGGTGATGGTGTACGAGGCCGGGCCGTACGGCTTTTCACTGTACCGGCAGGCGACGGCGCTCGGGGTGGAGTGTCTGGTGTGCGCCCCGGAGCGGCTGTCGCGGGGCCGCAAGCGGGTGAACGACAAGATCGACGCCGGGGAACTGCTGTCGCGTTTGGACCGTTATTTGGCGGGGAACACGACGGCGTTGCGACTGGTGCGGCCGCCGACGCTGCCGCAGGAGATGAGCCGCCGCCGCTCGCGGGAGCGGAACACGTACCGCAAGGAGCGTCAGCGGTGGATGAGCCGGGGCCGGAGCCTGCTGCACAGCCTGGGGATTGCCCGGCCGGGCCGCTGGTGGGAGTGCGGCCGCAACTTGGAGCTGCGCAAGCTCATCGAGCAGCAGTACGGCGCGGAGGTCGCCGCCCAGGCGTGGTCGGAGCTGGACCGGTACCTGGAGTTCATCGAGTTGGCGACCCAGAAGCGGGACGAGCTGGCGGCCGAACTGGAGAAGGCGGCCGAAAAGAGGGGCAACCCGCGGATCAAGGGCGTGGGCCCGCTGAGCAGCGAGGTGCTGGACCGGGAGATCGGCGACTGGAACCGCTTCGCCAACCGCCGGCAGGTGGCCAGCTACACCGGCCTGTGCCCCGGCGAGGACTCCTCGGGCGACAGTCGCATGAGCCTTTCCATCGACAAGCATGGGAACCCACGCGTTCGGGCGGCGCTGGTGGAGCTGGCCTGGCTGCTGCCGCGTTACCAGCCGGGCTACAAGCCGCTGGCCAGGTGGAAGGCGGTGTTCGACCCGACTGCCAAGGCGTCGTCGGCGCAGCGGAAAAAGGCGGTGGTCGCGCTGGCCCGGCGTCTGGCGGTGGACCTGTGGCGGATCCGCACCGGCCGGGCCAAGCCCCAGGACCTGGGCCTGCAACTGGCGGCATAAGAATGATACTTGCGGCCCCAACTGATCGGGAGACAAGGCCCCATGGACGACGGATGAATGGTCCCGGACAAACCGGTGTGTGCAGCGATCAACGGTGTAACGCGCCCGACCGACCCCTTGAGCCGCCCTCGAGCGCTCGGCGTCAAAGATTGGGTCAGCGTGAACCGCCTGCGAGGAACGAATGACCCATCGTGTACCGGCCCCGCGGCCGAGTACGGATAGCAGGCAGCGCTTCGCGGCCAGCGACAGCGCCAGGCAGGCCGGGCATCGAAGATCACAATTTTTGAAAGCGACCTCGCGCATTCGCGCCAGCCGCTACAACGTTTCAACGAATGAAAGGATTGCCTTCGATTTTCACGGCGCTTGACAACCAACATAGCAGGGGTCGGGAGTCTTTGATGGACACCTCCGCTTTTTCCCGTCCGGCCGTCCGCCTATTCCGGTTGGAGAAGGTCAAACTTTGCCGATTGCGGCGCGCGCCCCGGCGGGTCGAGACAGGTTCGTAGCGACTGCGAGGATCATGCGGGCGGGCCGCGTCAGGTCGAGGCGTTGGCGGCGGGCGCCCGTGGGGCGGCCGCGGCGCGGGGGACGAGCAGGACCGGGCAGCAAGCCTTTCGCACGATCGCCTCGGTCGTGCCGCCGACCAACAGCTTGAACAGGCGTCCGTGGTTGTGGGCGCCGACCACGATCAGGTCCGGCGAGAGCCGATCGATCTCCTGCAGGATCTTTCCGGACGGGTTGCCTCGCGGCGAGTCGCCCTTGACCATCAGCGCCGCCGCGTCCACCCCGAGCTTCGTGAGCCCGAGCCGAAGGATCTCCATCTCGCGGTGCCGGCGGCGCAGGTCGCGGGCGATCCCCTGCCGCGAGCAGTCGTCGCGGGCCTTGCCGTCGACGAAGTCGGCGTCGGGCATCGCCACGTGCAGCAGCACCAGCCGGACGCCCAACCCGCGGGCCAGGTTCCCGGCCAGGGTGATCAGGTCGGCGGTGACCTCGGAAAAATCGACGAACGCGAGGATCCGTTTCATCGCGGCCTCCGCAGCAGTTGCGCGCCCTCGCTCGCGGCTGGCGTCTTTGGCGGTTCCCTCCCGCGGTCGTATGGTATCAAATACAAGAGGCCGGGGCCCGAAACTGGGACAGAATTTCCCGCCCGAAGCGAGAAAGCGAGGAGCGCCGACCGTGCTCGACGTGTCAACCGCCCCCGAATCGTCCTCAACGCCGCCGCGGCGGGCAGCGGTGACGCGAGCGCTGCGGTGGCTCAAGGTCCACACCGGGCACGTGGTCACCTTGAGCATCTTGGTCGGCGTGGTGGCAGGGCTGGGGGCGGTGGTCTTCTCGATCCTGCTCGACCAGGTCAACGCCAACGCGATGGTCCGCGGGGCCCAATACGTGATGCCCAAGCCCGGCGCCGAGGGCGGGCCGGCCATCACCCGCCCGCCGGGCCGGCGGTGGTTCCTCGTGCTGGCGCCCGCGATCGGCGGGCTGCTGTCGGGGCTGCTGATCTACTCGCTCGCACCCGAGGCTGAGGGGCACGGCACCGATGCCGTGATCGACGCGTTCCACCGCCATCGCGGCATCATCCGCGGGCGGGTGCCGTTCGTGAAGACGATCGCGTCGGTGCTCACGATCGGGACGGGCGGGTCGGCCGGCCGCGAGGGGCCGATCGGCCAAATCGGCGCCGGCTTCGCCTCGGCGCTCACCCGCTTCCTTCGAACCAGCGACCGGGACCGGCGGCTGTTGGTCATCGCCGGCGCTGGTGCCGGCATCGGCGCGATCTTCCGCGCGCCGCTCGGCGGCGCGCTGTTCGCCGTCGAGGTCCTCTACCGCGAGGCCGAGTTCGAATCCGCCGCGCTCGTCCCGGCGTTCGTCGCGTCGATCGTCGCCTACTCGGTCTACTGCGGCATCACCGGCGTCTGGGGGCCGATCTTCAACGTCCCGGACTTCCAGTTCCTCCACCCGATGGAGTTGCCGTTCTTCGTGCTGCTGGGGCTGGCCTGCGTGGTGGCCGGGTCGCTGTACGTGAAGGTGTTTTACGGCGTGCGCGACCTGTTCCGCCGCATCCCGATCCCCAACCACATCAAGCCGTGCCTGGGCGGCCTGGCGGTCGGCGCAATCGGGCTATTCGTCCCACAGATCCTGGGAATGGGTTACGGCTGGGCGCAGCTCGCGATCGAAGGGAACCTCACCTTACGGCTCGCGCTGATCATCCTGTTCCTGAAGATGCTGGCCACGGGACTGACGATCGGATCGGGCGGTTCGGGCGGCGTGTTCGCGCCGTCGATGGTGATCGGCGGCATGCTCGGGGCGGTGTTGGGCGCGCTGTTTCATCACCTCGCGCCCGGCATCGTCGTCCAGCCGGCCGCGTTCATCCTCGTCGGCATGGCGGCGTTCTTCGCCGGGGCGGCCAAGGTGCCGGTGTCGTCGCTGGTCATGGTTTCCGAGATGACCAGCGGGTATGGGCTGCTGGTGCCGCTGATGCTGAGCAACGCGATCGCGTTCCTCTTCACGCCCCGGTCGATCTCCATCTACGAACGGCAGGTCAACACGCGGGCTGAGTCCGGCGCGCACGCGGGCGAGTTCTTCTTCGACGTATTGGAGCGGATCCGCGTATCGGAGGCGGTGTCGCTGGACGCGCCGTGCGTGACGTTCGCCCGCGCCGCGCCGTTGAGGGAGGTGCTGGCGGCGCTGTCGGAATCGACGCAGCCGGTCTTTCCCGTGCTGAACGCCGACGGGTCGCTGTACGGTCTGATCGAGCCGGACGACATCCGCGTCCTGCTGGCCGCGCCGGCGCTGCCGGCGGCCGGGCTGGTGGTCGCGGAAGACCTGTGCCTCGCCACGTTCCGCGTCGTCACCCCCGACGAGAGCCTGGCCACCGCCCTGCGGAAGATGCGGAACACGACGCTGGAGGCATTGCCGGTGGTGAGCGAATCCGAGCCGCACCGGCTGATGGGCCTGATCAGCCGCCGCGACATCGCCAATGCGTATCACGATTACCTGTACCGCACGTCGCCCCCCGCCGCCGCCGCCGCGGCCGACACCGTCGTGCCCGAGGCCGCCAGCAAGTCCCGGCTGCGGCCGTGAGAAAGTTTGCGGGTCAGGTGCCGCCCCCCTCCCGCCTCCGGGCCCCGCGCGGAGATGCTGGGGTGAACTGAGATCGCCGAAACGGTCCTGGCGATCTTCATGCCCGCCTCATTCAGGCCGGCCGGCACCTCGCCCGCGGCCTCGGCAGCGGGCCGCCTCGCCGGGTCGCCGACCGAACAAAGGGGTCGCACCGAACAAAGGGCTCGGAGGTCAGGAGTCTTTAATGCACAACCGATGGAGACTCGCTCGAATGGCGAAGCGGCTCTCCCCCGATGTCGGGGCGCCGCCTGGTCATGCGCGAGAAAAATCGAAGTCCGTATGAGGCGCACGCGGGATCGAACTCTCGGGACTTTGCCGGGTAGAATCGTGGGCGACCGAAACGCGAGCCAACGGAAAGGGACTTTCACCATGGCTGATGCGCGACGCCATAAGGCGGCCTCCGAGTCTCTTCGCGAATGGGCTTCGCTCCGGTGGGATGATTTGGGCGCTTGGGCGGGCGCGCGTTCGGTTTCCCGTGGCCGCAGCTACCAGCGCCAAGGCCGGGTGAGCGATCTGGCCGTATCGCCCGACGGCAAATTGCTGGCGACCGTCACGGGCAGTGAGCGGTATGTCGCCTCGGCCTGGTTGAGCGGTGACGCGGGAGGACGACCCGCGCTGGGAACAACTCAAAAACGGGGGCCGCACCGCGGAATTCGATGAGGACGACGAGCTCGCGGGCGAAACGAACGACGCGACGCCCGGTCGTCTCCGCGCCGGGCCGCGGACGCTCGCCGGCTGGGACGAGAAGATCAGGCAGCACATCTTTGCCAAAGGCCGGGAGGAACTGGCCGAGTTGGTCTGGTTGCTGACGCAGCGGTTCGACGAGCTCCGCGACGAATTCCGCGAGCGCATCCTGCTGGGCGAAGGTGACGTGGACCGATTGGTCGCCCAGGCGCGCAAGGAACTGAATTGCGTCACCGCCCAGGATGCGTGGCGAAACGGTTGGACCGGCGAGGGGAACATCCCGGATTACGGCAAGTTGCGCCATCGGCTGGAACGGTTGGTTGAACTCGGCCATCCCGACGCCGTGGCGCACCTCGGGCCGGAGATCCTCCAGCGGGGGATGGACCAAGTCGGTCAGTCGCGCGATGAGGGCGAAACCGCTGCCGAACTGGGCGATTGTCTGCGCGTCGTCTTCGACGCGGTGGCCAAATCGAGTTGGACGGCCGCCAAGAGACTGCTGTTCGCGATCGACGCACAGCTTCAAGATGACTACGGCGTGATCGACGACGCGACGGCTGCAATTCTCAATGATCAGCAGTACAGCCCTTCTGACTGGTCGGCCGTTGCCGACGAACTGGCCAGGCGATTGTCCGCGCGGCGATCGACCAAGCGGAAAGGGGCGGAAGATGACGATGAGCCAGGTGAAGGGGACGATGATTTCTCGCGAAACTATCAGCGAGGCCAGATCGGCAACTGGTTTACGACCGCGCTCACGCGTGCCGGGCGGGGCGAGGAAGTGTTGGCGATCTACGAGAGGGAAGCGCGGGCGACCGGCAGCTACGAACGTCTGGTGAAACACCTCATCGATCAAGAACGCGGCGACGACGCCGTGCGATGGGCGGGGGAGGGAATCGCGAAGACCGCCGGCAAACTGCCCGGCATTGCCGCCAAACTCGCCGGCCAGCTTTGTGAATCGGCGCGTTCGCGCAAGCAGTGGGACGTGGTTGCCGCCCACGCCGCTCAGCTCTTCTTTGCGCGCCCGAGCCGGGACGGCTTTGCCGAACTCCTCGCGGCGGCCGATCGGGCGGGGTGCAAAGAGCCGGTCCGCCGGCTCGCTCAGCATTTCCTGGAGACGTGCACGTCGCCGATCGGGGGATCGGCAGGCAAGCGAGGCGAAGCTCGGCGTCACATCTCGGCGGATTGGCCGCTGCCGATGGCGGATTATTTGATTCCGCTGGTTGAGACGCGGCAATCGGCGCGTACGCCCACCCAGCCGCATTTCGAAGTCTTGATCGACATCGCGATTGCCGAGCAACGGCCGGCAGACGTGCTGCACTGGTACGACCTGATGTGCGGTGCGCGACAGGGGCCGGCGTACGGGAGTGCCTGGATTGGCCCCGACTACCGCGCCGACTCGGTCGCCGAGGCGGTAGCCAAGTCGCATCCGGAACGTGCGATGGCGATCTATCGCAAGCAGGTCGAGCAAAACCTCCCGCAAGCCAGCGTCGGGGCATACGAGACGGTCGCCCGCTACCTGCGCAAGCTGAAGCCGATCATGCAATCGATCGGCGGTGAGCAAGGATGGAAGCAGTCGATCGATGAAATCCGGCTACGCTATCGCAACCGCCCGCGGCTCATGGAGATCCTGGACGGGCTCGAGGAACGGCCGATCCTCGCCAAGCCCAAACGCCGAGGGTGAATCATGAGTCGTCACTCCGAAGAATCTGAAGAAAAGGAAGGCGTCCCGTTGCTGGCAAATGCCGGCAAGCGGCGGCCCCTTGATCGACGGGCGACTGCTCCGAACTCGCGGAGCGGTAATTGGACGCCTCCCCTTTTTCCCGCCCTGCAGCTTGAGGACTTGCTCGTCGGTCGACCTGGCCCGCCGCGGCCGCAGGACGCCCAGGTGCTTGAGCATCTGGCAGGCGACGTCTTTGTCCCGCTGCTTGATCGCGTGTTCCAGCACCTCGACCGCCCGCTCGCTGAGCTTCAGCAGCCGGGCGTGAGCCGACTCGACCAGTTCGTGCCGCCACGCGTTGTATTAACAACGGCCGAATTCGCCGCAAGGAAGCACAAAGGCCGCAAAAGAATTCCGCGGAAACGGTCGGGTAAGATCTGCTTTCCGTTTTGGCGCCCTTTCAATCTGCGCCCGCGGATTGCTGCGGCTCCAGGGGCGATCGTATAATCAAGGGCATGAACGCGGTCCGGGCCATTTTCGATGGAAAGGTGTTCGTTCCGGAGCAACCGGTTTCGGCAACCCCGCAGTCGGGGGCCTTGGTTCTGTTCGAGAGTCCGGACCCGGCGGCTCAGGAATCGCTCGATCGCGCGACTCGGGAGTATTACCAGAGCGGCCCCGATGCCGAAGACGACGCGTGGGCCCGCGCCGCCGCAGCGGACTCGCGCCGGGCGTGGGACGAGGATTGAGGGGGATATGCCCGGACCGTTTCCGCATCGCGGCGAGATCTGGCTGGTCGACTTCCCGGATGACCCCAAGTCGCGTCCCGCGCTGATCGTCTCGCCGAACAGCCGCAACGAGTTCGCCAACAGCGTCCTTGCGGTGCCGATCACCACGAACCTCCGGCCATCGCCGACCCACCTCCTGCTTGCTGCCGGGCAAGGCGGCTTGTCGTTTGACTCAATGGCCCGTTGCGAGAACGTCAGCTACATTCACAAGTCGCGGCTCCGCCGCGGTTCGTTCACCGGAACGATCGGCGGCGCGCTGATGCACGGGATCGAGCAGTGCCTGCTTCGCGCCTTTGGTATCGTCATCTGATTCGGCACTCTCCCGTGTAACCTGAGGTGCCGGCGGTGCGGCTGCGGGATCACCCGCCGCTGCACTGGACTACGGCCGCGGAGCGTCTACTGTGATCGGGTGATCGTCGGCGCCGCCGCGGCCAGCGAACGGCAATACGTTATCCCGCCATGGCGATCTCACTCCGACAACGCGTGCCCGAGAATGCACCGGGCGACTTCTACGTCGAGGCGGACACCTGCATGCGTTGCTGCCTGCCGCACGGAGAAGCGCCCGAGCTGATGAACGACTGCGAGGAGGAGTTCCGCGAGTGCTATTGCCGTCGGCAGCCGCAAGCTCCCGAGGAACTGGAACACGCCATTCAGGCGATCTGGGTGTCGGAATTGAATTGCATCCGGTATGGAGGCAGCGACCAAGCCATCATCCGCCGGCTGCATGAACTCGGGCGCGGAGACTGCTGCGATCAACCGTTGATCGGCGAGCCCGCGGTGCGCCATCCGAATCAACCGGCGAGGGCCGCGGCCTCGATCGGTGACGCCATCCGGGTCATCCGCGGCGCGAATTGGGACGCCCACTGGGAGGCCGAACGTTTCCTCTCGCACCAGGAGCCCGCGGACCTTGTCGGATACTTGGGTGACGAAGACTGGAGGGTTCGCTTGGTCGTGGCCCGCGCGTTGGCTCAGATGCCGGGCTCGAGGCCGGAGGTCGCCGAGATCCTGAAGGCTCGCTTCCAGGTAGAAGACGACGACTGGGTGTCAACGAATCTACGGTGGGGTGTGCAGCAGCACGGCGGGACCGCCGACTAAGCAGCCGTTGTAGCGGAGCGGGCGGGCGTCGCGGTCCTCGTGTTTCGGAGAGCGGCCGGTGCCCGCCCGGCCGCTGAACGCTGGGCCGTTATGCAGTCGGGACACGACTCCTTGATCGAATACCGCGTGACGAAGTACGACCCGATCTACCGCAATTCGTCAGGCGCTTACACGCGCGACGAATGGCTCTCGTTCGGCGACATCGGGCGCTCGTTCAATGGCGTGGAACTGACCAGCCGCGAGTACCAGAAGGTCGAGGATGCATACGTTGTCGCGGCGATCGGGTTCCTGCGGGAGGCTGGTGTTCCGCAACTCGCCGTGCGGGGGCTGGAGAACACCGGCGGGGTGCCGCTTCCGTTCGGCGAGGGCGACTCGCTGACCGTCGAGCAGATCCCCGACGTGCTCCGCCGTCTCCTGCGGGCGGAGTTCTGGTGCCGTCTCGAAGCGGCCGGCGCGTTCCTCCATGTCGGCTACGATTACTACATGTATGTGGGCGTGCCGCGCCAGTGCCCGGCGGCGCGGCGACGGGCCGAAGATCTCGGGCTGTACGTCGAGGAATTCGCGTCACCTTACCGTGGCGGTCCGGACGCTGCATAAGCCGCCGTCGCACCGGACCGCCGCCGCGGAACGGTTACCGTCTGCTGCTACCAAGCAAAACATGCTTCTTGCCGTTCGACTTTTCAGACCAGTCGACCGGGTGGCTGCGCTGCACTCTCGAATCGAAAAACATAGTAATCCAACGCGGCTGGTCCTCGATTGAGGGATGGTCGTTTGATGCACGCCACGTCGGGGAGTTGCTTAACAACGTTTCTGACTTCAGGCCAGATGGTGAGCCGGCTGTGATCAGCCGGGAAGAATTGTTGCGATCCATCGGCGGCACTCCGACCGCTGAATAACCACACGTTGCAATGGACCGGCCCCGGTTCGAGCATTCTGGTAAACTGAAAGTCGGTCGGCCCGGTGCCGGCCAAGGAACCTCGGTCCGTTATCCACTCGACACATGATCATTGCGGAGACCGTCCGCCTTCGACTTCGGCACTTTCACATCGTTGACGGCGATGCGATGGACCGGGTCTTCACAGACCCCGAGGTGATGCGCTACGGCCAGGGCGCGCAGACGCAGGCCTGGGTGCGGAAGTGGTTGCGGGGTTGTCTGGAAGACTATCACCAGAAGTGGGGATTCGGCCTGTGGGCGGTCGTGGAGCGGCAAACGCACCAGACGGTTGGCTTTTGCGGGTTGAGCCACTTCGCCGACGTGGATGGGCAAGCGGAGACGGAAATCGGCTACCGGCTGGCCCGCGCGTACTGGGGCCGCGGGTATGCAACCGAGGCGGCCCGTGCCGTCCGCGAATACGCCTTTGCGACGTTGGGGCTGTCTCGCCTCATCTCAATCATCGACCCGCGCAACGCGGCGTCGGTGCGGGTGGCGGAGAAGACCGGCCTGCGATTCGAGAAGGCGACGGTCTTTCGCGAGACGCCGGTGAGCATCTACAGCATCCGCCGATCGGCCGGTGGATAGCCCGCCGCCGGGGCGGACCGGGGCGGCGGCGGTAGGCTCCCCCTTACGGTCCCGACCGGCCCCGCGTCGAGCGATCTGGTAGATTGAGCGTCGGCCGGCGCGTTGCCGGCCAATGAACGTTCGTCCGTTATCTCGCGGAGGCGCGGGTGGGCGTCGATGGGTTCAAAACTGCGTTCGCGCGTGGCGAGCCGCTGGCTGACGTGACGGTCGTGTTCCGCCCTGGAGTGGACGGCGTTGCGGCCACGCAGCGGTTGAACGCTCTGGCTGACGATTTCGACCTTCATCCGAGCCCGTATTACAACGACCCGCGGATGCGTCTCGGAACGGCTACGAAGATGGCGTTGCAGCGATTGTTCGGCTGGCGCATCCAACGGGCACCGTTGCCCGGCGGTGCGGGTTACTGGTGGACGACGGTGACCGAACCGAGCCGCTACCCGGACGGTTGCGAGTCGTTGATCGAGCGCATGGGCCTGAGCCAGCCGGGTGCAGACGATGATGGGCAATGGCTCGAATGGCCGGAAGAGCAAGCCGCCGGCGACGGCGATGCGACCGCGGGATATCCAGCCGTTGAACATCGGTCCGTTATGCGACAGAGAAAGCCTCGACATTTTCCGTTCGGGTCCGTCGGCATCGTTCTGATGATCGCCTCGGTGCTGCCGACGGCGATTGGGATGGTACGCGGCTTCAATCAACTGCAGCGCGGTCAAGACGCCACCGCGGTCGGTAGCGGCGTCGCCGTGGCATTCCATCCGGCGTTCATCGCATGCGGCGCGCTCGGGGCGCTGCTTGTCGGGGTTGCGTTAGTTCGTGCCTTGCGACGCGGCGGCCGGACTGTCGCATAGCCAAACGCTGCGATGGACCGGCACCGCGTCAAGCCTTTTGGTAGACTCAAAGTCGACCGGCGCGGTGCCGGCCGTTGAACGTCGGTCCATTATCCGGCTATGAACTTTCGCCCACCGAAGAGTCACAGGCACGCTGACAATCGCGGATGGCGCGCGTGGCTGTCACGGCATGGGCCGGCGCTCGATGCGCTGGGACTGCCGCCCGGGCTGACTCTGAGTCAAGACCATTGGACTGATTTCCTGCAGAATGGCTGCCTGGAGCGGCATCCCGAGTTGTACGACGGATTCACCTTCGACCAGTTGTCGCCCGACCAGATGCTCGCGTTGCTGGCGGTGCTCGAAGCATCACCCGAGTACGTCGGGGAGCCGATGACCGGGTGGCTCCGTCACCGTCTCGGCCGCGCGGCAGCCGGATAATCAGACGCTGGATCGGACCGGGCGGGCGTTGCGGTCCTCGTGATTCGAAGAGTGGTCGTCGTTCGCCTGGCCGCTGAACGTTGGGTCGGCGGGGCGCTCGAGATTGTCCGCCAGGTGGACGCAGCCTGCGACGATCTCGTACAATGCCCGCCGATGATTGCCTTTGCATCCCAAGATCTCGGTCTGCGTCCGGCGCAATGGAAAGAGGTGGAACGCAAGGCCAGGCAGGCGGGCAAGACGACGCCTGAATACCTCCGCCTGCTGATCGAGCAGGATCTGCTCGCGGAGAAGACCTTCGAAGAGATTCTGCGCCCCGTCCGCCGGGATTTTAAAAAGAGCGGCATCACCGAAACCGAGCTTGACGCGATCGTGTCTCGCGCGCGGCACAGGCCTGCCGGCGCACGGCGGAAAGCCGTTCGTCGGCCGAAGCGCGAGACTCCCCGGCAATGACCCTGCCAACGAGCCGGCCGCGGGTCGTGTTCGACTGCAATGTGCTGGTCCAAGCCGTCGCGTTTGATAATGGGCCGGCGGCCCGGTGCCTGCGGCTCGTCGAGTCCGGGCAGATCGACCTTCTTGTCAGTCGGCCCACCCTGGCGGAGCTTCGTCGCGTTTTGAACTACGAAGAGGTTCTCGCGATCAGCCCCAACATGACGCCGCGCCGTATCGGCGCCTTTCTGAAGCGGCTGACCTTTCGTGCGAGGCTTGTCTGCCGTACTCCGCACGTGATGGATTACCCGCGCGACCCGGCTGATGAGCCGTACATCGACCTGGCTGTCGCCGCTGGCGCGGATTATCTGGTCACGCGGGACCGTGACCTGCTGTCGCTGATGAGCGGGTACTCGCTCGTCTGCAAGGAATTCCGTCGAAAGACGCGGCCGCTGCGCGTGATCGATCCGGTCGCCTTTCTCAAGATCATGGCGGGGTAGGGCGGGACTGCATGGGGAGGAACACCTGTTCGCCAAAAATGCCAGAGCGAAGAGGAAGGGACAAGAACGTTACTGCGGCAGAGCAGGGCAGACAAGAATGATCTGCCCCACCAGAAATGCAAATGCAGAAGAAGGAAGGAAGGGACAGGAATGTCCCTGCGGCAGTTTAGGGCAGACAGGAATGTCTGCCCCACCATGGAAAATGCCCTCACCTTGACGAGGCGTGCGGCGTGTTGGTCTCGCCCGCGATGGGGTACCCATGCCAGACGTATTCCAGCGCTTCGGGCAGGATCTGTTGCTTCATGGCGCCGTCGCAGTGGCCGGCGTTGCGGACGAAGCAGAACTGGTAGGGGTAGCCCTTGGCGGCCAGCGCCCTGGCGGTGTTCTCGTTGGCGAGGACCCAGTCGTGCATGTTGTCGCGCATGGCGTTGGGGTTCAGCAGGTCGCGGTCGCCCACTTCCATCCAGAGCCGCAGGGGCTTGGGCGGGTTGCTCGGGATGAGGGTGCGGTGCAGTTCCCAGGCGCCGCCGGGCGTTTGGGGGTTGGAGGGCCATTGCTGGTTAACGAAGGTGCCGGAGAAGGTGAGGACGCGGTGGTAGAGGTCGGGGTGATACCAGGCCATGATCAGGGCGCACGAGCCGCCGGAGCTGCATCCCATCGTGGCCCGGCCGTCGGGGTCTTTGGTCAGCTTCACCTTGCATTGCGATTCCACAAGAGGCAAGACCTCCTGCTCGACGAACTCGGCGTACTTGCCGGACATGGTGTCGTATTCGAGGCCGCGTTCGCTTCCCTGGGCGTCGCCGCTGCCGTTGCCGATGGAGATTGCGATCATCGCCGGGACACGCTTCTCGGCGATCAGGTTATCCAGCGCGGTGAAGAGCAGCTTGTCCGGGCCGTCGGCGCCGACGATGAACGGCGCTTCGGTCCCGGGGACGTACTGCCTGGGGACGTAGACCGCCACCTTGCGCGTGTAGGGGGCGGGGTGGCTGGTGGTCACGATCAGCTTGGCCGGGTCGTTGGGGTCGGGGGTGCCGAACGTGGCGGGGTCGCGCGCGACGCCGGGGTAGAACTTGCTGTCGGATGACTTCATCGTGAGGTTGAAGACCTGCCCGTGCGGCACGTCCTGCTTCACGGCCAATTCCTGCGCGCGGTCGTGGGTCGGGCCGATGATGAAGTTCCCATCCGCATCCGGCGGCGGCACGGCGCCGTCGGGTAAATCCTTCGCCTCGACGTACCCCGGCGTGTACGGATCCCGGGCAGGCGGCTTGGGACGCGCGGGGCGGGACGCCGCGGGGGTTTGGTTCGGGGCGGCCGTAACGATAGCGGGCTGTACGCTCGCAATGAGCCCCGACAGCAACGCAATGCTCAGGTATTTCGATTTCATAGCTTGAATAGTACGAAGGTCCTGACGACCGACGCGGAGCCTTTCCCGTGACACGCGTTTTCAACCCGTGCGAAGTTGTTCGAAAGCTCCGAAGATCGCCCGTCGGTGTGCGCCGCAGGTACGGGTTGAAAACCCGTGTCACGATGAAAGCTCTGGACCGCCGAGGTCCGAGTAGGCCCGCTCCAAGGGCCGGGATGCGCTCTGCGAGTGAAAACAATCAATACTCCCGCGTCTTGCGCCCCGGTTCCGGCTGCGGGTACATGCCCTTCGCGTCGGGCAGCAGCGGGGCGGGGGAGTCGTAGTCGATCTTGTCGATGTTGGGGGCGAACTCGTGGTCGGAGTTGAGCATCTGCTCGAAGGTGATCTCCTGCCCGGTATGGGCCGCCATCCGGCCCATGCTGGAGACGACGCTGGCCTCTACGCCGCGTTTCACCTCGTTGTAGGGCTTGTCGTGGATGACCGCGTCGATGAGGTCGTTCCACTCGTTATCATACGGGTCGGAGTGGTCGGCCGACCGCCAGATCTGCTTGTCCTGCGCCTCGGCCAGGCCCTTGTAGATGAGCGACGGCCCGCCGCAGTCCCCGCCGCTGGAACCGATGGCCGAAGCTTTGGTGCCGTGGATGTGGCTGGAGTAGATGTTCTTGGCGCCGGTCATGCAGCGGCCGTCGAAATAGAGCTTGGTGTCATCGTCGAAAGTGTATTCGATCCCATACGAATCGAAGTTTTGATCAACAAACGGCTGGCCCTCTTCAGAGACCTTGTAGT
>DASXMX010000037.1:0-6144 GCA_036495445.1 Tepidisphaeraceae bacterium
GTCGACCTAGTGCTGCTCGATTTGCAGATGCCGGACAAGGACGGGTTTGCGGTGCTCAACTACATCCAGGAGCATCGGCGGGCCTTGCCGGTGATTTTGCTCTCCGGCATGCCGCTCGATCAGATTCAGCACAAAATGCACAACCTCCGCGAGCCTGAACTCCCGCCGCTGCTTTTGAAGCCGATCGACCCGGATCAACTGCTCGACATCGTCGAGCTGCAGTTGAGCGGGCAGTTGCCGTAGCACTGGCCCGTCACCCCACGAAAATGGGTGGCATGGGCATGTACTCATGCCCAGTGTCTTCCGAGGAAAAAGACCACGGGCATGAGTACATGCCCATGCCACCCAGAGTCGAACGCTCGGCGGAAATCTGCATCCCCCTGCCGTCAATGCACATTACGGTAGACCGCAACCCGCTCCTCGCTAGAATGGCCGCCTCGACCGAAGGAAGGTTTTTCCCACATGGCGTCCGTCTGCTTTTACTTCCAAGTTCACCAACCGTACCGCCTGCGGCGGTACAGCGTCTTCGACACGGACCGCCATTACTTCGATGAGTACAAGAATGCCGAGCTCATCCGTAAAGTGGCCCAGCGGTGCTATCTGCCCGCCAACCGGATGCTGCTCGACGCGATCCGCGAGCACGACGGCCGCTTCCGCGTCGCCTTCTCGCTGAGCGGCGTGGTGCTCGAGCAGTTCGAACAGTCCGCCCCGGAGGTAATCGAGAGTTTCCAAGACCTGAACGCCACAGGGTGCGTCGAGTTCCTCGACGAAACGTATTACCACTCGCTGGCGTTCCTCTACTCGCGCGAGGAGTTCCGGGCGCAGGTGCAGATGCACCGTGCGCTGATCAAGCGGCTCTTCGGGCAGGAGCCGCGGATCTTCCGCAACACGGAGCTGATCTACAACAACGACCTGGCCCACTTCGTGAGCCACATGGGCTACGACGGCATCCTGGCCGAGGGGGCCGACCAGGTGCTCGGCTCGCGGAGCCCCAATTTCGTCTACCGCCCGCCGCACGCGCCGAAGCTCAAGCTGCTGTTGAAGAACTACCGCCTGAGCGACGACATCGCGTTCCGGTTTTCGAACCGGAATTGGGAGCAGTACCAGCTGACCGCCGAGAAGTTCGCCCAGTGGGTGAACCAGATCAACGGGCACGGCGTGCTGTGCAACCTGTTCATGGACTACGAAACGTTCGGCGAGCACCAGTGGGCCGAGACCGGCATCTTCGACTTCATGCGCCACCTGCCCGGCGCAATCCTCAATTCGTCGAGCGAGAACCGTTTCCTCACCCCCTCGCAGGCGATCGACGCCTTCGAGCCGGCCGGCGAGGTCGACGTGCCGCACATGATCTCCTGGGCCGACACCGAGCGCGACCTGTCCGCCTGGCTCGGCAACGCCATGCAGTCCAACGCCCTCCACGAGCTCTACAAGCTCGAGGCCACCCTGCGCGAAAAAGGCGACGCGCAACTCCTGGCCGACTGGCGGCGGATCACCACCAGCGACCACTTCTACTACATGTGCACCAAATACTGGTCCGACGGCGACGTGCACAAATACTTCAGCCCCTACGAAAGCCCCTACGACAGCTACATCAACTTCATGAACGTGCTGGATAACATCCAGACGAGGTTGAGGGAGTAGGGCCACAGGATGCTCGCGGCCCTCCGGGCGCGCCGCGGAACGCTTGGATCGGTGATCGGAGGGAACATGAGCAATCCGAACGCACCGGTTCCCGTGCAGGAACTCTCCTACGCGGTGCCCGCCGCGCCGCGACATACGTTTTCCTGGCTCGCGTTCTTTTCGACCAGCTTTGTCATGGGCTTGGTTGCGTTCGTGTTGCTCGTAATCGTGCCTTCAATGAAGGAATTCTACAGGGACGTTCATCTGCAGCTTCCGTTCCCAACCGAAATGTTAGTGGCGGTGAGTGACTGGGCGACTGCCTGGGGATGGGAAAGTTTCCCGATCGTTCCGGTCGTTTTCGCCCTGATCGCCCCGCGCGTTGCAGTGCGAACAAGACCTCGCGCAGCAGCGGAATACGTGCGGCGGGTGGATCAGCTTACGGTACTGGTGATCGTGCTTGGCGCCGGTGTTGCAGTGCTCTTCATCACGCTGATGTTCGGATTCATGGCAATGATTACGCTAACCGGCCGCACCTCTCGGTAGGCCGCGCGTTCGGATTAACATCAGCTCCCGCCCAATCGGGCCACGGTGATCGCGACGAGGGGTGCCTCCGATCTCGAAATCTATGATTTCAGCGTGAACCGACCCAATCCCAAAAACGCCACCGGCAGCCGCGTCGCCCCGTTCGTCGCCAGGTCGGCCAGCGCCTCGCCCATCACGCTGGCGAACTTGAACCCGTGGCCGCTGAAACCGCAGGCGAGCGTCACGCGCTCGTGCGCCGGGTGGCGGTCGAGGATGAAGTGGCCGTCGGGGGTGTGGGTGTAGAGGCAGACTTTCATCGAGAGGAGCGAGCCGTCGGCGGCGGGGATCATCTGCCGCAGGACGGGGCGGAAGGTTTCCTCGTCGCCGGGTTGCGGGTCCCGGGCGACGTGGTCGGGATCGGTGATCGCGCCGAGGCCGTGGTGGGCGAGCTTGAAGCCGGGGACGTCGTCGAGCATCGGGAAGCCGTAGTGGATCGTGCCATCGAGGCGGTCGATCGCCCAGACGGGGAGGCGGCCGAGGGCGAAAGCCTCGGGCTGTCGCGGCCAGACCCAGCCGAGCACCTGCCGCGTGACCTTCAGCTCGACGCCCAAATCGCGCACGAGCTTCCCGCTCCACGGGCCGCCGCAGAAGATCAGGTGCCCGGCGTAGTATTCGCCCTTGTTGGTGCGGACGCGCGCGCCGTTCGCGTCCGCGCGCCATTCGAGCACCATTTCGCGGCCGTGCAGTTCCGCGGCGGCGCGGAGGGCCGCCTGTGCCTGCGCGGCGATCACGCGCTCGGGAACCAGGAAGCCCGCTTCGGGTTCGAGGATCCCGAACCATTCGTCGGGAATCTGGAATTGGGGGAAACGCTTGCGAATCTCGTCTCGCTCCAATAGCTCGTGCGGGAGCCGGTGCTCGCGCGCCGAGCGGAGGGAGCCGCCGACGATCTCCCCCTCCCGCGGGCCCATGTACAGGCCGCCGGTGCGGTAGAGGAGTTTCTGCCCGCTGATCGCTTCCAATTCATCCCATAGGGCATAGGCGCGGCGCAGCAGCGGCACGTACTCCGGGTGCTCGTAATAGGCCAGGCGGATCATCCGCGACGACCCGTGCGAGCTGCCCAGCGCGTGCGGGATGTCGAACTGCTCCAGCCCCAACACCCGTACGCCCCGGCGGGCGAGGTGGTAACAGGCCGAGGAGCCCATCGCGCCAAGGCCGATCACGATGACGTCGAAGGTGTTCATACACACTCCTCCCCGTAGCATGATCGTCACGGAGTCCTGTCATGACCAGCATCGTCGCGGTTGACGGGGCCCTCACCGGATCGCCGCTTGCGGCTTCGCGAACGAAGGATCGTTCGTCGGCGGCGCACTGATTGCGAAACCGCAAGCGGCGATCCGGCGTTGTCTTCGGTCGCAGCTTCCCCGAACCACGGCGCCGATTTCCTCGCCCGGTCCGCTCAGTTTGCATATCGGTCTGCCGGGCGCCCGCGCGTATAATCCCTCCATCCGGCGGCCCGCGGAGGTTTGGCCGCCGGGGGTGCTTCCTCAATCCCTCAACTCAAGGAGGTCGCAATGACCACCACAGTCGCTCCCGAAGCGCGGGCCGCAACCGCGGGGCCTCGAGGCGTGAAGATCCGGCAGACCAGGATGCTGATCGACGGCAAGTGGGTTGATTCGGCCAGCGGGAAGACGTTCGAGACGCTCAACCCCGCGACGGGGCAGGTGATCGCGAACGTGGCCGAGGGGGACAGGGCGGACGTGGACAAGGCGGTGAAGGCCGCCCGGCGGGCCTTCGAGGAAGGCCCCTGGCGGAAGATGAGCGCCCGCGACCGGGGCCGGCTGATGCACAAGCTGGCCGACCTGATCGAACAGAACATCGACGAGCTGGCGGCGCTGGAGACGCTCGACAACGGCAAGCCGATCCGCGACAGCCGCAACGTCGACCTGCCGCTGGTGATCGACTGCTACCGCTACTACGCCGGCTGGGCCGACAAGGTGGAGGGGAAGACGATCCCGATCAGCGGCCCGTACATGTGCTACACCCGCCACGAGCCGGTCGGCGTCGTGGGGCAGATCATCCCGTGGAACTTCCCGCTGCTGATGCAGGCCTGGAAGTGGGGCCCGGCGCTGGCGATGGGGTGTACGGTCGTGCTGAAGCCCGCCGAGCAGACCCCGCTGAGCGTCCTGCGCGTGGGCGAGCTGGCGATGGAAGCCGGGTTCCCCGAGGGCGTGATTAACATCATCCCCGGGTATGGCGAGACCGCCGGCGCCGCGGTCGCCGAGCACAACGACATCGACAAGGTCGCGTTCACCTGGTCGACCGAAGTCGGCAAGCTGATCATGCAGGCCGCGGCACGGTCGAACCTCAAGCGCGTCACGCTGGAGCTGGGCGGCAAATCGCCCAACATCGTCTTCGCGGATGCGGACCTCGATCAGGCGGTGGAAGGCGCGTTTTTCGCGCTCTTCTTCAACCAGGGCCAGTGCTGCTGCGCCGGCTCGCGGCTGTTCGTCGAGAGCCATATCCACGACGAATTCGTCGACCGGCTGCTCAAGCGCACGCAGCAGCAGAAAGTCGGCGACCCGTTCGACCCGAACACCACGCAAGGCCCGCAAGTCAGCGAGGAACAATTCAATAAGATCCTCGGCTACATCGAGTCCGGGAAGGAATGCGGCGCGCAGCTCCGCACCGGCGGCGGGCGCGTCGGCCAGCAGGGATACTTCATCGAGCCGACGGTCTTCACCGCCGTCAAGGACGAGCACAAGATCGCCCAGGAGGAGATCTTCGGCCCTGTGATGTCGGTCATCGACTTCAAGGACATGGATGAGGTGATCCGCCGGGGCAACCGCTCGATGTACGGGCTGGCGGCCGCCGTCTGGACGAAGGACGTGGCCAAGGCGCACCGGCTGGCTGCGGAGCTGAAGGCCGGGACGGTGTGGGTCAACTGCTACGACGTCTTCGACGCCGCCGCCCCATTCGGCGGGTTCAAGATGTCCGGCATCGGCCGCGAACTGGGCGAATACGCGCTCCGCAACTACTCGGAGGTGAAGACCGTCACCGTCGCAATGTGAACGGTTGAATTGATCGTGCCGCGCATACAAACGTTTTGCGGCGCGCTCGGAGGGCCGCGTTTCCTGCTGAGAGCGGGTCGCACGCGGCCCTTCGGGGGCGCCGCGGAACCGTTTCTGTCGGGTACAGGAATTCGCACTTCGTTGTATCTTCCATACTCATGCCCGACGCGCCGACGCTCCTGCTATTTCCCGGTTTGGGCGCCGACGCCCGAACCTACGGACCGCAACGATCGCTTCCCGTCCACCTCGAATTCGCCGAGTGGCCCGAGCCTGAATCGCCGGCCGAATCGCTCGCGCATTACGCGCAGCGGATCGCCGAGCGGATTGGCCCGCGGGAGAACCTTTACGTCGGCGGCGTGTCGCTGGGCGCGATGGTCGCGCTGGAAGCGGCCCGCCTGCTCAATGCCCGCGGCGTCTTCCTGATCGGCGGGTGTATTGCGGGCCGGCAGATCGCGCCCCTCTTCCGCTCTGTCCTGACAGTCGGCGCGGCGATGCCCACTCGCCTTATCCAGTCTGCCCTGCTGATTTCCCCCCTCGCGTTTCTCGTCTTCGAACGCCTCACTCGCGATCATCGCCGGCTGATGACCCGAATGCTCCGCGAGCATTCGCCCGCGCAAACTCGATGGAGTTGTCGGGCGATCCTGGAATGGGAGTGCTGCGCGACGCCGCGGGAGGTGCCGGTGCATGCGATTCATGGGGCGGAGGACGAGGTGATCCCGTTGCGCAATGTGCGGGCGGATCACGTGGTGCCCGCTGGGAGGCACATGATCAGCCTGCAGGCGCCGGGGGAGGTGAATCGATTCATTGTCGAGCGAATTGGGGCAGAGGGGTGTGGGCGGGTTGCACGGGGAGCGAAATCGTCGGTCGCGCGGTGAGCGCACGATTGCGCCGCTTGTCGGCTTCGCAGACGAAGGGACGTGCCCGATTCAGCACG
>DASXMX010000038.1:0-4655 GCA_036495445.1 Tepidisphaeraceae bacterium
AGTTTCCCCTCCGCCCCGCGCTGGACCGGGGCGGGAGGCCCGCGCCGTAAGCATCCCCAACGGCAAGTTCGATCAGCATGGAATACTCTAAGAGGCTGCACCCGTATCGATCATCCATCGGCTCGCCGCCGCGGGATCAGCGACGGGGTAAACGTCCTCGCGGGGAGTCCTCAAGGCTCCCCATGCGCGCTCAGCCACGTGCCGGGATTGGACGGCAACGAACTCGGAAATGTCTTCGATCGCGACGATCCACTCGCTCGCGTAGTGTTTGAGGATATCTCCGCTCAGGCCGAGTTGGATTGCCCGGCGAACAAGAGGAGCGCCGGAGGGGTGATGATCCGGGTCCCACTGCAGGCGGACCTGTGACCGAGCCAACGCGTCTTTCCATTCCTGTGGGGATCGATAAAGGGCCGGCACATAGCTCGAATGCACCGCCTGTCGAAGGATCTCGTCGAACGCGCTACGGTGCAATCGCACCGCCAGCGTGACCTGCTGGTCCGGTTTGCTGCCCCAGCCGGAACGGTACATCATCCACAGGAAATTCGGCTTGATCCAGCTCATTCGATTGAGGCGGAAGGAAGCGCCGAATCGGCCGTGAGCGGCTGCGTACGAACCGATCTCCGGTCGGTATGCCTGGTAGACAACAACGGTCGATTCGTCGAACTGCGCCAGAATATGGCGCCCGGCCGCTGGCCATCGAGCGGTTTGGGTCAGGTATGATTCGGTGAGAAGCTTCAAGGTTGATTCCAGAGAACGGCCGCTCATTGGCGGCCTGATGGCAAGTCGCGTATCGCTTGGCGGACTTGCATGAGGGCGATGCCCAGCCAGTTGGCGCCGGGCCATTGCGAAGGATCCTGCGCCGCGGGGTCGTCGGCGGACAGGCCGATGCCCCAGATGAAGTCCTTCGGGCTGGCCTCGACGATCGTTTTGTCGCCCGTGGCGCGCAGCCGGGCGGCGAGACGTTCGTCCTGGGTAAATCGGGCGAGGTTGCCACGGTAGACGATGTCGCGGCAGACCCGGTTCCAGACGGCCTCGTCGAAGTCCGCAACCTGTCGCCCGAGCGCTTTCTGCTCGCGCGGGGATTTGGATCGGAGGATCTGGTCGAGGCGCACGTCGTCGTGGAAGAGCCGGGCCTTTTCGGCCATCATGAACTGCTCGCAGCAGTTGTAGGTGACGCCGTGAACGCGGAAGGTGCTCTTGGACCACTGGGATGGCCAGCCTTTCCAGAAGAAGACGAAGCGATCGGTTTCGAAGACGTCGTCGATCGGTTGCTCCTCGCTACAGTTCGAAGTTGAACCCGCGTTTGACGAGCCGCCGGTACTTGGCCTCGTCGAAGCGGTAGAGCCGGGCGGCGCGGTGGGACACGTCTTGTTCGATCTCATCGGTCTCCACCAGAAGATCCATCCCCAGGATCTTCTTGCGGAAGTTCCGTTTGTCGAGCGGCCGCTCGAGGATCGCCTCGTAAAGGTGCTGCAACTGTGACAGCGTGAATCGCTCGGGCAGCAGTTCAAACCCGATCGGCTGATACCGGACCTTGCCCTTCAGGCGCTGGACGGCCGTCTCGACGATTTGGTCGTGGTCGAAGGCGAGCGACGGAAGCTCTGAGACGGCGAACCAGGCCGCGTTTCGCGCATCGGTCGAAGCGTGCGGGACATGGCGGCCGAGCGGGACCAGCGCAAAGTAGGCGACGCTGACAACCCGTTCCCGCGGGTCGCGGTCCACGCCGCCGAACGTATAGAGCTGCTCCAGGAAGACGTCGGCTACGCCCGTCTCCTCCCGCAGTTCCCGCCGGGCCGCGTTGTCGAGGGTCTCGTCCGTCCTGACGAACCCGCCCGGCAACGCCCATTTCCTCTGGTACGGCGCAATCCCGCGCTGGATGAGCAACACCTTCAGGTCGCCGTCGTCAAACCCGAAGACGACGCAATCGACCGTCACGGCGGGGCGGGGATACTCGTAAGCGAAAGGCATTGGTGTACCGGTCACACCAAGATAGTGTTAACGATACACGAAGTCAACCGTTTCTATGCTCTATATGCCAGGCACCATAACTCGTCGTTCCCTCGCGGGCCTTCGCGTCTGCGGTCGCAATTGAGAAAGGCCCCGGATTTCCAGCCGCGTCAGAAATGGGGAGAGATGCGTCGTGAGAAGGGCTGGCGCCGCTATCCGCTGCGCGACGCTTCAAGCCGGAGTACCGGCTGCGCGGCCGCGGCGGCAGCGGATCCCCCTCGTGCTGGTGAAGCTTGGGCGGGAAGGGATCCGCTGCGCGGATACAGTGAACGTCAGAGGAAATGCCCGGATCGGGAATGTCCCCCGTATTCGCCCGCTGCGCTCCGGCCTGCTCCGCGGGGCAACCGTCACGCCGCGGGCCGCGAGCGAACCTCGCCCAATCGCGTGTGTTCGCCTGGCCCGCGTCATGCCGGTTGCTGCCGCTCCGCGACGGCCTGCGCTCCGCTCACGCGATCGGGTCTCGATCGTTTCCCTTGCTCCCTGCTCCAGCAGAGGGAGCAAGGGAAACTTCCGTGCGTAATGGCACCCGATCGGGAGGGCGAGGCTGGGCGAGGCTCGGGTTCGACTGAGCTCACCGAAGTCCGCCGAGCCGCGGATCGTAGCCCAGGCTCTGGGAACGCCGACGTCCTCGTCGGCACCGGGCGGAAGCGGCGGCCGACGAGGACGTCGGCGTTCCCAGTGCCGGTGCACGTGCAGGCTGGAAAGCCTGCACCACAATGGGCGCCCCGCTACACCTGAAGGAGATCCGCTCTTTGCGCCTCGCCCTCCCACTCACAATGCTCGTGCTGCCCCGGGGCGCGTTCCCCTCTGTTGGTGATCCTCCCATCGCGGAGTTTCCCTCGCCCCGCGGAGCAGGCCGACGCGTAGCGGCCTCCGACGAGGGAGTCGCCGGACCGAAGCATTGGGCCATCGTCCGCCGCGTCCGCGGAGCGGGTTCAGTCCGGTCCACGCGTCCCCAGCAGGAGGGGTATTGGAAAGGCGGCAACGGTCGCAGAGATCGATCCACGAAGGCGCACCAAGAGACACGAAGCAACGGCTCGTTCATTCGGCTTAGGAACCGCGGCTAATCCCCGTGGCCGCGCCGTGGTATCATCCGGGGATGACGGAACCCCAGTCCCTCGACTACGAAGGTCGCCCGCCCCGGCAGCGAGCGGGATTCAGCTTGGCGGGCCTGTTGACTTGGATCATCCTCGCTCTGTTCATTGTTGGATTCGTCGTCGTTCAGATCGTGATCAGCGGTTTCGTCCTGCGCGGGCGGTAAGATGCCCGGCATGCCCGACCGAAAGGCGGGACCGCTCTGAATTCGACAGTCGCAGAGAATTCAGAAACGTCCCGGTTTGTCTTCCCCGGCCGGAGCCTCGCCCTCCCACTGACGACGCCATTTCCGTCACGTGTCGGCAGCGGATGGCGAACGGTCACTTTGGCTTCAATGGACTTCTCCCCTGTTCGCCCTTGGCATGCCGGTCTCGAATCGGGGTGCCGTCCTCCAGATCCGCAGGACCTCGCGGACCGCATCGGTGACCGTGCCGGAGGGGCGCGCCAAGATGGCGGTGAGGAGTGCGTCCGCCTCGGGTCGGGGGATTTTGATCGAAATCGCTTTCTCCAACCTGAACAGGATGTCAAGCGCATTGATGCTGTCGTAGAACGGGAGCCGCTCGTAATCCGGGTAGAAGCGGTCGCCTCCCTTGACCGATTGCGGCGGGATCGCGCCGAGCTCCGCAAACACGCGCCGGGCCGTGAGCGCGATGGCGGCCTCCGGCGACGCCGGGTCGACGCCGGCCTGCTCGAGGAACGTCTCGTCCGCGGTGGGCCGCCGCCACTGGAACCGCTCAATCTCGGCCCGTGCGATTCGCCCCTGACGTCGAAGCATCAACACGAAGCCCAGCACACCACCCACAAGCACCGGGATCGCAACGGGTTGGTCGTGGAATATCGCGAAGGCCATCCACCCGAGCCACAGCATCATGAACAGGGCGAGCAGCAGCACCCCGAGGAATGCGCCGCCCCAGCCGATGCGATCGGATTTCGATGGTTTGGATCGGACGTGCGTCTCTTATCGCATCAGGCGGATTCGCCCGATCCCGCGTTTCGACTGCCGGCGGCACCCATGCGGCAAGCTCCGGAGTCCGAGGCGGAGCCCCGGCATGTCAGGTGACTGCGACGGATCGTGTTCTCGTCGAGGTCGATTTGGCGATCACGCCGGTGAGGCATCCGCGCGCTCCGAATTGGTCGCGATGCCGAGATACTCGTCGATGTCGCGACGCAGGGCCGCGATCTGGTCGACATAACCTTCCGATAAGAGCCGGAACGTCGCCTCACTTTGAGGCAGCAATCGTTGCTTGAGCGAATGGAGCGCAGATTCGACTCGCTCGAGCTGTTGCTTCACGGTGAGGAGTTGTTCATCGTTCTGGATCATAAGACGGCGACCCCGGCGGCTACGCGACGACGGCCTCGCGCACGGCGGAGAGCCACGCGGGCGGGTTGGCCTTGATGGAGTCCATCAGGCGGCGGGCCATCGGCGAGGGGATGTTGTCGCCGGCCTCCCACTTCTGCACGAGGATTCGCGAGACACCCAGGAGCCGGGCAAAGATCGCCTGACTCACGTGGAGCGACTCGCGCAATGCACGAACATCGCGGGCGGCATATTC
>DASXMX010000039.1:0-15804 GCA_036495445.1 Tepidisphaeraceae bacterium
CGGCGTCGCGTTTACACTCGCACGTCACGAAGCACGCGATCGTCACTGCCCTTTGTCTCCTGCCGTGTATGGCACCCTTCGCACATGCCTGGGGCGGCGACGGCCACCAGATCGTCTGCCTCATCGCGGAGGATCGGCTCACCCCCTCGGCAAAGGCCGCCATCCACGACCTACTAGGCAAGGACGTCAACATCTCCGACGCGGAGATCGCGAACTGGGCCGATCAGGTCCGGCGGGAACGGCGGGAGACCGCCCCCTGGCATTACGTGGACATCCCGACGAACGCCGACGCGTTCGACGAAGCCCGCGACGGGCAGCACGGCAACAACGTGATCGACAAGATCGGTGACTTCAAGGCTGTGCTGAACGATCTCAAGGCGTCGAAGGCCCAACGCGCCGAGGCGTTGAAGTTCCTGGGTCACTTCGTCGGCGACCTCCACCAGCCGCTGCACTGCGCCGAACGCAACAAGGACAAGGGCGGCAACGGCCGGCTGGTGTTCTTCCTCGACCAGCCGCGGGCCGTGAACCTGCACACGGTTTGGGACACGACGATCCTTCTCCGCCGGAAGGGGGCGACGCGGATCGCGGACTACGCCGATCGGCTCAATTCCCAAATCACTCCCGAGCAGGCGTCGGAGTGGGGCAAGGGAACGCCCACGGACTGGGCAAACCAACCGCACGACGTGGCGGTCAAGATCGTTTACGCCGGCGTGCCCGCGGGCGGGCCGCCGCCGAAACTGGATCAGCAATACCTCGACGCGGCCGGGCCGGTGGTCGACGTCCAATTGGAACGCGCGGGGGTGAGGCTGGCCGCGATCCTGAACGAGGTATTTCGCTGACGGTTTGGACGGACGAGGCGCGCCGGCGTTGCGACTGCGGGGAAATCAGCGGCAGGTGGCCGGCGACGTGGGGCACGCGGGTATGCTTTCGATTCCTTCGGTTGCCTTGCCGAAAGAGACGACAGACGGGACACTCGCCCGCGGTGGGTCGCCGCTGGTTATTCGTTGCGCAGGCGAGGAACATCGGGTTCGCGTCCGGCGCGCGGGTCTTCCGTGCGTCTTTCGGCCGGAGCGGCCTTGGCCCTGGGCTTCACCGCTGGCCTGCTCAGCGCGGTCCTCCGTTCCGGCCTGAACTCGGCATCTTCCGTTTCATCCGACGCGAGTATGACTCACGCCCCTCCGATTCCGCTGTGTTGCCGTGTGGCTCTTGTGTTGCTCATCGTTGTCGCCGCGGTGCCGCGCGCGAAGGGCCAGGCCGTGCGCCGCGCCGACCCTGGCTCGGATCCGCACCGTAGCGACGCGCGGGCGGCGAACGGCGTCGGCGTACAGCCGCGGTTCGGGTCGGACCTCACGCGGTATGACGCGATGCTCGGGAAAGTGTCCGACAAGCTCGGCGTCTCATGGGTTCGCATGTACTGGAACTGGGCCTGGGTGGAGGCGGAGCCCGGCCGGCGCTACCTCAAGCCGGTGGAAGTCGCCGTGAGTGCGGCGCATCGCCATGGGTTGAAGATCATCGTCCTGGCGACCGGCGCGCCCCCGTGGGCGAACGGCCGCAAGGGGCAGGACTTCCCGCCGACCGACGCGCACGTGGCCGATTATGCCGCATACGCCGCGGCCCTGGCGCAGGCGGGGGCCGACGCGATCGAGGTCTGGAACGAGCCGAACAACCGGGCGTTCTGGGCCAGCAAGCCCGACCCGGCTCGCCTGGCACCCATGCAGGTGGCCGCCTACCGGGCGATCAAGGCCGCCCGGCCCAAGGCGATCGTCCTCACCGGCGGGCTCACGCAGGTGTTCGACGACCCGCAGACGTTCTTCGCCAGGTTGCTCGCCGCCGACCCGAAGTTCATCGACAGCTTCGACGCGGTCGCACTTCACCCGTACAACGAGCCGAGCGATCCGCTGCAGCCCGGCCCATCGGGCATGAAGAACATCCTGACCGTGCAAACGCCGGCGATCCACCGGCTGCTCGCCGGCCGCGGCCGGGTCGACGTGCCGATCTGGTTCACCGAGTACGGCATCGCCACCCACGGCCACTGCTCCGTCGACGAGCCGACCCAGGCGACCTACCTCCGGCACTTTTTCGAAGGCGTCGCCGGCCTGCGCGCCCGCGGCATCCCGATCGGCGTGAGCATCATCTACGCCTTCCAGGACGACGCCGCGTATCTGGGCGCGGACGATCAACCGTTCTTCGGCATGCTCCATGCCGACGGCACCGAGAAGCCCGCCGCCGCAGTCCTCCGCGATCAGGCGGCGCGCCGGTGACAGTCTTTGGGGAACGCATCTCCGGTGTCTGATGTCGCGGTGCGTCCGAGGTGCAAGTGTCGAGGACGCAACTTCAACCGCGGCGCGCCGCCTCGATGACCGCTTGAGTCACGGCGATCGGCGTAATCTGTCACGACAAGCCGCACTTGTCCTTGGTTGCGAGCTGAAACGAAAGCGACTCGTTGTGCTTGAACGCAGGGCCGCCGTTGAGCCCGAGGCACCGAACGCCCATCACGGAGAAGCCGACGGTCAACACGTCTCCTTTCTTTCGCGAGGGAAAGTCGCCCGGTGCGCGGTGCGCCGCGCCGACGGACGAATCGGAAAAGGTCTTGGCATAAAACCGCGCCGCGTCCTCGGCGTCGTTTATCAGTGACCCGAACGCAAAGCCGAGTCCGAGGCGAGCCGCGACACAGATTGCGGACTCGCCCCGGCCCGGCGGTACCGCCACGTGCGGGCTGGTGACGATCGGGGCATTGTGGCGTCGGAACGGAGGGCGCGAACCACCAACCTGGCGAGATTGGAGAATCTGTGGCAACCCGTGCGATGATTCTACCGATCAACCGGCAGGGTCGCTCGGCCGGATTCCCATTCTCGACGCGGACCACAGTTCGGTATGCCCGCAACCGTGCCAAATCACCGCCACGACGGCACAGACGCTGTCTTTCGGGGCCGGGAGCAGCGCGACCGGGTTCCGCTCGTCAGTGACGCGGACCTTCGACCGTTTGGCCAGAAACCGATCGAATCCGCTGCTGGTCGGGAGGGGCGAAGGGGCACAAGGGCTGCGGTCACGGGAATTGCGTGGACCTGGATAGCACGACGAGCCGCCAGATTAGGACCACGGCCACCAGCACAACGATGCGCAAGCCATGTCGGCGGACCCGGCGGTCGCGGTGGTGGCGTGCGGTAGTTTTTAGCGGCTCTATCACGTCACTCCTTCCCAAGTGTACTCGGCTGTTTGTCTATCACTGAACCAATCCGCCGCGGGTGCCGTTGCCGCTGCCGCTGCCCGTGGTCGACGCCACGATCGGCCTTATGACCCACCGCGACGTGACCGCCGACCAAGCCTGAGCCATCGCCGCAAGATCGTCCCGGCGTTAGTCTACCTGGGCCGCCTTACCGAGCGGATGCGGCGGCGCGGCTTCCCGGCGGACGACCGGCTGATGGTCAAGGCAACGTTCGCGCTGGAGGCGGTGCGGCAGTTGCGAACTGCGCTGCGCGAGGCGGAGGCCCCGGCGACGTCCTCGCCCATCGCAGGCGCGGCGCAAATCCTGCCCGAGGCCGTGGGGACGCCGCGGTGGCGCGGGGCGATGGGGAATGGTGGCGGGTGATCCCGGCGTTTGAAGCAGGCGTAGGAGACGAAGCAGCGGCTTCCGGACCCGGCCCGGCAGGCGGGGACGGGCCACGCCTGGCAAGCGTCCAACCCTCGCCCGTGAAAGGCCCGCGCAGTTGCCGGTTTCCAGTTTCCAGAGTATGGCGTAGCTGATCCCCGCGGCGGCCGCCATCCGCGGGATCATCGCGCAGAGCGATGCCGGCCGGCATGCCAAAGCGTTGGTTCAGGAGCTGCAAAGCGGAACGACGTAGGAGGATGGACTATCTCGGTCTGTGCTACCCGCACCGGGAAGAAACGAGAATCGCAACGTGCCGCCGGAAGACGAACCCGGCGACTCTTTTGTTGGCGGATCGGATCGATTGCAATAATGTAATCGCAATAACGTACTCGCTGTCGCGTTTCACGGTCGCGCCGCTTGTTGTGGTTCCGTCGCACATTTCTCTAAATTAGCCGGTAGGGCGAGTTATGAAGCTGCTTGGGGCAATGGCTCTCGTCGCGTCGCTTTCGTTCCTCCTTTGGCTCACAAATGGGGTTTCTCCATCTGCGGCCGCCACAACGTCTGCCGACAGCACTACGCCGCCGACCACGCAACCGTCTGGCAAGAAGCTGCACAAGGAGCACGAAGACGAAGTGATCGAACGGCTGAGGGCCGAACATCGGACGCTGAGGGCCAAGCTGACCGAACTGGGTGGTGAGAAAGAGAGCGGGAAGTCCGCGCCAAAGACGGCGACTCAAGCCAAGGCAACGACAAAGCCCGTCGTGAAGGAGAAGCTGACCCGCGAAGAAACCATCGCCAAGCTGCGCGCCGAGACCAAGCACCTGCGGGAAGAGATCGTGAAGCTCGAAGCGAAAGAGAAGACGTGATCGCGATCCGCTGAATTTCGGAGTCTACGCAACGTGGCGCACGTCGGTGCGCCGCCTTTGTTATTGCGGGACGGCGCTTCGCGATGGGATTGTTTTACCCGGACGTGCCCGCATGTGACGTTGGGTGGTTCGTGGGGGCCAAAGCGGATCGCGTGGCTATCCGGCGTTCGTACAGGCATCTGCACCTTCCCGGATTCGTACGCGCTCAGCTCGCGCATCGTCAGTCTGGCCAATTGAACGTCGGCAGCGTCTGTCGGTCCAAGCCGGCGAGATCGCCCGGATCGGAGCGGCGATCGGGCGGCACGTACCGCCACGGTTCGTCGCCGAACACCTCGGCCAAGAGGGCGGCCAATTTCGGGTCGGCTCGCTTGATCGCCTCTCGAGTGGCAATGCCGTTGTTGGCGTCCGAGTCGGGGCCGGGACGGCCGGCGTCGAACCAGGCTTGTGCCCCCTCCGCGAAATACTCGTGCACGTTGGTCGCGGCATACGAATGATCCCAGGCCCCGGATCGCACGCTGGCGTCGTACGCCGCCTGGACCCGGTCACCGAACGTCGGGTCCAGCTCGCTCATCGCCAGGTCTTGAATCGCGTGCGAGAACTCATGGATGAGGATGTTCTCTTCCCGGTAGGGGTCGCCGGGGTAGCGCAACAGGTTCTCTTCGCCGCAACTCACCAGCGACCCGCCGAGCCCGCGGGCGCGGCGGTTCCAATATGCCTTGGGCCGCATGTCACGTTGCTCGGGGACGTCCGTGGTTCCCTCGGCACGGGCCATGACCATCGCGCGGACGTGCCGGTCGATGAGCGCCGCCCGGATCTCGGGGCGATGGGCGAGCAGGTGGTCAATGATGTCCCTGGCTTCCACCAGCGCGTAGGGCGAACATTTACGCGACGCGAGGATCGACAGGCCGTGATCGTCCACATACCTCTGGTAGAACGGGTCGAGTTGCAGTCGCTCCCGCAGCGCCGCCGGAACGCCATGCACGTCTGCCAATTCCGGCGAGGGCGCGGCCGGCGGCGCGGACGGCCACAGCGTGATCGCCGCGAGGCACGTTATTACGATGCCCACGGCCCCCGCGGCAGTTAGCACCCGGCGGGACCATCCGGGTGTTCGCCTACGCGGTGGGGCCGGCTCGCCTTCACCACGCTGGGCATGCGACGGTTCGTTCTCCATCGTCATCCTTCGTCCAACCTTCCGGTCGCATCGACTTGAGGATCGCGACGCGTGGAGCGGTGCGGCTCACTGCCGAGTCTCACGCGGTTTGCCATGCGGCATCCTGGAGCGCGCGGGCGTCCATTCCCAGCCGCCCCAGTTCCGCCGTGTCGTTGGTCTCCAAACCGATGGGGCTCCGGCCGAAGAGGGTGGCGAAGAACACGCGCGCGGCCAGGTACGAGCCGGCGAAGTTCGGGTGACTGTTGTCCCGGTCGTGCAGCACGAGATGGGGCCGTTGGGTCAGCACTCGCTCCCACGCGAGACCCACCGGGACGACGATCGCCCCGAGCTTGCGGCCGATGCTGGCGTACGCCTCCGCGAGGTCGGCTTGACGCTCCCACTCGTGCCGGCGTGCCCAGGTCATGTACAGGACCGTCTTGGCCCCGCTGTGGCGGATCGCCTCGTCGAACAGCGTGACGTACTCGTGCATCCGCGCCGGGTTCTTCAGCGGCAGCGTGCTCTGTTCCTGCAACACGATGTACTGCCATTTCGACGAGCGAATCGCTTCCGGGGCGGCGCCACGCGTCCAGTGCGACTTGAGGGCTTGGCCATTGGCAATCACCCGCTCGGTCTCGACCCGGTGCGGCGGGCGGGCGGTCGCCGCGAGGCGGGCGAGCATCCCCGGCAGGTCGTTGCGGTTGGTGAAGCTGTTGCCGATGAACAGGATACGGGTCGGCTTCACGGCTTTGCCCCCGCCGTGAGCTTCGCCTCGTCCAGCCAGCGGATCGTCATCCGGGGGAACGACTCGGGCACCGAGCGGTCGATCAGTTCCCGCACCTCGGCGTAGGAGATGTCGCCGCCGATTCCCCGCGCTGCGTAGGCGGCGAAGAGCCGGCCCGGCACCGCCGCGCCCAGTGACTTCCGCTGTGATTCCGCCTCGACCTCGCCGCAGCCCGACAGCTCGGCCACGCAGATCACCCACTGGTCGTCGGTGCGGTACACGGCGACGTTGACCGAGCCCGTCGCGTTCGCCGGGCTCTTTCCGAAGCCGCTGCCCACGAGGATGCTGGTCTTCGAGGCCAGTGTCGATCGTCCCGTCTCTTGCATGGATCGCCTCCTGGGTCCAGGGCGTCTCGCCGTTCATCCCGCTCCTTCGAGCCGCCGCCGAGCGTACGCGGCCCATCGGCTGGTCTGGTCCTGACGCAGATAGGCCCGCCAGTGCGCAAGCGCCTCCTGCTCCCGTCCGAGTTCCTCCAGCGATCGGGCCAGGTTGTACCGGGCGCGCAGGTCGTCGGGATCGACCGCCAGCGCGTGCCGCAGTGCAGCGCACGCCTCCTCGTGACGTTCCAACTCGCCGAGCCACGCGCCCAGGTTCACCCAGGCATCGACGTACTCTCCGTCGATCTCCACCGCCTGCCGGCACCGCTCCAGCGCCGCGTCCCGCTTGCCCAGCCCCCAGAGCGCGTTGGCCAGGTTCAGGCAGCACCATTTGTTCGGGCCGCCGACGCGCAGGGACTGGCGGTAGCTCTCGACCGCCTCCTTGACGTATCCCGCCTGCTCCTGCTCCAGACCTTGGTCGAGCCACTCGGCGGCCGTCCGCGGCCCCGTCACGATCCGCATCGGGGCCGCGGGTTCGCCGTTTTCGTGCGGCTCGAAATCGAAGTGGAGCTGCCCGTCCGCCGCCGACAGGTCGCCGTCCTCCAGCCGCACCAGCAGCTCGCCCCGGTCCTCCAGCACCGCCAGTTGCTCCAGCGGCTCCTGCGCCTCGGGCAACCAGCGCCGCAGTTGCTCCAACGTGAGCCGCAGCCGCCGCAACGACACGCCGGAGCGGAACAGGGAAGAAAGCTGCCTGGCGGCGAGCGACTGGCGGAAGTCGAAATACCAGACGCCGAACTCCACCTTGACGGGTCGGACCAGCCCGGCCGCCACCCACGCCCTGACCCGCTCGCGGCCGACGCCCAGCGCCTCAGCGAGCGTCGAGAGCGTGTACAGCCGGCTGGTGTTCTCGCGGTAGCTCTCCAGCCCCAGGGCGGACAGGAACTGCGCCTCCGAGAGGATCCGCATCGGGGACCGCTCGCGGCGGATGAGATGCCGGGCGTCCCGCAGCGGCTGGGGCAGCATCCCGTCCTCGCCGACCGGCCAATCCCGCTGGCCCACGACGACGACCGACACGCCCCGGCCCACGCGCCTGGCGGGCCTGCCCCCATTGGCCTCCAGCAGGTCGAAGAACTCGGCCCGGGTCATCGACGCCGGCCGGCCCACGAGCGCGACGTACTTGCCGCGGATCAGGCTGGGCACGTCGACCGCCTCCGCGGGCTCTTGCACGTCGGGTTGGGTGGGGGACGTCTCAATCCCCATGGCAGATCTCCACGAACACCGGAGCCCTCAGGTGGCCGGAGGGCGTCCGCTCCATGCACCGCACGCGGCAGTATACCGCGGGCTCGACCCACACCGCGCCTTTGTGCCGGCAGGGCACGGCCGGCTCGGGACGGACCCGCGGCCGCAGCAGCTTGTTCAGCCTCGCCCGCGTGGCCGCGTCGAACCCGCTGCCGACCCGGCCGACGTAGACTGCCTGCCCGTCCCGTTCCGCCGCCAGCAGCAGGCTGGCGAAGTCGTCCCTGCCCTCGGGGACCAAGCCGATGATCGCACAGAGCACGGTCTCCTGCCGCTTGATCTTGATCCACGCCCCGGTCCGCAGCCCCGGCGTGTAGGGGCTGCTCCGCCGCTTGGCGATGATCCCCTCCAGCCCCTGCTCGCAGGCGGCCTCGAAGAACGCCCGCCCGGTGCCGATCACCGGCTCGGAGAGGACGACCCGTTCGCTGGCGAGCGTGCGGACCGTCTGCGCCAGCACGTGGTGACGCGCGTCGTAGGGCTCGGCCAGCAGCGGCCGGAAACGGCGGTAGAGCTGGTCGAACGCGATGAACGTCGCGGGACTGTGGGCCGCCGCGAAGCGGATGTGCATCGAGTTGCGGGCGTGCTCCCGGCTCTGCAGCGCGTGGAAGTCGGGCCGGCCGTCCCGCAGCATCACGATTTCGCCGTCCAAGACCGTCCCCGGCTCCAGGTCGCCCAAGACCGCGAACTCGGGGTAGCGGCTGGTCATGCCCACCCGGCGGCGGTTCAGCAGCCGGTATCGGCCCGGCGCATCGACGAACGCCAGCATCCGCGTGCCGTCCCACTTGACCTCGAAGGCGTACTCGCCGGAGTCGAACGCCTCGCCGGGCCGGGCGAGCATCGGCGGGATGAACGCGGGCAGGATCGGCGCGGGATGGGCCGTGGCCCGCTTCATGAGGCGTCCCGGTGCTCTTGGCGCTCGGCCGGCGGGTTGGCGCTGGGGGCGGTTCGAGGCCTTGGAACGTCGCGACCTGGCTGAAGCCGTTCGCGCCGGTGACGAGAATGTCGCCGGTGCCCAGGTGAGTCGCGTCGACGGCGGTGTCGTCGGCGTATTCGACTTGCACAGTCAGCGTCTGGGCGTTCGGGTCGACGGCGGCCGATTCGACCGCGGCGGACGGGGGCGTGGTGTCCGGCACCTCCGTCGGTTCGTAATTGGCCACAACGGCGCAAACTTATTCATCACCCTAGCAGGGAACTGCCAGCTAAGGCATGAGCGGCAGCACGTGGTCGCCGGCGAGATGCGCAATGGGCAACTGACGATCCAGAAGCGTGCGATGCTGACCTCGGTCGGCGAAATGGTCGCGCGGCTGGAGGCGGTTGAGCGGGTGCGACGGATTCGATTATTAATCGAACGTAACGGTTGAATTCATCGGGTCGCGCGTGGTATAAGATGCATTTGCTACCGAGTTGCATCTGCTGCCGATCGCATGCGTGTAAACTGGATCCGAGTTCTTCTCCTTCTCACCTTCGTCTTCTGGGCGACGGGCACGGCGAAGTTCGCGCATGAGGCACTCGAACACCATGGGCGAGATGCGAGCGTAGACGACGAGGATGACGACGACTGTGGCGGCACAGTCCTCGTCGCCGGGCCGGCGGTGGATCACTCCCTTCCTCTAAGGCCGGCGGAAGAACCGAAACGAAAGCATCCTTGCTTAGTCTGTCAAATGTTGGCCGTGATGGCGGTCGAGAAATCGGCGCCGCCGGTCGCTTTGGCTCAAACGTTGGACGCAGTCGCAGTTGTGGTCAATCCTGACTGGCATTCGCCGGTCGTTCGTCCACCCTTTACCTGCCTAACGACAGGTCCGCCGATCTCCTTTCAGTCCCTCTAATCGATTGTTCGGCTTCCGGTGGAAATGATCGCTCAGTTCCCGTTCTTGTGAAGCGAGTTGTTTCAGCCCGCGTTTGCTAGATCGGGCGGCTTGTGGCCGCAATTTCTGTCGCGCATCACGCTTGAGTGTAATCGAGTGAACAGGGAGCGAGTGTCCCATTCGATCCGGTCTTGTGGCGTGTTCTTGGAAATGGCCAGGTCACGTTCCACGTGACCGTGTCGATGTGGGTCGGCCAGCCGCGCACGGCGTTCGGAGCAAGCTTGGCTTGCACCATGCGGCTGAAACGGGCGTCGTCCGAAATCTGATCGCTGGCGGGTCGCCGTCGTAACTCCCAGTTGCCGCCGAGATTCGGGCAATCTCGGATCGACGATGGCCGCTTGGGATGATCCCCGGAGAAGGCGACGTTTGCCGGCGCGTCAGCGTCTAACCAACCGAAGTCGAACGTTTGGAAACGCGATGGTAAGGCAACCGATTTCCACGGTGCCGCGCGCAAACCCACAGGTTCGATTCAACTGATGCGGGTGGAACGCGATGTTACTTGCATTTGGGACAGCGCCCATGCAGCACGACTTCAGGGTAACTGACCGTGTAGCCGGCAATAGAGCCCAACGAACGGACCAAACTGGTGGGAATCGTCACGTCGTTGAGGCAGTCCACCTTACCGCAATCGTCGCACACGAAGTGGGGATGCTGGTGGGAACGCCGTTCGTCGACATTTCCCAAGGCGTATCTCCCGGAACGATCTTCCCCAAGAACTCGGTGAACGATTTTCTTGCGCTTGAACGTGTTCAGCGTGCGGTAGACGGTGACCGCGTCCGTCTGGTCGGGGAGCTTGCCCAAGATCGTCGGAACGTCGAGCGGCCGGGCAGCCTTCGCCAGGATGTTCAACACCCCAACACGTACCGGAGTACGACGCAGGCCTGCGGCCCGGAGCAACTCATCAGGCGAAGGCGTTTGCGCGGGTTTCATCATCTGGTGAATTGTAGCGGTCTCGATGTGCGTCGAGAAGCGCCGGTTGAGCCAAGTCCGTTGCAATTCCCGAGTTGCACCAACGAACTCTCGGACCGCGACTCGTGCGAAGGTGGCCGGCGCCGCCGTCGTTGCGGAGCGCGGCGTGGACCGAAGTTCGTGTCTCGTCCGTCCGCTCTCATTTTGCACCGCAAAGGACCATTGAAATGCCTAACGTGAACCTCCTCGCTCCATCGAAACCGATCCCGCGAGGTCAACCCCTGGAGTTACAGGTCCTTACCCCGGTGCCGGACAGGGTCGTGCCCAGGTCCGGTCCTTCACCCTGGACGATCGGCGGCTTTGTATTTTTAGCCATCGCGCTGATTGTGATGCTTGCGACACGCGGCACGTCAGCCGGGGCGACGCTCGGGCTTTCATTCGTCAGCATCATCCTTGAGGCGTTGCCCTTCGTGATGCTCGGATCTTTGCTCGGCGGACTGTTTGAAGTGTTCGTTTCCCGCGAATGGGTGGTCAGGCTGCTACCCGAACGCAAGGTATACGCGATCCTTGTGGCCGCCGGGCTTGGCCTGCTGTTGCCGGTCTGCGAGTGCGCAGTCATTCCGTTCACCCGCAGACTCGTGCGCAAGGGCGTGCCGTTTTCCACCGCGGTCGCATACCTCCTTGCCGGGCCGATCGTCAACGTGCTGGTCGGCTCGGCCACGCTAATGGCCTATGGCTGGAATTGGCACGTCCTCGCGGCCCGCATGGGCTTTGGGTACTTCGTCGCAGTCGCGGTCGCGCTCGCGATGGACCGCTGGTTCCCCGGCCAAACCGCCCTGATCGATCCGGCGATGAATGGCGCCTCCTCCTGCGGACACGATCACAGCCACCACACCGGCTGCTGTGATGATCACGCACACGACCACGAGCCGGCCCATGCTCATGCAAGCTGCTGCGGCGAGCACCAGCACGAGCACCAGCACGAGCATGTTGCAACCCACGATGCGGATCACTCGCATGCCCACGCCGCGACCGAAACCCGGGAGGTGGCGCATGCTCACGCGGCGAACGACCATGCCGGCAGCGCCAAGCCATCGATTCGGAATCGCCTGGCGGACGCCATCAACCATGCCGGCGATGACTTTCTGCAGGTCGGCCAGTTCCTGGTGCTGGGCGCGTTCGTCGCGTCGGTCTGTCAGACGCTAATCCCCCGTCAAACGTTCATGACGATGGCTCATGCCCCTGCCCTGGCCATCGCGGTCATGATGGGACTGGCAGTCGTGTTGAACCTCTGTTCCGGCGCCGACGCGTTCGTCGCCGCGTCCTTCCGTTCGGTCCTTCCGCTCTCCGCCCAGATGGGCTTCATGGTCCTGGGCCCGATGCTGGATCTGAAGCTGTCGGCCATGTACCTCAGCCTCATTCGCAAGCGGGCGTTCGTGGCGCTGGTCGTGCTGATGTACAGCTGCGTCTTCATCCTCATGCTCGCCTGGCACTACCTGTTCGCCTCGGGCGCTCATTAGATTGATCTGATGGAGTCATCATGAATCGTCTTCGCATAGTCGTTCTCGGCCTTTGGGCGGCCGGGCTTGCGATCCTCCTGATCGAGGGCCGCTACTCGCTGTTCATTCGGGCGCAACTCTGGCCGCTGCTGCTGGGCACGATCATTATGTTCGTGCTGTTTCTCATCGCCATGTACGTCCGTCGGCAGGCGGCGATAGCGAGGAAAGCGACCGCCGCCGTCTGGTTGCGGAGCGCCCTCTTGCTCCTTCCCCTGGCGTACATGTTCCCGGCGATGTCGGATACGGCGTCCGCCTCCGGGTTGAACAGCTTCGCGCTGCGGAAGCGGGCCCTGGGATTGGATTCCGGAACTGACGTTTCAGGCGGCGCGCCGGATCAGGTGCCCGCCGATGGCAGCCGGGTCATCTCGATGGGCTACATCCTCAGGCATCGGCACAAACTCGACGGGCGCCGCGTCGTCACGGAGGGGCGCGTCTTCAAAGACGATTCGCTTCCGCCCGGTCAGGTGAAGCTCTTCCGATTTGTCGTGGTGTGCTGCGCCGCGGATGCGATGCCGGTGCAGGCCCTCATCGCATCGCCGCTCGCGTCGTCTTTGAAGGACGACGAATGGGTCCGGGTGGATGGGACGTTCCATCTCCTCAACGAGGGCGGCGCAAGAGTTCTCCAGATCGACGCGAGCAAAGTCGACGCCATCCCAGCGCCGGCGGAACCTTATCTGTCGCCGTATCACTTTTGACACGCCGGGCCCAAGCGGGCCCGGCCAACGGAGAATAACAGTCAATAGCATGTGCAATTCAGTTGCAAAGATGTGGCTGGGGCTCTAACATCGCCCCTCGTTCGCGAGCGTGCGCCGCGACGAGCACCTGTTCCGGAAAAGGAGTTGCGCGATGCAATTCACAGCGGCATCCTGGTTGCGTGGGGCGACAGCCGTCACGGCCGTTTTCCTTGGGATGTTGGTCCCCGCAGCCCAGGCTGCAGGCCCCGCGCGTCGGCCGAACGTCGTCGCGACGATCAGCATCATCGGGGACTGGGCCAAAAACGTCGGCGGCGACGACATCGAGCTGACGACGCTCGTCGGGCCGGATGGCGACCCTCACGAATACGAGCCGGTTCCGGCCGACAGCATCACGCTGAGCAAGGCCGACGTCATCTTCGAAAACGGCTTGGGGCTCGAGCATTGGCTCGACAAGCTCTATTCCAGCGCCGGCGCGAAGGCGGCACGGGTGGTGTTGTCCAACGGCGTCGCAGTGCGGCACGTTCCGGAATCCGAAGGCTCCCGGCCGAATGGCAAGGACGACGACCGGGACCCGCACGTCTGGCAAAACCTCAAAGACGCCGCCGTCATGGTTAGCAACATGCGGGATGCGCTGGTGAAGGCCGACCCGGCACACGCCCAAGCCTACATCGCCCGTGCGGCGGCATACATCAAGCAATTGGACGAGCTCGACGCGAAGGTAATGAAGGATATTCATACCATCCCGGAGGCGCGTCGCAAGCTCGTGACGTCGCACGACGCCTTCGGGTATTTCGGGCAGCGATATGGAATGAACGTCTCGCGGAGCGCGCTGGAGTCCGTGACAACCGAAGCCGCCGACCCGTCCGCCCGGCAGATCGCCGACGTGGTCGAACAGATCAAGGCGTCCGGCGTCCCGGTGATCTTCCTCGAGAATATCCAGAACCCGAAGCTGATCAACCAGATCGCCTCCGAGGCCGGTGTGAAGGTGGGGCCGCCCCTATACTCCGACGCGCTCGGAAAACCGGGGACGGACGGCGACACCTACATCCACATGATGTTGTACAACGACAACGTGCTGACCAAGGCGCTTAAGCAATGAAAACGCCGCGTTTCCCCTATTCGCGACATCGCCACGGCACGCCGGCTCCCGACGTGCCTGCCGTGGAGTGTGTCGACCTCTCGGTGCGATATCCACGCGCGGAGCGGCCGGCGCTGCAGCACGTTAGCCTCCGCGTTCCCGCTGGCGCTCGGGTGGCGCTGGTGGGGCCGAATGGCGCGGGCAAGAGCACGCTACTCAAGGCGGTTGCCGGGCTCTTGCCCGTCGTCGCCGGCTCAGTCCGGGTTCATGGGTCGCCGGTTGGCGGATGTTGTCATCGCGTGGCTTACCTCGCACAGCGCGGGGACCTCGACTGGCGGTTCCCCATCACGGTCAGGCGCCTGGTGCTGACGGGCCGCTACGTGCACATCGGCTGGTTTGGCTGGCCCAGGCGGGCAGATCGTCAGATCGTCGATCGGGTGCTCGACATTTTGCAGATCGGCGATCTGGCAGATCGGAGGATCGGCGAACTGTCGGGCGGCCAGCAGCAGCGCGCGCTCCTTGCCCGCGCGATGGCGCAGGAAGCGGACATGCTCCTGCTGGACGAACCGCTCAACGCCGTCGACGCGCAGACCAGGGTGATCGTGCGGGACGTGCTAAAATCGTTGTCTGATGCGGGGAAGACCATCGTCGCCGCGACGCACGATCCGCACGACATTGAAGTGGAGTTCGAACGCGTCGTTCACTTCAAGTCCGGGCGTTGCAATGCGGCTTCCTGCAACAACCACAACCAACCGAGCAGCGAAGCGAATTGGCCCGAGCGGGCCCTAAGAGAGGTCGTATGAACTGGTTGTTGGCGCCGCTGCATTACTCGTTCATGCAGGCGGGGTTCCTGGCCGTCATTTTGGTCGGAATCACGTGCGCGGTGCTCGGATGCTACGTTGTGCTCCGACGCATGGCATTCATCGGCGACGCAATCGCCCACACCGCACTCCCGGGCATCGTCGTCGCTTACCTGCAAGGGTTCAACCTGTTCTTCGGTGCGCTGATCGCCGGGCTCCTGACGGCCCTGGGCATCGGCTGGCTCTCCAGCCGCGAGGAGATTCGGGAGGACACCGCGATCGGCGTCCTGTTCACCGGAATGTTTGCCTTGGGCGTGCTGATCATCTCGCGGGCACGAAGCTTCCGCGACTTCTCGTCCATGCTCTTCGGCGACATTCTTGGTGTCACGCGCGCCGACCTGATCCTGATCGGGGTCATTGCCGCGTTGGTGCTGATCATCCTTGCGTTGTTTTACAAGGAATTGGAACTGACGTCGGTGGATCCGTCTTACTCGGCCGTCATCGGCATTCGCGTCAACTGGATGCGTAATATGCTGCTAATCCTGCTGGCGCTGGCGGTGGTGACCGGGATCCAAGCCGTCGGCGTCATCCTGACCAGCGCGTTGCTGGTCACGCCTGCTGCAGCGGCTTCCCTCGTCTCCGGCAACTTATTGCGGATGATGGTGGTGTCGGCCGTGGCGGCAATCGCCTCGGGCCTAATCGGACTCTATGCCTCGTTCTATGGGGGCATGGCTTCCGGCGCGGCGATCGTGCTTACCGGAACGAGCATTTTCGCGATCGCCTTTGTCGCTCGACAAGTCCTGACCGTTAGCAAGCGGCGGCGGCCGTCGGCGGCGGCACCCGAAGAATAGCCTCGCACGCTACTGTCGCGCGCCGCGGCGCACCGGCTGGTTGTGGCA
>DASXMX010000040.1:0-13334 GCA_036495445.1 Tepidisphaeraceae bacterium
CTCCGCGCCGACGAGGAGATGAAGTCGATCCTCGCGCCGCCGGACGTGGTCGACAAGGACCATGGCCTGCGGAAGGGCTTCGTGCTGGCCCGCGTGCAGGGCGACCTGGCGCAGGTCAACAGCAAGGAAATCCAGTACGTCGACATCAGCCCGCGGCAGACGGTCTCCGTCTCCGCCGCCCTGATCCCGTTCCTCGAGCACGACGACGCGAACCGCGCGCTGATGGGTTCGAACATGCAGCGCCAGGCGGTGCCGCTCCTGCGGACCGACCCGCCGGTCGTCTCGACCGGCATGGAAAAGCCGGTCGCGCAGAACAGCGGCATGGTCGTCCGGGCCGAGCGTGCCGGCGTCGTCACATACGTCGATGCGATGCGCATCCTGATCGACAACGCGGACGAATACGTCCTGCGCAAGTTCGTCGGCCTCAACGAGCGGACCTGCCTCAACCAGAAGCCCATCGTCAAGAAGGGCCAGCGGGTGAAGAAGGGCCAGATCATCGCCGACGGCGCCGCCGTGCATCTGGGCGAGCTCGCCCTGGGCCGCAACGTGCTCGTCGCGTTCCAGACTTTCGACGGCTACAACTTCGAAGACGCGATCGTCATCAGCCAGCGGCTGGTGAAGGAAGACATCTTCACCTCGATCCACATCGAGGAGTACGACGTCGAGATCCGCGAGACGAAGCTCGGCCGCGAGGAGTTCACCCGCGACATCCCCAACGTCAGCGAGCGCGCCTTGGCGAACCTGGACGAGAACGGCGTGGTCCGCGTCGGCACCCGCGTCGGCCCGGGCGACATCCTGGTCGGCAAGATCGCCCCCAAGAGCAAGAGCGAGCTGACGCCCGAAGAGAAGCTGCTGCACGCGATCTTCGGCCGGGCGGGCGAGGACGTGAAGAACGACTCGCTCGAAATGCCGGCGGGCGAGGAGGGCGTGGTCATCGGCGCCCAGCGGTTCAGCCGCCGCATGCACATGACCGAGGAGCAGAAGAAGGCGCTGAAGAAGGACATCGACAAGTACGAAAAGGAGATGAACCTCCGCGCCATCGCGATCTTCAAGCAAATGGTGGCCGAGATCAACGAGGTGACCGGCACGCCGATGGTCGACCCGGGCACCCGTCAGAAGGTCGGCCAGAGCGAGATCCCGGACGTCATCCTCGAGCAGATCGACGGCTTCAGCCCCGACTGGGTGAAGGGCTCGAAGGAATCCAAGGAGCAGGCGCTCAATACCCACTCCCGATTCTGGCCCCGCGTGCAGGCGGTGCTGAAGGAAAAGACCCGCCGCATGGAGCACATGAAGCGCGGCGACGAGCTGCCGAGCGGCGTGCTGGAGATGGTGAAGGTCTACGTCGCGACCAAGCGACAACTGTCGGTCGGCGACAAGATGGCCGGCCGCCACGGGAACAAGGGCGTCATCGCCCGCATCGTGCCCGAGGAAGACATGCCGTTCCTCGAGGACGGCACGCCGGTCGACATCCTGCTCAACCCGTTGGGCGTGCCCAGCCGTATGAACGTCGGGCAGATCCTCGAAACCCACCTCGGGTGGGCGATGGCCGTGCTCGGGCAGCAGGCGGTCACGCCCGTCTTCGACGGCGCCACCGAGGACGAGATCCACAAGGCGACCGAGGAGGCCAACAAGGCCATCCGCGACCGGCGCAAGCAGCGCAAGAGCGACCACAAGTCGATCGACTCGCGCGAACTCGACGTGGAAATGCCGTACGGCGGCAAGGTGCAGCTCTACGACGGCCGCACCGGTGAAAAGTTCGAGCAGCGCACCACGGTCGGCTACATCTACATGATGAAGCTGCACCACCTGGTCGACGACAAGATCCACGCCCGTGCGACCGGCCCGTACTCGCTGATCACCCAACAGCCGCTCGGCGGCAAGGCCCGCACCGGCGGGCAGCGGTTCGGCGAAATGGAGGTCTGGGGCCTGGAAGCCTACGGCTCCTCCTACGTCCTGCAGGAACTGCTCACCGTCAAGTCCGACGACGTCGAGGGCCGTACCAAGATCTACGAGTCGATGGTCAAGGGCACCAACACGCTCGAGGCCGGAACCCCGGTCTCCTTCGACGTGCTCTGCAACGAAATCCGCGGCCTGGGCCTCAACATCCAGCTTGAGAAGAAGAAGGGGCTGGGTGGGACGGATGAGGATGCGGACATGATGTGAGGAATCGCCGTGGACGAGAAGCTGGAACAGATTCGACAGCTTCTTCGTCGCAAGCCGTTTCGCCCTTTCCGTGTTCTCATGCGTTCGGGCGCGCGGCACGAGATCATCGATCCGAACAAGGTCGCCGTTGCAGCAACGAGGGCGGTTGCCTTCCTGCCGAGGATGACCGACATGCCGGAGGATGAAATCGAGTTGGTGTACGAGCCGCGGCAGGCACGACGCTGACGAGACGGTGTTTTGAAGTGAAACCAACCTCGGGCACAGAGCCCGGGACGCAAAGGAAAGACAACGATCATGGCTGAAAGCGTCTACGATCGTATTAATGATTACGGGTCGGTCCGGATTCAGCTCGCCAGCCCGAACGACATTCGTTCGTGGTCGTTCGGCGAGGTGAAGAAGCCGGAGACGATCAACTACCGAACGTACCGTGCCGAGAAGGACGGCCTGTTCTGCGAGCGGATCTTCGGGCCCGAGCGCGACTGGGAATGCTCGTGCGGCAAGTACAAGGGTACGAAGTACAAGGGCATCATCTGCGACCGCTGCGGCGTGAAGGTGACGCACAGCCGCGTCCGCCGCAAGCGGATGGGCCACATCAACCTGGCCGCGCCGATCGTCCACATCTGGTTCTTCAAGGCCCTCCCCAGCCGCCTGGGCGCGCTGCTGGACATGAAGACCAGCGACATCGAGAAGATCGTCTACTTCCAGGACTACGTCGTCACCGACCCGGGCAAGACGCCGCTTAAGAAAAAGCAGCTCCTGACGGAGGACGAGTACCGGGCCGCTTATGAGAAGTACGGCGCCGAGTTCGAAGCCGAGATGGGCGCCGAGGCGATCAAGAAGCTCCTGGGCCTGCTCGACCTCAACACCGAGCAGGAGAAGGTCCGCGCCGACATCGAGAAGACCAACTCGAAGCAGAAGATCAAGGACCTGACCAAGCGGCTGAAGATGATCGAGGCCATCCGCGGCTCGGAGAACAAGTCCGAGTGGATGGTCATGGACGTGATCCCGGTCATCCCGCCCGACCTGCGACCGCTGGTCCTGCTGGAGAGCGGGAACTTCGCCACGTCGGACCTGAATGACCTGTACCGCCGCATCATCAACCGGAACAACCGGCTCAAGAAGCTGGTCGACCTGAACGCGCCGGAAGTCATCATCCGCAACGAGAAGCGCATGCTGCAGCAGGCGGTCGACGCCCTGTTCGACAACGGCCGCTGCCGCCGGCCGGTGCTCGGCAGCAGCAACCGCCCGCTCAAGTCGCTGACCGACATGATCAAGGGCAAGCAGGGCCGGTTCCGCGAGAACCTGCTCGGCAAGCGCGTCGACTACTCCGCACGGTCGGTCATCGTGGTCGGCCCCGAGCTCAAGCTCCACCAGTGCGGGCTGCCCAAGAAGATCGCGCTGGAGCTCTACCAGCCGTTCATCATCCGCAAGCTCAAGGAGCACGGGCTTGCCGACACGATCAAGTCGGCCAAGAAGATGCTCGAGCGGCGCGACCCGGAGGTCTGGGACATCCTCGAAGAGGTGATCTACCAGCACCCGGTCATGCTGAATCGTGCCCCGACGCTGCACCGCATGGGCATCCAGGCGTTCGAGCCGGTGCTGGTGGAAGGCAACGCGATCAAGATCCACCCGCTGGTCTGCAAGGGCTTCAACGCCGACTTCGACGGCGACCAGATGGCCGTCCACCTGCCGCTGAGCCTTGAGGCGCAGACCGAAGCGCACGTGCTGATGCTGGCGCCGAACAACATCTTCTCGCCCGCCAACGGCAGCCCGATCATCACGCCGTCGCAGGACATCGTGCTCGGGACGTTCTACATCACGTCCGACCGCGAGGGCGACAAGGGCGAGTTCAAGCTGTTCAACAGCTTCCAGGAGGCGCACATCGCCTACGACCTGGGCGAGATCGCAATGCACTCGCGGATCCTGGTCCGGCTGTCCGATCGCACGCAGGTCGTGCCGGACGACAAGTCCGGCCCGCAGCCGATCGAAGATGTCGCCTGGAAGGCGTTGGAGGAGCAGCGGAAGCGCAAGGACCCGAACTACGTGTCCAAGCCGCGGCCGAAGAACTTCAAGAGCAAGGTGATCCTGACGACCATCGGGCGGTGCATCTTCAACGACATCCTGCCCAAGGCGATGCCGTACTATAACTACGCCCTGACGGCCAAGGGCTCCAGCCGCGTGATCGCCGATACGTACGCGACGCTCGGCCGGCCTGCGACCATCGCGCTGCTGGATGACATGAAGGCCCTGGGGTTCAAGCGAAGCACCCTTGCCGGCATGAGCTTCGGCATCACCGACATCCGCTCGCCCGATACCAAGGAGGAGATCCTGGCCGAAAGCCAGAAGAAAGCGGATGGCATCGAGAAGTCGTACCGCATGGGCGCGATCACCGACCAGGAACGCTACAACGCGCTGGTCGATACCTGGACCCACGCCCGCAAGCGGGTCACCGAAGACCTCATGGCCGGCCTGCAGAACGACTACCGCGACGAGAGCGGCCGGCCGATCCCGCCCAAGCAGGGCGGGGCGCTGAAGTACCTGAACCCGATCGCCATGATGGCCGTCTCCGGCGCCCGCGGTAACGTCGACCAGATCCGTCAGCTCGGCGGCATGCGCGGCCTGATGGCCAAGCCGTCCGGCGAGATCATCGAGACGCCGATCAAATCCAACTTCCGCGAAGGCCTGTCGGTGCTCGAGTACTTCTCGTCCACCCACGGCGCGCGAAAGGGCCTGGCCGACACCGCCCTCAAGACCGCCGACTCGGGCTACCTTACCCGCAAGCTGGCGGACGTGGCGCAGAACGTCATCATCAACGAGATCGAGTGCGGCACGCTCAACGGCGTGACCAAGACCACGATCTACAAGGGCGAGACCGTCGAGGTCGAGCTGAAGGACATGATCGTCGGCCGCACGGCCCGCGACACGATCCGCAACCCGATCACCGACGAGACGATCGTCTCCGAGAACGAGGTCATCAGCAATGAGGTGGCCGACCGGCTCAAGGAGCTGAAGCTCGAGTCGATCCGCGTCCGCTCCCCGCTCACTTGCGAGAGCCCCCGCGGCGTCTGCGCGCTGTGCTACGGCATCGACATGTCGACCAACCAGCTCGTCGAAGAGGGGCTGGCCGTCGGCATCATCGGTGCCCAGTCGATCGGCGAGCCGGGCACCCAGCTCACGATGCGGACGTTCCACACCGGCGGCGTCGCGACGTCGGCCTACATCGAGAACGACATCAAGGCCGGCTCCGAAGGCACCGTCCAGCACCGCGACATCAACGCCGTCGAAGTTCACGACGCCGAGACGGGCAAGCGGCTGGTCGCCCTCAAGCGCAACGGCGAAATCGCCCTCGTCGACGCCAAGGGACGCGAGAAGGAGAAGTACAAGGTCCCCTACGGCGCCACCGTCATGGTCAAGGACGGCGAAAAGGTCAAGGCCCGCCAGCAACTGGTGGTCTGGGACCCGCACATCACGCCGATCCTGGCCGAGAAGGGCGGCACCGTCCGTTACGAGGACATCGAAGAGGGCGAAACCGCCCGCATGGAAGAGGAACGCAAGGGCCAGGGCCAGGCAGGCGGCGGCGAGGCCAAGCTGGTCGTCATCGAGCACAAGGGCGAACGCCACCCGCGCATCACCATCGAGGGCTCGGACGGCAAGATCCTCGATTTCCACTACCTGCCGGCCAAGGCGCGTATCGAGGTGCGGGACGGGCAGAAGATCGAGGCCGGCCACATGCTCGCCCGCCAGCCGCGGGAAGCCGCCGGCACGATGGACATCACCGGCGGCCTGCCGCGGGTGACCGAGATCTTCGAGGCCCGCAAGCCCAAGGACCCGGCCGTCCTGGCCGAGATTTCCGGCACCGTCGAACTCCGCTCCGACAAGCGCCGCGGGAAGATGACCATCATTATCCGCAACGAGTCGGGCATGGAGAAGGAGCACCACGTCCCGCAGGACAAGGAGCTCCAGGTGCACGCCGGCGACTACGTCGAGGCCGGCGACCCGCTCATCCGCGGGCCGATCATCCCGCACGACATCCTGCGGATTAAGGGCGAGGAAGCCCTCTATCAGTACCTGCTGACCGAGGTGCAGAACGTCTACCGTTCGCAGGGCGTGAAGATCAACGACAAGCACATCGAGATCATCCTAAACCAGATGCTCCGCAAGGTGAAGGTCGAGGATGCCGGCGACACCAAGTTCCTGCCGGGCGAGGTCGTGGACAAGTTCCGCTTCCGCCAGGGCAACGACCTGATCGCCCAGAGCGCGCGGATCGTCGACGCCGGCGGGACCAGCTTCAAGGAAAACGACGTGGTCACCCGGGCCGAGGTCCGCGAGGCCAACGAGGCCGCCGAGGCGGCCGGCAAGGACCCGGCCAAGACCAAGAAGCCCCGGCCCGCCCGCGGCAAGACGCTGCTCCTGGGCATCACCAAGGCGTCGCTGCAGAGCGAGAGCTTCATCAGCGCCGCCAGCTTCCAGGAGACGACCAAGGTCCTCACCGAGGCGGCCCTCGCCGGCGCGGTGGACACGCTGGTCGGCCTCAAGGAGAACGTGATCCTCGGCCACCTGATCCCGGCCGGCACGGCGTTCAACCCGCACCTGAACCTGAAGATCAAGCACCTGGCCGAGCCCCCGGCCGCCCCCACGGCCGAACCGGGCCCGCGCCTCCCGCGGGCCGCGGAAGAAGCCGAGGCCCCCAAGCCCCGCGAAGCCGTCCCGCAGGCGGGGAGCTGATTCCGTTCGGCATTTGCACTAGATGACAACAGCCCCGCCGGTCTCCGGCAGGGCTGTTGTCATTGTGCAAATCGACTTGGGCGTGTGCTGCGGGGACAAGTGAGGGGAGGGGTTTTCGGCAGCAGGCGGGACGGTCGGTTCGGACTGTCCTTTCGTTTTTCCGAGTGGTAGAATTCAAGGCCGATGACGACGACGTTGGCTCAACCTCCGCAGCAGGCGCGGTTCACGCCGGAGGACGTGACGCGCTTGGAAGACCAGGGACTCTATGAGTTGGTGGGCGGCCGGTTGGTGGAGAAACCGATGAGTTCACTGGCTAATCGAGCCGCGGCCAGGGTGAGTTATTGGTTGGTGGCTTGGTCTGACGCCGGGGGCGGGGGTGAGGTATACGCGGAGCAAACGTTCCGGTGTTTTCCCAACGACGCCGAGCTGCTTCGCCGGCCTGATGTGGCCTTCGTCTCGGGCGGCCGCGTGTCGGGGGTTGAAGAGATGGGCCACGTTACGGTGCCGCCGGACCTGGCTGTCGAGGTGATTTCCCCAAACGACACGATTGACGAATTGGAAGAGAAGATCGTCGAGTATTTTGCGGCCGGTGTGAAGATGGTGTGGGCGATACACCCCAAGTTCCGCTGGGTGCGCGTCCATCGCCCCGGCGTGCCATTGTCGGAGTTGCGCGAGGCCGACACGCTCACTGCCGAGCCCGTCCTTCCGGGCTTTTCAGTCCCGGTTCGCAACCTGCTGCCGCAGGCCCGCTGAAACCGGCGAAGCCTTTTTCCCGCCTTACTATAAACGAGCCGCCCCTGTCCGTGAACCAACCGGATCTCCATGGGGCAAGTCATTGGACAGATCACCGCCGCGGCGGTCGAGTAGCCGCCAGGATCCGAGCGGCCCTAAGATGAGGGCCGCCGCGGAAAGTTGCCGTATGAACGCCATCCACATCCTGCTGATCCAGATCGCGGTCATCCTGGTGCTGTCGCGGGTGCTCGGGCTGGCCATGCGGCTGGTGCATCAGCCGCAGGTCGTGGGGGAGATGATCGCGGGGATCATGCTCGGGCCGTCGCTGCTGGGGCTTATTCACCACGGCGCGTGGATGAACGCGCTCTTCCCGCGGGCGTCGCTGGGGAGCCTCGATATCCTCAGCCAGCTCGGCGTGATGCTGTTCATGTTCCTGGTGGGGCTGGAACTCGACCCCAGGCTCCTCCGGGGCCAGGGCAAGGCCGCCCTCGTCACCGGCACGGTTGGGATCCTCATTCCGTTCATCACCGGCGCGGCGCTGGCCACGGGCCTGATCCAAACGCAGCGCGCGGTGACGGGCGACGTCGCCAGCCCGCTGGTGCTGTGCCTCTTCATGGGGGCGGCGATGAGCATCACCGCGTTCCCCGTGCTCGCGCGGATCCTCACGGAACGAAACCTCCACAGGACGAAAACGGGAACGCTCGCCCTCACCTGCGCCGCGATGGACGACGTGATGGGCTGGTGCATCCTCGCGTTCGTGCTGGCCATCGCGCAGCTCAAGGGGTTCGGCGCCGCCGAAGCGCACCACGGCGCCGCCCTCCACTCCGCCCTGACTACTGCCGGGCTCTCGGTCGTCTTTATCGTCGCCATGATCCTCGTCGTGCGCAAGTTGCTCGTGCGGCTTCAGGCGCACTTCGAGTCCCGCGGCTACCTGTCGCAGGGCGTGCTCGCGATTGTCTTCGTCCTGCTGATCGCCAGCAGCCTGGCGACTGATGCGATCGGCATCCACCAGATCTTCGGCGCGTTCCTCCTGGGCGCGGTCATGCCCAAGGACGGCGCGTTCATCAAGCACCTGACGGAGAAGGTCGAGGACTTCACCGTCCTGTTCCTGCTGCCGCTGTTCTTCGCCTACACCGGCCTGCGGACGGAACTGGGCCTGCTAGGATCGCTCCACCTGTGGCTGATCTGCGGGGTCGTGGTCCTGACCGCCGTCGCCGGCAAATTCGGCGGCGTGGCGCTGGCGGCGCGGTTCTACGGCATGAACTGGCGCCGCAGCGCCCTGCTGGGCGTCCTGATGAACACCCGCGGGCTGATGGAGCTGATCATCCTCAACATCGGCCTCACGTTCGGCGTCCTCTCCAAATCGCTGTTCGCGATGATGGTCGTGATGGCGCTGACGACGACGTTCATGACCACGCCGCTCATGCGGCTGCTTTACTCGCCACAACGGCAGAAGAAGGAACTGGACGAGGCAGCCCGGGAGGACGCGGCGAAAGTCACCGGCGTACACGTGATCGTCCCCGTCAGCCTCGAATCGACCGCCGCATCGCTGGTGCGGTTCGGCGGGATGCTCACCGCCGGCGAGCCGGGCCGGATCTACGCGATGCACCTGGACCGGCCCGACGAAGTCGAGCGCCGCGCCCGCAGCGGGCTGACCGAAGGCGACCGGGTGCTCGACGTCGCGCAGGAGGCGGCCCGGTCGATCCGCGTGCCGATCAACACGGTCAGCTACGTGAGCCGCAACATCGCCGCCGAGATTGCCGACGCGGCCGAGCGGTTCCGCGCGAGCTGGATCGTGATGGGCTGGCACAAGCCGGTCTTCTTCGAGAACGTCCTTGGCGGCGTGGTGGGACAGGTCCTGCAAAGGGCGCCGGCCAACGTCGCGATCTTCTGCGACAAGGGCTTGGTCGAGGCGCGGCGCATCGTCGTGCCGTATTTGGGTGAACAGCAGGACCGCGGCGCGCTGCTCGCCGCCGAGCGACTGAGCCGCGTGCCCGGCCATCGCGTGACGATCCTTCACGTCGTCAAGCCCGGTCGCACCGACGCCGACCCGCGGCTCAGCCTCCAGACGCTGGTCGACAAGGAACTCCCGGCCAGCGCCACGCAGGGCGGCGTGCGGGTTCAGGTCGTCGAGAGCGACTCGCCAATCGACGTAGTCGTCGAGCAGAGCCGCGAGTACGACCTGATGGTGCTCGGCCTGTCCGACGAGTGGCGCCTGAAGCCGGGCAGCTCGATCTTCGGCAAGCACGAGAGCGTCGCCCAGCTCGCCCGCTGCTCCGTCCTGATCGTCCACGCCAACCCCAAGGCCCCGATCGTCCAATCCCCGCGGCCCGTTCCCGAGCGGGCCGAGCTGCAACAGGGGGCGCCGGCATAGCCTCGTGCATGTGATAGGCAACCATCAGAGCCGGACCGTGCCGGTCCGGTCGGGTGTGACGCTTGTTTTTGGCAAATCGTGGCACGGGCGTCTCGCCCGTGCGGACGGCGCTCGAACGTCGAAAATCGTCCGCACGGCCGAGACGGCCGTGCCACAAGGCAACGTCAAAAACACGCGTCACACCAGTCCGGTCTGGACCGAAGGTCCAGATTTGACGCTCGTCGTCAGTACCCGCGGCTGGTTGAAACGCCTCGGACCGTCCGGTTCCGCCCGGGTCGATACGACCCGGCTCTGACCCCCATCGCGACCGCTGAACATGCGTGAATTTGCTTGTCATCCGGGCTTCCCGATGTACCTTGGATGGGATGGAACCTGCCTACCCCGCGATGCCCCCGGTCCAGCGGCTGCCCGAACGGCGCAAGCACTCGCGCCTGACGGCGCTCGTGCTGAGCTTCTTCTCGCCCGACCTGTATCGCGACGTCGCACGCCGGTGGCGCGGCATCGGGTTCCTGTACCTGGTCCTGTTGCTGGCCGTAAGCTGGCTGCCGGTCGCGGCCAAGATCCAGGTGAGCTTCACGCGATTCGTTCAGCACGACGCCGCACGCGTCCTCGCCGGTTTCCCGGCGATCACGATCAACAACGGCGTCGTCTCGATCGACCGCCCCGAGCCGTACGTCTGGCGCGACGCGGATTCGGGCGAAGTGATTCTGTATGTAGACACCACCAACGCGTTCGATACGCCCGAAGCCGCGCGTGCCAAGGTCAAGCTCGGCCGCTCGCAGATGATCGTCAAGCAGAGCGAGTTCGAAACCCGCAGCTACGACCTGTCCCAGTTCAAGTCCTTCTATGTCAACCGCGCCCGCCTGCTCGGCTGGATGCAGGTCGCGTCGTACTGGATCGGGCTGGGCATCTTCGTCTTCGGCCTCGTGTTCACGCTCATCTGGCACGTGATCCAGGTCCTGATCTACGGCGCGATTGGCCTGCTGCTGGCGATGATGATGAACGCCCGCGGGCTCGACTACCCGGCCCTGGTGCGCCTGGCCGCCGTGGCGATTACGCCGGCGATCCTGCTGTCCACCGCCTTCGACCTGACCGGCGCCGCGGTCCCGTATGCCGGCTGGCTCTTCTTCGCATTGGAGATGGGCTACCTCGCGTTCGCCGTGAAGGCGAACGTCGAGCCCGCGGTCGCCCCGCCGCCTCCCCCTCCGTTCCCGGCCTACCCGCCCCCGATGCCGCCGGCACAGCCGGGGAACTTCGCTTGATTCGATGGCGTTGCATAAATTGAAGCGAGCGCGACGCTCGTCAAATGTCTCTCAAGAATTGGTGCAACATTCGTAATCCCTAAATCCCGCGTTAACACGGGATCCCTATTCCTGTGCCTCCGCCGGCCGCCGTGGCCGGCGGTCGTCGTTATCGCAGTTCCCGCCTGGGGAAGAACGCAAAGGACACACGGATGAGTCGGGCAAGACATCGGGGCTTTACCCTCGTCGAATTATTGGTTGTCATCGGAATCATCGGGTTGCTCATCAGCATCCTGCTCCCCGCGCTGAACAAGGCGCGTCAGCAGGCGCAAACCATCAAGTGCCTCAGCAACCTGCGCCAGTGCGGGCTGGCGACGATGATGTACGCCAACGAGCACAAGTTCTTCATGCCGTATCCCACCACCACGCAGGGCGAGCAGTCGCTGTGGTTCAACTGCATCGACCCGTACCTCCAATCGATGATGGCCAACGGCCGGACCGGCGTCGCCGGGGGCCGCACGTACACCCGCTTCAAGCAGTGCCCCGTCTACGAGACGTTCGATCAGGACATCAGCGGCCTCGCGCAAGGCAAGCTGAAGGAATACGCCCGGTCGTACAAGATGAACTCAATGCTCCGTCACAATAACCCGTACTCGCAGGCGCGGATCACGGAGGTGAAGAACTCGGCGAACTTTGTTTACCTGGGCGACGGCACGTCGATGGACGAGGTCGGCGACATCCCCAGCCAGTGGGACAACGGCCAGTTCTCGATGGAAGTGAACGACCCCACCCAGGCCAGCCCCGCTCTTCGTCACCAGGGCGGCGCGAACATCCTGTTCGTCGACGGCCACGCGGAAACCATGTTCTGCAAGACGATCAAGCGAACCCTGCCCAACCCGCCCCAGGTGTCCGTGCCGACGTGGGAAAGCGAATACGTCTCCGGCAGCACGCCGGTCGACCCGCCGAACCACAAGGTCTCCGCCGAGGCCCAGGGCCTGACCCGCAACCCCGACATGCCGCTGGACTGGTCGGAACTCGGGCACCTGTATCGCTGATTTCCGTGGGGGCGCTTCAGCGGATGGAATCCCATCGCCATCGGGATCGATTGCTGCTGCTCAGGATGACATGTGGCGTTGAACGCACTGGTTTAGTGATCCTGCACAGACCGCAATGCATGCTGGTCCTTGGCGGAGCCGGGTTGCAGTGTTAAGGCGGGTTGAAAGGCATTGGTTGCGTCGGATCGCTGCCCGAGCCGCTCGTAAGCAATTCCCAAGTCAAACCAGCACGTCGCGTCGGCCTGCCGGTATGACGCGGCCAGGCGCAGATACCGGGCGGCGACGTCATTCTGCTTCGCTACCAGCGCGTCGTAGCCCAGCCTGAATTCATCCAGGTTGCCGAAGCGCGAAAGATTCACCCTCGGCCGCAATACCGTCGCGCAGGCGACGAAAATGGCCAGCAGCGCGGCCACGAGCCCGCCCGCGGCGAGGCGCCGGCCGGCCCGGGCGCAAGCCGCGTAGCCGATCGACGCGCCCAGGGCCGCACCGCTGGCGTGCGCCATGTTGGCGACGGGCATCGCGTTGGCCGCGGTGAGCGCGACGCAGATGAAGAACCACGCGACGAATAGTTGAATCGTCTGCTTGTCCACGACGCCCGCGAATCGCGGGCTCCTGCGGCTGAGGACCCATAAGAACGCGAAGAGCCCATACCCGACGCCCGACAGTCCAACCCCGCCGCGGGCCACCGCGAACTCCGCCATCGCCGAACCGGCTGCGAGAACGAGATACAACCCGAGGGTGACGAGCGGACCGAACGCCTCCTCGACCAGCGTGCCGAACACCCAAAACCAGTAGACGTCGAACGCCAGGTGCAGCACGTTCACATGCGGCAGCGCGCTGGTCCACAGCCGCCACGGCTGACCGTGCCAGGCCAGGATGCTCATTTCCAACCGATACACGGGGAACTTCTGCATCCACCATCCGACCGATACCGCGACAGCCAGCAGCGCAATGCCGCCGGTCACGGGATACGAACGCAGTTTTGAAAGGGGCGGCGGTGGACGCATGGAATCGATTCCTCCCGTTTAGGGTCGTACGCGCGAA
>DASXMX010000041.1:0-9747 GCA_036495445.1 Tepidisphaeraceae bacterium
TGAACAACGGGCAACACGGGAGGTTCACGATGAAAACCGTCATCGACGTGCACAGCCACACCTGGGCGTTCCCCGACCACTTCGGCGAGGACTTCCGCCTTCAGGCAGCCCGCGCCCGCGCGGGCGTCGAGGTGGACCTGACGGTCGATTACGACCACTACCGCGCCACCTGCCCGCCAGACACCCGCACGATCGTCTTCAGCGGCAAGGCGCGGCTCAGCGGGCAATCGGTGGATGACCGGTACGTGGCCGATTACGTGAACCGTCACCCGGACACGCTCATCGGATTCATGTGCCTCGACCCGACACAGGACGGCTGGGAGCGCGAGATGCGCGACGGCCGCGAAGGGCTCGGCCTGCGCGGCATCAAACTGCTGCCGATGTACGCCGGCTTCCGGCCCGACGACGCCCGGCTCGACCCGCTCTGGCGCTACGCCGCGCAGCACCAACTGCCCGTGCTGCTGCACACCGGCACGACGTTCATCGCCCAGGCGCCGCTGGAGTGCACGCTCCCGCGGCACATCGACGCCGTCGCGATCCGCTTCCCGGACGTGAAGATCATCATGGCCCACCTCGGCCACCCGTACGAAGGCGAGTGCATCGCGACGTTCCGCAAGCACCCTAACGTTTATGCCGACGTCTCCGCGCTGCACTACCGGCCCTTCCAGCTCTACCACTCGCTCATGCTCGTGCAGGAATACGGAGTCTGGCACAAGGTTCTCTTCGGCACCGACTACCCCTTCACCACGGTCAACGAGTCGATCGCCGGGCTGCGGAAGCTCAATGCGATGCTGGAGGGAACCGCCCTGCCGCGACTCGACCCGGACCAGATCGAGGCCCTCATCTACCGCGACAGCCTGAAGCTGCTCGGGCTGGAGTAGGATGCGCGAGCCATGACCACTCCGTCCACCATCGGCGTCGCCGGACTCGGCCTGCTCGGCCGCGGCATTGCCACGTGCCTGCTCGCCCACGGCTGCCGAGTCATCGCGTGCGAACCGAAGCCGGATGCGCGCGATGCCGCCGCGAGCCACATCCGCGATGCGATTGAAGACCTGGTGAGTCGCGGCGGGTTTCCGCCACCGTTGCGCGAGACGTGGCGCGGCCGATACGTCGCCTGCGAGGACGTCTCCGCCTTCGCGGCCTGCGAGTTCGTGATCGAGAGCATCGTCGAAGACCTTCCCGCAAAGCACGCACTGTTCGACCGCATCGAGCAGGTCGTCGGCCCGACGGTGCCGATCGCCAGTAACACGTCGGCCCTGCCGATCTCCTCGCTCCAAGCCGCGCGACGTCACCCGCATCGCTTCATCGGCGCCCACTGGGCCGAGCCGTGTCACCTCACGCGGTTCCTTGAAGTGGTCCGCGGCGAGCAGACCGACAACGCCACAGTGGAGGCGACGCTGGCCCTCGGTCGCCGCGTCGGCAAGGACCCGACGGTTGTGCGAAAGGACGTCGAAGGCTTCATCGTCAACCGCCTCGGCTATGCGATGTTCCGCGAGGCGTTCTGGCTGCTGGAGAACGGCGTCGCCGACGTCGACACGATCGACCGCGCGTTCCGAAACGCACTTTCGGTCTGGGCAAACGTCGCCGGCCCGTTCCGCTGGATGGACCTGACGGGCCTCCCCGCATATGCGGCGGTCATGGAGCGGCTGTTCCCGCTGTTGAGTGCCTCCGGCCAGGTGCCCGAGACGATGCGGCGTCTCGTGGAAAGCGGCGCCGTCGGCGTGGCGAACGGCCGCGGGTTCTACGACTACACACCGGAGGAGGCCGACCGCTGGCAGGCCCTGCTCGTCGAGAACGTCTGGCGCGTGCGTTCGATCCAAGCCGAGCTTCTGCCGGAGGGCCCGCAGTGAGGCCGATCTTCGACGCCCATCTCGACCTGGCGTGGAACGCGATCCAATGGGACCGCGACCTGACGCAGCCGCTCGACGCGATGCGTCAGGCGGAGGCCCACCTCACCGACCATCCCGCTCGCGGCCGCGCAACCGTGTCGCTGCCCGAGATGCGGCGCGGCGGCGTTGCCATCTGCCTTGCCACGATCCTCGCCCGGTGCAAGCCAGAGCTTCGCCCGCACAACGGGTTCGACCGCCGCGGCCTCGACTTCAACACCGCCGCGGGCTGCCATTCGATGGGCCAGGCCCAACTCGCCTACTACAAGCTCATGGAGCGCCAGGGGCACATCCGCCTGATCCGCTCCGCCGATGACCTGCAGCAACATTGGTCGAACAGAGCTGCCGCCCAGCCGATCGGCGTGATCCTCGCGATGGAAGGAGCCGACCCGATCGTCTCGCCCGAGCAAGCCGATGATTGGTTCGCCGCGGGACTGCGATGCGTCGGTCTCGCGCATTACGGCCAGGGCCGTTACGCGATGGGAACCGGTGGCGAAGGGCCGATCACCCCCGCGGGCCGTGAACTGCTCCGCGCCTTCGAGCGACTCGGGGTGATCGTCGACCTCACGCACTGCGCCGAGCCCGGGTTCTTCGACGTGATCGACGCGTTCGGCGGCCGCGTCCACGCGAGCCACAACATGTGCCGCGCCCTGGTGCCGGGCGACCGGCAGTTCTCCGATGATCAGATTCGCCGGCTCATCGCGCGCGACGCGGTGATCGGCATGGCGCTGGACGCGTGGATGCTCAAACCAGGGTGGGTCAGGGGCCAATCCAGGCCCGAGTCGGTCTCGCTGTCGGCCGTCGCCGACCACGTCGATCACATCTGCCAGATTGCGGGCAACGCGCGTCACGTGGGGATCGGCAGCGACCTGGACGGCGGCTTCGGCACCGAGCAGACGCCGCACGACCTGGATTCGATCCACGACCTGCACAAGCTCGAACCGCTGCTGGCGGCGCGCGGGTACAGCCCGCAAGACGTCGATGGCATCTTTTTCGGCAACTGGCTGCGGTTTTTTTGCCAGTCGCTCCCCGCATGAGGTAGCCATGGGTGAACGTGAGAAAAGACTCGAAGCGCTCGGATACCCGCTGGACCGCACCCCGGCCGAGGGGAAGCTGGTGGACGCGGTTGCGATCGTGGGCGACATCGTCTGCGCGTCCGGCCAGGTGCCGCAACTGGAAGACAAGCGATGAGAAACGGCGGATTCCTGCTCGCCTGCGCTCTGCTCGTAGCCTGCGCGTCGGCCCGAGGCGCGGAAGACGTCCAGCTCCTGGACGTCCGACGCATCTGGGACCAGGCGCCGCACAACGCGTTCACGTCGCTGCTGCGGATCCGGGGGCGGTGGGTCTGCGCCTTTCGTGAAGCCGAGGGGCACGTCGGCCCCGACATCGAGGGGAAGATGCGCGTCATCGTCAGCGACGATGCCGAGAAATGGGAATCGGCCGCGTTGCTTGTCGACGGCCGCGGCGACATCCGCGACGCAAAGCTCGCGATCATGCCCGATGGCCGCCTGATGCTGCTGACGGCCACTCACCTCCGCGGCCAGCCGGTGCACCAATCGGTCGCGTGGTTCACCAAGGATCTCAAGACGTGGGAGGGTCCCGTCGACGTCGGCGAGCGGAACGTCTGGATCTGGGGCATCCGCTGGCACAAGGGCGTCGGGTACAGCATCGGTTACAGCACCACCGCCGACCACTTCGTGCGGCTCTACAAGACGACCGATGGAAAGCGGTTTGAAACCGTCGTGGATCGGCTGCAGGTGCCGGCAAAGTTCCCCAATGAGAACGCGATCGTCTTTGACGAGCACGACGTGGCGACCGTGCTTCAGCGATGCGATCCCGATCACGCCTGCATCGGCCGCGCGGCGCCGCCTTACACGAATTGGACATGGAAGCAGACAAACGCCCGCGTCGGCGGCCCCGCCCTGATGCAGACGCCCGACGGGCGGCTGCTGGGCGCGGCCCGGCTGCACGAGCCGAAGGTTCACACCGCGCTGTTCTGGGTCGACGGAGAAGGCGACGATCACCGAGTGCCTCTCGCTCCCCTCAGGCGGCGATACGAGCTACCCCGGCCTCGTGCTCTCCGACGGCGTGCTCTGCGTCAGCTACTACTCGAGCCACGAAAAGAAGACGTGCATCTACCTGGCGAAATGCCGGCTGCCATCGGAACGGGGGAGCAGCCGGGAGCTGAACCAGACCCGGAAGCCGAAGGGCGGTACGTGCTGTTCTACCGGGTGTACAAGGACAAGATGCGCCGCATCGCCCGCGTGGAGAGCGACGACTTTCTCCACTGGGCGAAGCCGACCCTCATGGAGTACGAGCGGGCCGACGGCCAGCCGGCGCCGGTCGAAGAGCTCTACACCAATCAAACGCAACCTTACTTCCGCGCGCCGCACCTGTACGTCGCGACGGCGGCCCGATTCATGCTCAACCGCCAGGTCATCTCGGCGCAGCAAGCGGAGGCGATCCACGTTGACCCCAAGTACTTCCACGACTGCTCCGATGGCATCTTCATGACCAGCCGTGGCGGCAATGTCTACCAGCGCACGTTCATGGAAGCGTTCGTCGCACCAGAGCCGGGCCCGGAGAACTGGACGTCGCGCACGAATTACCCGGCGCTGAACGTCGTGCAGACCGGTCCGAGCGAAATGTCGTTGTACGTCAACGAAAACTACGCCCAGCCCACGGCCCACCTCCGCCGCTACACGTTGCGGCTCGACGGGTTCGCGTCCGTCCGCGCCGATTACGATGGCGGCGAGATGGTCACTCGGCCCTTGAAGTTCACCGGCTCCGAACTGCTGCTGAACTTCGCGACATCCGCCGCCGGTTCGATCCGTGTCGAAGTGCAGGACGAGGCCGGCCGGCGATCCCGGGCTTTGCCCTGGACGATTGTCAGGAACTGATCGGCAACGAGATTGAACGAGCCGTTGCCTGGAAGGCCGGCAGTCTCGCGGCGCTCGCGGGGAAAACGGTCCGCCTCCGCTTCGTCATGAAGGACGCCGACCTGTACGCCATGCGGTTTGCGATGCTCGATAGACGTTGCAGCTTCAGTTGCGCACGTACTCTTTCCCGGTGCATTCTTGGCAAATGCAATCACAGAGAGCACAGAGGACACAGAGGACGCAGAGGACACGGAGAGAAGAAAGAATAGCTCCACCAGTCTCCTCGAATTCCCTCCCTGTCCTCCGTGTCCTCGGTGATTCGCCTTTCAAGAATGTTCCTTGCACCAAACAAGGGCGTACCCATGAAGATCATCAAGCAAGGCGGTCATCGCCTGTTCGAATCCGACCCGCAGACGGTGAACGTCGTGTCGGAGATGCTCCTCGACCTCGAGCGTCACGGCATGGACTCGGTGCGCAAGTACAGCCGGCAGTTCGATGATTGGGATCCGCCGACGTTCGAGCTGACGCCCGCGCAACTCCGCCAGGCCACCGAGGCGCTGCCGCGGCAGGTGATCGACGATACCGCCTATTGCCACGGCAACGTCCGCGCGTTCGCCCGGGCGCAACTAAAGACGCTCCAACCGCTCGAGGTGGAGATCCGCCCCGGCGTCGTGCTCGGGCACAAGCACATCCCGATCAACCGCGTCGGCAGCTACATCCCCGGCGGCCGCTACCCGATGTTTGGCTCGGCGCAGATGAGCATCATCCCGGCGAAGGTCGCGGGGGTGCGGAGCGTGGTCGCCTGCACACCGCCGGTGAAGGGGGAAGGTTTCTATCCCGCCACGGTGCACGCGATGCATGCGGCCGGCGCCGACCGGGTCTTCATCCTCGGCGGCGTGCCGGCGATGGCGATGATGGCGTTCGGGCTCGGCGGCGTCGAGCCGGTCGACGTGCTCTGCGGTGCGGGCAACAAGTTCGTCGCCGAGGCCAAGCGGCAGCTCTTCGGCTGCTGCGGAATCGACCTGCTCGCCGGCCCGACCGAGATCGCCGTCATCGCGGACGACACCGCCGACCCGGCGCTCGTCGCCTGCGATCTGCTCGGCCAGGCCGAGCACGATCCCGCCAGCGGCGTGTTCCTCGTCTCCATGAGCGAAGCGTTCGCCCGGGGGGCGATCGCGGAGGTGGAGAAGCAATTGGCCGTCCTGCCGACGCGCGACGTCGCGGCCCTCTCGTGGCGCGACAACGGGATCGTCGTCGTGGCCGACGACGTGGACGAGGCCATCCGCCTGAGCGACGATTACGCACCGGAACACCTGGAGCTTCACGTCAGCAAGGACGCGGAGCCGATCTTCCTCGACCGGCTGAGCAACTACGGCTCCCTGTTCATCGGGGAGGAGACGACGGTCGCCTACTGCGACAAATCGATCGGCACGAACCACATCCTGCCCACCAGCCGGGCCGCCCGCTATACGAGAGGCGTCTGGGTCGGCAAGTTCCTCAAGACGTGCACGTACCAGCGCATGACCCGCGCCGCGAGCCGGGAGGTCGGTGCCGTCACGGAGCGGCAGTGCAACGTGGAGCGGATGCTCGCCCACGCGATCACCGCGCGGGTGCGCGTCGAGCGGTACGCGGACGCGTGATTGTCGCGATGGCTGGGTACTTCAACGGCGGATCGGCAGGCTGGGACGATGGGTGATATGCGACCGCAACCGCTGCTTGGCCGCCTCTGCGTCGCGCTTCTGGAGCGCGGCCAGGATCGAGCGGTGCTCCTCCAGGGTGCGCATGCACTCGGCGACCCAGAACTGGTGGTCCTCCGTCCGCTGGTTGATCAGCGGCAGCGGGGCCCGCAGGTACAGGGCCGACAGCCGCCGCATCCCGGCCGCGTCGACGATGGCCTCGTGGAACCGCCGGTCCGCCTCCATGACACCCAAGGCGTACCCGCCCTTGAGGAACGCCTCGAACTCGTCGCACGCGCGGGCCATCGCGTTTAGGGCGATCGACCGGTCCTGGCAGATCTCGTCGATCGCGAGGCACTCCAGGGCGAGGCGGATCTTCGTCACTTCGGCGACATCCTCAGGCCCGAGCCGAGGGACGAAGTACCCCGTCTGCGCCCCGCGCTCGACCAGCCCGTCGGCCTCCAGCCGCGCGAACGCCTCGCGCAACGCCGTGCGGTGCACCTTCAGCCGCGCCGCCCATTCCGGCTCGCGCAACCGCTGGCCGGCGTCAACCTGCTGCAGGATCAGCAGGCTGCGCAGGCTCTGATAGGCCTGTTCACGTTGCGATCCCAAGTCGTTTTTTTGAACTCTGGGCATATTTGATTGCGGTCCATTTTGGCGACGTAGATATTGTATCTATGGCGTCATCCATCTACAATCCGTTCGCCACCACTGATTCCGTCCAGGATTAAGGTCCGTCCCGTCCGGCCGAGGTGACGCGCGTGTCCACGACTGCCCTGCCTCAGACCGTCTCGCTGAGCGTCACCGATTGGGTCGCGATCGCGCTGTACGTCGTGCTGGTCGGGGCTCGTCGCCATGTGGACGAAAGCGGCTGGCGGCCGGCGGTGACGATTCTCCTGGCCGGGTCATTCACGGTCCTTTACACGATGCACGGCGGGATGCGGACCGTCATCATGACCGACGTCATGCAGGCAGCGGTCCTGACGCTGGGCATCGGCGCGGTGCTGTGGAAGGTGCTGCAACTGACGGGCATGAACCCCGCGGCCATCTACCATTTCGCCGCGGTGCACGGGCACGGCTACGGCGCACTGGCGTCCCCGGCGTTTTATCGCCCGGACCTGCACACGCGCTACAACTTCTGGCTCGTGGTCTACCTGCCCCTGCGGGAAAAGCTCGCCGCCCTGAGCTCCAATCAACTTACCGTCCAACGTCTGCTGACGACCAAGGGCTACCGGGGCGCCAAGTGGGCGACGATCACGACGTCGCTGCAGACCGTCCCGCTCGTCGCGCTGTTCTGGGCCGTCGGCGCGGGACTGTTCTACTACTACCGCGGCCCGCACCCCGAACGACTTCCTGCCGGCGTCGGGCCGGATCAGGTCCTCGGCCACTTCATCGTCACGGAGCTGCCGCGCCCCCTCCCCGGCCTCGTGCTCGCCGCGCTGCTCGCGTCGCTGATGAGCACAACCAGCTCCGCCATTAACTCCTCCGCGACGATTCTCTACCGGGACGGCATCGTGCGCCTTCACTGGGCCACGCTCGGCGGGGCTCGCAAGATGCTCATCTGCAAGCTGCTCAGCGTCGCGGTGGGCGTCGTCGCCGTCGTCGTCGGGCTCCTGCTGGCGCTCGGCAGCTCGCACGCCATGGGCTCCGTCCTCGACGTCAACACGATCTGTAGCGGCGTGACCAGCGTCCTCCTGGCCGCGTTCCTCCTCGGCGTCCTTGCCCCCTTCGTCTCGGCGGGCCCGATGTTCGTCGGCTGCCTCGCCGGCGGCATCTGCAGCCTCGTGCTCCCCTTCCTCTTCTATTACAACGTCCCGCCGGCCCAGCGCATCAGCTTCGCCTGGCTCGGCGTGCCGGGCTTTGTCACCGCGGTCGTCGTGGCGGTCGGCCTGAGCCTCCTCCAACATCAACGCGACGACATGACCGGCCTTACCCTCTGGACAATCAAGAACGCCCCCAGCCGCGATCAACCGTCGAACAACCCTCCACATCTGCCCCAGAGTCCGGCCGCCGAGGTCAGCAGGTGACGTTCAGCATTGAAGCGATGACACTTCCTGCACCGCATGCGTGCGTTCGTGCTCCAGGACGAAGAGATGGCGTTCTTCCGCGTCTGCAAGATCCTTTCCCAGCGGTTCGAGAACGCACAGTTGCGTGGGGTAGGGGGAACTCACCGGCCGCAATGAGCCGGTCGCGCTGAGGCTGGGAAAGGACTAAAGCGGCCAGCACCCGCTTGGCATTCAGCCGGCGCTGAACCGGTTCTTGGGAGTTGATCGCCGGCCAGATCGATTAACGCGGCGTCGGACAGATCGGCGATCGCCACTCGAACCAACGTCGGCGCCCGACCCTCCGGCTTTCGCCTCCGTTCCGCGATCCGACGGCTGACCAGGGTCCGCCAGCAAGTCGACGCTCGAATCGGGCAGCACGTTGACCATATTCATGGGCTCGTACTCGGAAGTGGTCGAGTGGGTGAACCGCAGCTACATCGATGTCGCGGTACTGAGCCCGGCGGCCGCAATAACCTTGCGCGAAGGAATCGGCGGCGAGATCGCCCTTGAAGAACGGTATCTTGCGACCGAATGCAATGGACCTTGTGATCGCCCTTGGGCGCGAGCGGACCGCAAGTCGAAAACCGCGATGTACCCCTTTTACCACCCCGTGTGCATCGTGCGTCCTGATTCCTCAATCACCGATGTAACGACGCTCTGCGCCCGGATCCAGGTCGAGTTCACCTACGGACATGCGGATTCGCTACGGCGGTGAATGGATACGAATCCGCCGAAGGACGGCTCGGAATGCGTTGCGTTCGTTTGGGACGGTGACCCTCCAGTCGCGGCCGATGCGGACAAGCACCTCCGTGCAGTTCCGATTCCGGGATTCGATGACATTCACATCCCATCCGGCATCTTGGGTCACAAGGAAGAACGGGGAAAACGCCGATTGGTTGAAATCATTACTGCTTGCTCACCATGCGTCATCGGCCGATGGACACGAAGGCCTGCGCGATTTCGCGGACCAGAAGTCTACCCTTGCCCGTTGCCGGGATGTTCGCCCCGCCGGCGCAATGGATGACCACCCAGCGCGATATCGCGGACGACAGGCATTTCTCAATCGAAGACATCCTCGCATCACTTCGCTATTACAGGCGGCATCGCGATCGCCCACCGAGGCTTGCGTTGGTGCTCTCGGGAAGGGGGCGCAAGGTGTGCGTACCAAGCCGGCGTGGTAACGGCTCTCGAACAAGCAATCAAGAACGCAGGCCCGGAGTCGCGGGGCATCGATATCGAACTGGTCGTCGGCACGTCGGGG
>DASXMX010000042.1:0-9455 GCA_036495445.1 Tepidisphaeraceae bacterium
AATGGCCGAAGTTTCAGTCCAGCAGGCGTTCGACCGGGTATTGCGGCTCCGTCAGGCCGGGCGGCGGGCCGATGCGGATTCGCTCTACCGGCACATCGTCGCCCAGATCCCCAACGAGCCCAACGCGCTGCACACGCTCGGCGTCCTGGCGCATCGCGCGGGTCAGAACGAGTTCGCGGCGGATCTGATCGGCCGGGCCGTCGCCCTCGCGCCCGACGACGCCGAATACCACGAGAACCTCGGCGTCGTGCTGGCTGCCAGCGAGCGGTGGGGCGAAGCGGCCGCCGCGTTCGAGCGGGCGGTGGAACTCGATCCATCGGTTGCTGAAACGTGCCTGAACGCGGCCCATGCCCTGCGACGCTCCGGCAGGCCCGCCGAGGCGATGGCCCGATACCGACAGGCCATCGCGCTCAAGCCTGATCTCGTCCCCGCCCACAACAACCTCGGCAACCTGCTCCGCGAGAGTGGCCGGATCGACGAGGCGATCGCCGCCTTTCGCAAGGCGCTCGAACACCGGCCCGATTACGTCGAGGCCCAGAACAACCTCGCCAGCGCTCTGCTCGAAACCGGCCAGCCTGAAGCGTCACTCCAGCACTACCAGCGGGCGATCGCAGCGCGCCCCGACGTCCCCGAACTTTACAACAACCTCGGCAAGGCCCACCGCGCCGCCGGCGACGTCCCGGCGGCCATCGCGGCGCATGAGAAGGCGCTCGCTCTCAAGCCCGACGACGCCGACGCCCACTGGAACCTCTCGCTCATGCTGCTGCTGAGCGGCCAGTTCGAGCGGGGCTGGAACGAGTACGAATGGCGGTGGGCCGTCCCCGAATTCCGCTCCCCCCGGCCAGACTTCCGCCAGCCGCAGTGGGTTGGCCAACCGCTCCAGGGCAAGCGGATCCTCCTGCACGCCGAGCAGGGTTTCGGCGACACGATCCAATTCTGCCGCTACGCGCCGCTGGTGGCCCAGCAGGGCGGCCGGGTGATCCTCGAATGCCCGCCGGAGTTGCACCGATTGCTCCAGATTCTGCCCGGCGTCGAACAACTGATCGCCGCCGGCGAACCGTTGCCCGAATTCGACTTCCACTCCCCGCTCCTGAGCCTCCCGCGCATCTTCCGCACGCGGATAGAGACGGTCCCCAACTTCGTCGCGTATCTGCAAGCCGATGCGGCGCAAGCGGCTCGGTGGCAGCATCGCCTGCCGCTGCCGACAGATCAGCTCCGCGTCGGCCTAGTCTGGGCCGGCAGCGCGGCGAATCCGAACGACCGGAATCGGAGCATCACGCTTGACGCGCTTGCGCCGCTCCTGAGGGTGCCGGATGTCCGCTTCTACAGCCTGCAAACCGGCCGCGGCGCCGATCCGGCGCGCGATGCGGCGGGCGAATTCAAATCGATTGTCGGGACGGATGGTTTCGAAGATTTCGCCGACACCGCGTCGCTCATCGCGAATCTCGACCTCGTTATTTCCGTCGACACCGCCGTGGCGCATCTCGCGGGCGCGATGGCCGTGCCCGTGTGGGCCCTGCTCCCGTTCGGCCCGGACTGGCGCTGGCTGCTCGACCGGCAGGACAGTCCCTGGTACCCCACGATGCGCCTCTTCCGTCAGCCCCGCCGGGGCAATTGGCAGAGCGTTGTTCAGTCGGTTGCCTCCGAACTTCAACAAGTCGTGATGGAATGCCTTCCGCAGTTTCTCGGGCGGTAGACTGCCGGGGATTGCTGCACGCGAACGGTTTGCACCGCCGAGGTTGTTATGAGGTTCCAAAAACCATCGCCGTTGGCACTGATTGTTGCTCTGCTTTGCTTTGGATCCGCGTCTCGCGCCCGCTTGGTCGCGATCTGGGACCTGAACGACATTTATAAAAAGGCGGATTTGGTCGCAATCGTCGGGGACGCGCGATCCCGCGGCTCGCACGATGAATTGAATGATCGATGGGGTCGAAGGGAAGGGATGCTGACGAGCGTCAAGATTTTACTGGTACTCAAAGGTGAGATAAAGGCGGAGCGTGTCACCATCTTCCATTACCGGGCTGTCGCGCCCGGCACCTTAACGAATGGCCCACAACTGGTTGAGTTCGAGCCCGACGAACCACTGGGTGAGAAGCGACAGTACCTCGTCTTCTTGACGAAGGGCGAAGGCGAGCGTTACGAACCTGCATCCGGACAGTTTGATCCGGTTTATTCAGTTCGGAAGCTGTCGAAGGCTGTCCCGACTTCGACTGCCACAACCCAGCCAGCAGAAAGAGCGTCGAAGTAATTCAAAGTCGGTGCCCGGCTGATCTATTGAGTCGCGATTCCCGAAGGAGCGGAATCATGTTGAGGTATCTCGCATTGAGTATCTTGTGCTTCCTTTCTGTGCGGGCTTTCGCGCAGGATGCGCCGATCCCGCCCGCCCTGGCACCGGCTCACATGACCGTGCCGGACGGGTTTCACGTCAGCCTGTTCGCTGGCGAGCCGGACGTCGTGCAGCCGATCGCGTTTGCAATCGACGACCGCGGGCGGCTGTGGGTGGCAGAGAACTTCTCGTATCCGCATTGGCAGACCGACGGCAAGCCGGGGCATGATCGCATTCTGATCTTCGACGATCCCGACGGCACCGGTCACTTCAAGACACGGAAGGTCTTCGCGGACAATCTCTCCAATGTCTCGGGCCTGGAAGTCGGCTTCGGCGGCGTGTGGGTCTGCTCGACGCCCAACCTGATCTGCATCCCGCTTGGCGCCGACGACAAGCCCGCCGGCCCCGCTCAAATCCTGCTGGACGGCTGGAGCCTGGAGGCGAAGCACAACGTCTTCAACCGCCTCACGTGGGGGCCGGACGGATGGCTCTACGGGTGCAACGGGATCCTCGCCACCAGCCACGTCGGCAAGCCCGGCACGCCGGATGCGGAACGCATTCCGTTCAACTGCGGCGTGTGGCGCTATCATCCGACGCGGCACGTTTTCGAGCCGTACGCCTGGGGCACGACCAACCCATGGGGCCTCGACTTCGACGACGAGGGCCAGATGTTCATCACCAACTGCGTGATCAAGCACCTCTGGCACGTTATCCCCGGCGCCCATTACCAGCGAATGTTCGGTTCCGACCTGAACCCGAACGTCTACGGCCTGATGGAGAGCTGCGCCGACCATTTCCACTTCGTCGGCGACTGGACCGACGCCCGCAAGGGCATGGGCCGCAACGGGGAATACGGCGGCGGTCACGCCCACGCCGGTGCGATGGTCTACCTCGGCGACAACTGGCCCGACTCCTACCGCAACTCGATCTTCATGGTCAACATCCACGGCGCCCGCGTGAACCACGACACACTCGAGCACAAGGGCTCCGGCTACGTCGCCCACCACGGCCCCGATTTCCTCTTCGCCAACGACCCATGGTTCCGCGGCCTGAACCTTACCTACGGCCCCGACGGCGGCGTTTTCTTGAGCGACTGGACCGACACCGGCGAGTGCCACAACTACGACCGCATCGACCAGACCAACGGCCGGATCTACAAGGTCGTCTACGGGCAAACCCAGCACGTTGCCGTGGACGTGTCGCACGCGAGCGACTCAGACTTGGTCGCGATGCAACGGCACCACAATGACTGGTTCGACCGCCACGCGCGTCGCGTGCTTCAGGAACGCGCGGCGGCGGGAACGCTCGACGTCGGAACCGTTCCCGCGCTGATGAAGATCCTCGACGAGAACCCCGACCCGACGCGAAAGCTCCGGGCGATGTGGGTGCTCTACTCGGTCGGCGCCTTGGACGACGGCAAATGCCTGGCGCTGCTCGACAGCCCGCACGAATACGTCCGCGCCTGGGCGATCCAACTCTCCACCGAAGGCGGCCGCCAGTCGAGCGCAATTCTCGCGAAGTTCGCCGAGTTGGCGGCGTCCGACCCGTCGCCCGTCGTCCGGCTGCACCTCGCCTCCGCCCTGCAGCGGTTGCCAATTGCCGAGCGGTGGGGGATCGCGGGCGCCCTCGCGGCCCATGGCGAGGACGCGACGGACCAGAACATTCCGCTGATGCTCTGGTACGGGATCGAACCCCTCGCCGCCGCCGACCGCGACCGTGCGGCGAACCTGCTGGTCCGCTGCAAGATCCCCCTCGTCCGCCAATACATCGCCCGGCGAATCGCGCAGTAACGGGTAATCTCTGACAGGCAATGGCATCTTGTGGGTGGCATGGGCATGTACCCATGCCCGTGGTCTTTTGATCGGAAGACACGGGCATGAGTACATGCCCATGCCACCCATCAGTTCCACGCGACCGTTCCCCCGTCGACTCAAGTTTGATCGACTTCACGTCCGATAAGTGCAGTAAACGGCACCGCACGTTGCGAGCCGTTGGTCGTACCCGGGGTTTGGCATGAATCCCGACAAATCTCATTTCGAATCGCAGCAATCCCACCCCGCAACCGGCCACGAATACGGCCAGCTCGCCCTGTGGACCGCCGCGGGCCTCGCGGGGATGGTGACGGGGATGTTGCTCGCCCGCGCGCCGTTCTTCGAGGCGATGCTCAAGCGGATGGGCCAGGGGAGGCGGTCGAAAGCCAAGCCGGCGGCGACGCGATCGCTGCCGATGCTGGCCAGCGCGATCCTGGGCAGCAGCAAGGCGACGATCCAGGCCGTCTTCGGCCCGCCGCGGTCGGTGGCGATCCCGGGCGTCGGCGTCGTCGTTCACCCGCAGCAGGTCTACTGGCAGTCCGACACCTGGTACTACCCCCTCAATCGACAAGGGCCGACCGCGGTCGCGATCAACTTCAGCGACGATCATGCGACCAAGGTCGAGTTCTTCAGTTCTCCGAGAATCCCGTGACGGTCATCGTCAGGTTGTGAAGTTCCGGCCGCTCGCCTTGGCAGAAGGGGGCGATTTCGCCGTAGCTGTAGAACCCGGCCAGGCGGGTGGAAGAGCCGAACACGTCGCGGACGGCTTCGAGTTCCTCCTCGACGCGCTGCTTCATCAGCAGCCGCCGGCCGGCGCCGCTGATCAGCAGGGCGAAGTCCGGGGCGTTGCCCATTTCCGAGATGCACTCCGACGCCGCGGCGGCCGCGCCGCCGACGAGCTTGTCGGTGGACGCCTGCATGATGCGCGCGTATGCGCCAACGGGGATTTCGCCGGCGAGGGTGATCGTCTGCCGCTCGCGGTCAATGGCCTGCACCGTGCGGATGATGCCGCGGGTCGGGTCGTCGGTCCGAAGCGAGAGGGGGAACAGGAGGGAGCTGGCGGGAAGCCCGCCGGCAAAGTCGCCCAAGTAGCTTTCGTAGAGGGCCAGCGCCGGCCGGCCGTCCAGTTCGTGAAGGACGCTGCCTTCGGCCCGGGTGACGATGCGCTCGGGGCCGAACGGCTGCCAGCCGCCCATCGATCCGACGGTCACTTTCAGGCGGTTGCCGTAAAACCCGATCGCCGCGGCGGTGTCTTGCTGCGGGGAGCCGTCGAGGAGCACGAGCGTCTGCTGGACGTTGTCCCCGTCGGCCGAGAGCCCGCCGGTCACGGCGACGCCCGCCGGCAGCGACGCGGCCAGCCCGCGGGTCAGTTCCTCGCCGTTGACGTGGAGCCCGTCACAGAGGACGAGCACGTGGGTCAGCCCATCGCCCAGGAGCGCCTCGGCCAGTCGGCGCCCCGCGTCGTAGCTGTCGTTTGCCCCGCGGATCTCGGTGGACGCCTTCTGCAGTTCGGCTTGTTCGAAGTCGATCGCGGTGACGGCCAGCACGTTGTCGACGACGCGCGTGCCGTGGATCTCGCCAGCGGTCGAGCAACCGATGAGGCAGGCGTTGGGGCACTCGGCCTTCAGCCGCTCCCGGCCGGTGGGCTCCTGCAGGGCGGTCTTTGAGCCGAACGCGAGCACGAGGTCCGCGCGATCGTCGAGGCAGCGGGGGACGGACACATCCCAGCCGATCGACGGCGTCCAGCACCGTTGTTCCACCTTCATGCGCATGCTCCGAGAAACGACAGAACCCGCGGCGAAATGATCCGCCACGCCCGAAGGTTTCATCGGAGCTTTTCGCGAGGGGATGAAGATTCCTTGTGACACGGGTTTCCAACCCGTGCTGGACGCGTTCAAACGTGAGAATCTCTTTCTTAGTCCGCGCCGTCAGCACGGGTTGAAAACCCGTGTCACGATGCATGCCCCATGACGCTTGAACAATTTTGTGAAACCGGCGGCTCGACGGGGCGTCCAAAGCGAAAGGCGGGTGGAATACCCTACATCCCTGTGGATGTCTTATGCGATCGCGAGCTTCGATAGTGATGGCGGCGGCGTTTGGCCTGGTGCTTCTCGCGGGCCTCAATGCTGCATGCGGCGCAGCTTCTTCACCGCCCGGTGCGGGGCCGGTCAAGGTGGGCGATTACACGCTCACCGGGCCGTTCGTGCACGACAACCTTGCCGTCTTCCTGATCCACGGGGCCGACCGGTTGAAGGACCGCAACTATCTCACGCTGCAGGAGGCGCTGGAGCAGAAGGTGGTGATCGTTCACGAGACGGGCAATGTGAACCAGTTGACGATCGAGAACGTCACGTCCGATAAGCAAGTTTACGTGCAGTCGGGCGACATCGTGAAGGGCGGGCGGCAGGACCGGGTGATCGCGATCGACTTCATCGTCCCGCCGAACAGCAAGGCGATGCCGATCGAGGCGTTCTGCGTTGAGCACGGCCGGTGGACCGCGCGCGGCGCCGAGCCGGCGGCCTACTTCGGCGCCTCCACCGAGCAAGCGGCGGGCAAGGACCTGAAGCTCGCCGCCAAGCAGCGCATGGACCAAAGCGAAGTCTGGCAGCAGGTCGCGGCCAACCAGCAGAAGCTGTCTGACAACGCCGGCGGCGAGGTGCGGGCGGCGCAGAGCGCGTCGAGCTTCCAACTCAGCCTCGAGAGCAAGCCGGTCGAGGACCGCACGGCCGCCTACATCAAGGCGTTGGAGCCGTTTGTTCAGGGCAAGGACGACGTGATCGGCTACGCCTTCGCGATCAACGGCAAGGTGAACAGCGCCGACGTCTACGCGAACCACGCCCTGTTCGTGAAGCTCTGGCCCAAGCTGCTCAAGAGCAGCGCGGTCGAAGCGGTCGCGGAACTGCAGAAGGGCGAGAAGGGCGGCTCAACCGCCGAGGCGAAGGCCAGCGACGTCCAACGCTGCATCGACGATGCCGAGCGGGGCAAGAAGTCTGAGAAGGACGTAACGCCCCGGGTGCAGCTTATCACGAAGGAGACGGACGAAAACGTCGTCTTCGAAACCCATGACCGCGACGGCTCCGCCGCGGCGCCGGTGCATGAGAACTATGTCAATAAGAAGTGAGCGGGCTTACACCATCCACAGGAATGTGTGAGTGTCGAGGAGGGCGGGCATCACGTGTAGTCGTCGAATTCCGGCAGCGGCGCATCGAAATCAGCACTCATGACGATCTTGCCTTTGAGTAATCCCAAGGGCCGCTGCTCGAATTGTGATGATCCCTCCCCGCGTTTGGACGCATCGTCCAGAAGTTGGACGGAAACCTCAACCATCTGGCCGCGGGACAATTCAGGAATCGCCAGTTCGACGATCCCGTCGTCCTTTACCGAGGTGATTCGTGTCCAAGCGAGCGCCATGATTGCATTCTAGGAGCGTCACCCCCACCCCTCAAACGTCATCCCGATCTTCGCCAGGAAGGCGATGGCGTTGTCGTGGTAGAGCTTCTGCAGGACCTCGTCCGGCAGGGCGAGGCCGCGGAGGACGGGCTGATTGTCAAGCGGCAGGTCGGGGTCGAGGATCGGGGTGGTGCCGGTGTAGGCGGTCTCCCAGAGCTTGCGGTGGGCCCAGAAGCGGCTGGCGAGGAAGTCGAAGTGGCGGTCGTCGCCGCTCACCTGGTCGGAGCCGAAGAAGATCCGGTCCTGGTTGCGGATGAAGAACTCGCGGGCCGCGTCGCGGCGCGCGCTGATCTCGCGCACCATCCACCGCGTGGCGCTGCAGTCGAGCATCAGGTTGGGGTAGCGGTCGAGCATTCCCTGCAGGCGGGGCAGGTCCTCGGGGTTGCCGCCCATGTGGGCGCCGACCCACGGCACGCCCGGGTATTCGTTCAGCAGGTTTTCCCACATCTGGTAATGCTCGGCGCGGGTGCCGTACTTGGCGGTATCGGTGTATTTGCCGTGGTACCAGGTGTCCGGGTCGCCGATATGGGTCATGATCGCCATCTTCCGGTCGATCGCCTCGCGGAAGATCGGCCGGAAGACCGGCTCGTCGAGCCGGTGCCCGCGGTACGCCATCGTTTGCGGCGCCGCGTGGAATTTGAGCATCCGGCTGCCCAGGTTGTAGAACGACTCGAGCCGCATCAGCCAGTCGTCGCGCCACTGGGCCGTATCGTCCCTGAACTTGGGGACCGCGATGAACTGGATACGGCCGGCGTAGTCGCGCAGCAGGTCGACGACTTCCTCCAGCGGGGTCATGCTCAGGAAGCAGTCGATGCCGTAATGGTCCGCCGCCTCGAACCAATCTTCCGCATGCCGGCGGGCCAGCAGATGGCAATGGAAATCGATGACGATCCCCCGCACCTTTGGCCGCGGCATCGGCCGGCGGAAGTCGATCCCGGTCCGGTTGTGTTCGGGCAGTTGAACGGCTTCAGCGGTGGGCGTTTCGGGGCTCATGGGTCTATGTGCTCGCTCGCGGATTCTCTCCTCCCGGTAGCCAATCGTCTGGTCGGTTGGGAGGAATGAAAATTTTCGTGCCGCGCCGATTCTATGCCCGCTTCCTGAGGCGTTGAGCCGAACAGAACCCTATAATCGCGTACCTTCACATGGCCAAAACCAAGACCCAATTCCTTTGCAACAAGTGCGGCAGCGTTCACCCCAAATGGATGGGCAAATGCCCCGATTGCGGCACGTGGGACGCGCTGGAAGAGTACAAAGCGCCCACGCCCGACGCCCGCGCCAGCGTACGGGCGGGGGCCGCGCAGACTGGCGACATCGCCACTGCCGCGGAGGCGCTGTCCCTATCGGAGATCGACGAAGCGGAGGCGCCCCGCCGGTCCAGCGGCATCGGCGAGTTCGACCGGATCCTCGGCGGCGGCATCGTGCCGGGGTCGGCCGTGCTGATCGGCGGGGAGCCGGGAATCGGCAAGTCGACATTGCTCCTGCAGGTGGCGCACGAGCTGGCAAGGGGTTCAGGAGACGCGGGGACGCGGGGACGCGGAGACGCGGGGAAGAAAGACCTGGAAGCACTCGCATCCTCGGATCCTCTCTCCGCGTCTTCGCGTCCCCGCGTCCCCGCGTCTCCCCCAACAAAGGTTCTCTACGTCACCAGCGAAGAATCCGCCCGGCAGACGAAGCTCCGGGCCTCGCGGCTGGGCGTGCAGTCGCCACAGCTGCTGGTGCTGGCGGAGACGAACGTCGAGCGGATCATCAATCAGATCCACAAGACCCAGCCGGCCGTGGTGGTGGTCGATTCGATCCAGATGATCTACAAGCCCGAGTTGCCCGCCGCCCCGGGCTCGGTCACGCAGCTTCGCGATTGCTGCATGGAC
>DASXMX010000043.1:0-3806 GCA_036495445.1 Tepidisphaeraceae bacterium
ATTGCGCAAATTCTGAGTGTCACGCTTTGCGAGAAAACCCCCATAAACCAGGCGTTTTTCGACGACCACACGCAGATCGCCGAGTCGCCGGACCAGAACCAATTGCTACTATTCGAGTTGTGACCGGACACTTGTGGTTTCCAACCCGTGCGAATCCCCTCGATGTCGCGAGAGACGCGCAATCCGAAAACAGCAATCTCCTTCACTCCTCCCGCCCCATCTCATTGGCTTCCAAAATCCTCCGAATCAGCGCCGACGTGCTCCGCCCGTCAATGAGCGGCGCGAGTGCCACGCGCCCGCCGTACCCTTCGACGAGGTCCCACCCCACCACGCGTTCCTTCGTGTAGTCCGCCCCTTTGACCAGCACGTCCGGGCGGATCATCTCGATCAACCGCAGCGGCGTGTCGTCGCCGAAGCGGATCAGGTAGTCGATGCTCTCCAGTTCCTCGAGCACGCCGAGGCGGTCCTGCTCCGCGACGATCGGCCGCTTGGGCCCCTTGAGCCGCTGGATGCTGTCGTCGGTGTTCACGCCGACGACCAGCAGGTCCCCCTGGCTCTTGGCGAACTGGAAGTACTTCACGTGCCCGAGGTGGACCAGGTCGAAGCACCCGTTGGTGAACACGATCCGCTTGCCGCTGGCCCGGTGGTGGGCCAATTCGGGCAGCAATCGCTCCAGCGTCCGCTCCTTGCCCAGGTGCTCGTGGGCCTCGCTAAGCAGCTCCTGGATGATCTCGTTTGGCGTCACCGGGATTGACCCGAACCGCTCGACCTCCAGCCCGCCGGCCACGTTGGCCAGCGCCACCGCGTCCGGCCAATCCGCCCCCGCGGCCCGCGCCACGGCCAGCATCGCCAGCACCATGTCGCCGGCGCCGGTCACGTCGTACACGTGCCGCGGGCGGGTGCGGAGCCACCTCCGCTCACCCGCCTTGGTCGCCAGGTACGCGCCGTTCTTATCAAGCGTGATGACCACCGCCTCCAGGTTCAGCTTCTCGATCAATCGCGTCGCGGCCGCGGCGTACTGCGGCTCGTTCCCGCACGGCAGCCCCGTCGCTTTCTCCGTCTCGATCCGGTTCAGCTTCAGCGCGGTGGCGTTTGCGTACTTCGAATAGTCCGCGATGTTCGCCGGGTCGATCATCACCGGCAGCTTTCTCGCCCGCGCCAATTCGATCGCCTTGCGGCACAGCTCGGGCGACAGCAGCCCCTTGTTGTAGTCCTCGATGCAGAGCATGTCCGCTTCGCCCAGCACCCGGTCGAGCGTCTCGAGCACCTGCCGGCCCACCTCCTCCGGCAGGGTCGACAGCTCCTCAAAATCCAGCCGCATCATCTGCTGCGGATGGCGGTGCTGCGCCAGACCGACGAGCCGCACCTTGCTGATCGTCGGCCGGCCCTTGGCTTGCACGAGCGTCCCCGGGTCCGCCCCGCACTCGATGAGCTGCTTGCGGACCTGCTGCCCGTTGTCGTCATCCCCCACGACGCCCACGACGCGGACGACGGCGCCGAGCGTCGCCAGGTTGGCCGCGACGCCCCCGGCCCCGCCCAGCCTCAGCTCCTCCTTCTGATAATGCAGCACCGGCACCGGAGCCTCCGGCGACAGCCGCTCGGCGTTCCCATACAGGTACCGGTCCAGCATCAGGTCCCCGAGCAACACCACCCGGCTGTGCGGCAGGTTCTCCACCAACTCAATCAATCGCGTGGACATCGTCCCCCAATTGTACCGTCCGCCCCGGTCCTCGCACGGCCCCGCCGACCCGCCCCCCGCGACCCGCCGCTCTCTCAAATGTCCCAAAATGTCCCATAATGTCCCCTCCGGCGAGACATGATCGCAATGTTGCGATAAATGTCCCATGGGCGGGGCGGACATTCGTGTCTGTCCGTAAGTGCCGCAGGCCATTCCTGTCCTTCCTCCCCCGGCCTTGTCGGGGGTGCGTCGCAACGCGAAAGGCGCCACATTTGTCGCATTGGAGCCCATATTCATACGCTATAATCTTCGGCGATGCCGCCATTTGCGATTTCGTCCCACCGGCCCGGCCGTGCGGCGCGCCCGCCGATGTCGCACGCCCCGTCGCACCCGCGCCGGATCGGCACGATCGCGGGCGAACCGATCGCATCCCCAGCCCCGGCCCGCGGATACACGCCGCCCGCCCGCCCGCTGCTTTCCCCGAGCGCCCATACGCCGCCGGGCTCGGCCCCGCGACTGTCGCACGCAACCGCATGCCGACGGCAACATTCATTCTGATACATGTGATCTCCCCGTCCGTTCGCCTCCGCTATCGATACCTCCCCGTCTCCCCGTCTCCGCGTCTCCGCGTCACTTCCCCAACGCTGACCTCGCCGCAAGTTTGCACGATGTTAGGGTACGCTCGGCGGACGGAATTGTTTCCGGAAAAATCCGGAATTTTTCGGCGAGCGGCATCTCCCGCGTGCGCTTGTACTTACAATGGGGGAGGGTAGCCGCGAAAAGGCGCAAAGGACGCAAAAATTCGGGAGGGGGAGAAAGTCCGGTCAGGCGAACCCCCTTCCCCGCGCGGCTCGCGGGTGCTGGATTGGTGATTCCCGCAGGGGCAGACCCCCGTGTCTGCCCTGCATTCTCATGTAGCGGCAGGGCCCCGTCCCTGCCCTGTTCTTCACCGAGTTTGACTCGTCCACCCGTGCCCAATGGGAATCGCGAGGAGCCGGCCGCCGGCCGGCGCGATTGCGATGGCTCCCCTCCGGAAGACACCGAAGTGTTCAGCCAGTATCTTCTGTTGTGCGGAAGCCGTCCGAGCCTCGGAAGCGGACCTATCCCGCTTCCGATTTCCATTCGCCATTATTCCGCACGCTTCTTTCTGCGGCCCGCTAGAGACGGGGGCGAGGAGATGGTGGACGTGGAGGACTACAGCCTGACCGAAGACGAGGCGGCCCTATGGATCGCCGAGTTGCGAAGGCGGTATCCACTGCCAAACCACGTCGTCGAGTGGTGGACACTTCTAGACGACGGCGACGGCGATGAGGCCGTGGTTAACCCAAAAATCGTGCCAGACGGTCAACCAGCTTCTCCACGTCGCGGGTCTGGCATTCCCAGATCGTCATCACCGTCCAGCCGAGCCGCCTCAGCGCCCGCCGGGTCTTCTGGTCTCGAAGGTGGTTCCGCTCGAACTTCTCAGCCCAAAACTCAACGTTCGACTTAGGCGTTCGCGTCAGGGGACATGCCGCCTTGTGGCGATGCCAAAAACAGCCGTGGATCAGCACGATCTTCCGCCGGGCGGGGAACACAATATCTGGCGTCCCCGGAAGCGATCTGACGTGAAGCCGGTAGCGGTAGCCAAGCCCAAAGATCATTCGGCGCACCAGAAGCTCGGGCTTCGTGTCCTTCTGCCGGACCTGCGACATGATCCGGCTTCGCTGCTCGGTCGAAAAGTTATCCACAGCGATTCTGACGGAAAAACTGACGAAAAAAGAATTCATGAACCGAATACTTGACTAACAGGCTCGAAATCCGTTACCATCCAGCAACCAGTTGTACCCGAGGTATTGGTCTACCCAAGGGATTGTGGTGGGTCAACCACTGGACGCAAAGGATTGTAGGATGATGTTAGGGTCTTAGTTCTAAGGAGACGGCCGATGAGTCCCGACTCGGATGGCTCACCGACTGTAATCGACCTCTTCTGTGGTGCTGGAGGTCTGTCCAATGGATTAGAGCAAGCTGGCTTTCGCACCATCGCCGGCATTGATTTCGACCGCCACGCCATTGGCACGTACCGGGTCAATCATCCCAATGCTTTGGCCCTTCACCGGGACATCGCAACCGTCACCTCCGATGAACTTCG
>DASXMX010000044.1:0-17745 GCA_036495445.1 Tepidisphaeraceae bacterium
CCAGCCGACCTGCTCAGATTTATGCGGTTACCACACGTTCACTGAATCCGGCGGACGCCAGCGTACGAACGTGCGGCCTTGCCGCTTGCAGCGGTTTGGACTCCGTCCTCGGCAACCTTAGACTGCGACCCGTTCTCCCCAAGGTCGCAACTTGCCCAGGATGTCCTTCCCTACACTTGGCCGGCGTTTGAACCAAAAACGCCGCCGAAGAGTTGGACCGCTGCCAAAGCCACGCCCACTCCCTTGTGGACGCGAGGGCGAATATATGGGGATTGCAACTGCGAACAACCCGAAATCCGGCAGAAAATCAGAAAAATTTTCCCAGTGAAAATAGGAAAACATTACAAACGGCGCAACGCCGCGGCCGGTCCGGCCTGCTCAGCCCGTCAAACGCATTCCACGCGACGGGGGGTTTCGCAACCAAGCGGAGGCAATCGAAACGAGAAGAGGGTGTCGCTAGTAAACGCATCTAGTGAGGTCGAACCTGCCGGAGCGTCGCCTCGGGCGGCGCATCGGGATCCGCTACGCCTCGCGGCTTCGAGTGCGAGGGCGCGACGGCCTGGGGGACGCCCCGATTGTTCGGGCCGGCGCCCGCGCGTAAAATCCTGTGGGTTGATCGAGGTTCACCTGAGGGCGCCCGCGATGCCGCTGCTCGACCATTTTCGACGGCGCTGAGCGACACGCGGCATTGGGAGTCGTTTCACGCCCGGTGGGCGGGCGCGATCGCCGACGAGTTGAACGAGAAGCTGCTCCCCGCCGGGGATTATGCCGAGGAGCAGGTGCACGTCGGACGGTTGGAGATCGACGTCGCGGCGTCCGAGGCGGAGAGCGTCGGCGGTGCGCGTCCCCCGATCGGCAAGGCCGGCGGCCCCGCCGGCGCGGCGACCGCCACATTGCCGGCGGCGTCCGTCTGGTCCCCGCCGGCGCCCGATCTGCTGCTGCCGGCGGTATTCCCCGACTCGGTCGAAGTGCTCGTCTTCAGCGGCGAAGCCGGCCCGACGCTCGTCGCCGCGGTCGCATTGGTCAGCCCCGCAAACAAGGACCGCGAGGAGTCTCGACGCGCGTTCGTCGCTAAGTGTGCGGCTTACCTGCAGCGTGGCGTCGGGCTCGTCGTGGTGGATACGGTCACAACCCGGCAGGCGAACCTCTGCTACGATTTGGTTCGCTTCAGCGAGCCAGGCGAGCCCGCCGGGTGGCCTGAGGCCACACTCTATGCCACCGCGTTCCGGCCGGTGCTGCGGGACCAGACACCGTCGATCGAATGCTGCAACCGCACGCTCGCCATCGGCCAACCACTTCCCACCCTGCCGCTGGCGATCGACAAGGGCGTGGTCCTGCCGCTCGATCTCGAACTCACCTACACCGACGCCCGCCGCCGACGGCGGATCGGATAACCGCGTCACGGTACCGCGACAAGTGATGTGCTGGATCAGAGTTCCAACGCTTGGGGAAGCGGCTCGCGTCGCGCGACCCAATCCGCGGGAGGCAGGCCGTTCGGCTCGGTGAGGGCGACGATCCCACCAACGATTGCGCATGTGGTGTCCATGTCGCCTCCGGCCGAGACAGTCGTCCATACGGCGCTCTCGAAATCCCCGAACGACCTCGCGGCACACCACAGGCAAAACGGGACCGTATCCTGAGCGGTCAGTCGGAAGCCGGAGCCCAAGACGGAAGCCGCAGTCGCCACGCTGAACGTCGGGGGCAAGTCGCGCGCTTGGGCGATGAGAGCACGGGTCTGACTGTCCGGTGTGTGTCGCAACACATGTTCGAACATCCCCGCGGCTGCCTCCGCTGGCGGCAGGTCGGAATGCACGGCCGCAAACCCGGCGGCAAGGGCGACCGCGATCGCACCCGCCTGCCCCTCTGGGTGAGCATGGGTCACCTCGGCGGATTGTCGGGCATGTTGGATTAACTCGCCGGTATTAGATGAGAAGTATGCCCCGAGCGCTGCCACTCGCATCGCGGCACCATTCCCTGCCGAGCCCATCCCATCGAACGCCGCTTGGGAGACGGTCTGCCAAGGCTCACCCGCTCCAATCGCCATGAGGATGCCATGTGCAGTTCCCCCGTAGCCGCGCCGGTCGTCCTCGGCGTAACGACGGGCGAATGCGCCCGCGAGCACGTCCTGTTCGATACCGTGATGACGGTCGAGGACGTCCACAAGCGCCGCGGCCATGGCCGTATCGTCGGTCCACCGCCATCGCACGTTCGGAGGCGTGCGGGTGGAAAGATGCAACTCCAGCGCCATCGGGTTTGATGAGATTCCGAAGAAGCACTCTCCGAATGCATCACCTGTGGAAAGCCCATCGAGCGAGCGCCGTGCTGCGGCCATGCGCTGGTGGTGAGACATCCGTGCGTCCCCGGCATCATTAGAACAGCTTGAGGTATGGCAGTTCCGACCGCCCCATGAGGTACTTGTCGACGCCGTGGGCGGCGCAGCGGCCTTCGCTGATGGCCCAGACGACCAGGGACTGGCCGCGGCGCATGTCGCCGGCGGCGAAGACGCCGGGGACGCTGCTCATGTAGTTCTCGTCGACCGCCACGTTACCGCGCGAGTCGAGCCGCAGGTTGAGCTGCTGGATCGGGCCGGGGTGCTCGGGGCTGACGAAGCCCATCGCGAGCAGGCACAGGTCGCAGTCGAGCTCGAACTCGCTGCCCGGGACCTCCTTCATGGCGTAGCGGCCGTCGGCGCCCTTGCTCCATTCGAGGCGGATGCCGTGGAGCTTCTTGACGACGCCGTCCTCGCCCGAGAACGACTTGGTGTTGATGCTGTAGTCGCGGACGTCTTCGCCCCACTGCCACGCCGCCTCCTCGTGGGCGGAGGAGACGCGGTAGATCATGGGCCAGTAGGGCCAGGGCATCTCGGCGGTGCGGGATTCCGGGGGCCGCGGGAGCAGCTCGAACTGCTTGATGCTTTTGGCCCCCTGCCGCTGGGCGGTGCCCAGGCAGTCGGCGCCGGTGTCGCCGCCGCCCAGGATGATCACGTGCTTGTCCTTGGCGCTGATGAACTGTTCGTCGGGGATCGGGTCGCCCAGGTTGCGCTTGTTCTGCAGCGGCAGGTAGTCCATCGCCTTGTAGATCCCCTTGAGCTCGCGGCCGGGGACCTTCAGGTCGCGGGCGGCGGTGGCGCCGCCGCAGAGGACGATCGCGTCGAAGTCGCGGCGGAGGTCTTCCACCTTCACGTTGTCGCCGACGTTGGCGCTGGTCTTGAACGTGATCCCCTCGGCTTCCATCAGCTTGACGCGGCGTTCGACGACCTTCTTGTCGAGCTTGAAGTTGGGGATGCCGTACATCAGCAGCCCGCCGACGCGGTCGGCCCGCTCGAAGACGGTGACCCCGTGCCCGGCGCGGTTGAGCTGGGCGGCGGCGGCGAGGCCCGCCGGGCCCGAGCCGATCACCGCCGCCCGCTTGCCCGTCCGCTTCTGCGGCGGCCGGGGCGTCACCCACCCCTCGGCAAACGCGCGGTCGATGATGTTCTGCTCGATCAGCTTGATCGTGACCGGCTTCTCGTTGATCACCAGCACGCACGCCTCTTCGCACGGCGCGGGGCAGATGCGGCCGGTGAACTCGGGGAAGTTGTTCGTCTTGAACAGCATCTCCAGGGCGTCCCGCCACCGGTTCTTGTAAACCAGGTCGTTCCACTCGGGGATGATGTTGCCCAGCGGGCACCCGTTGTTGCAGAACGGGATGCCGCAGTCCATGCACCGCGCGCCCTGCGCCCGCAGCTTGTCCTCGGGGAAATCGTGGTAGATCTCCTCCCAGTCGAGGATGCGCAGCTCGACCGGCCGGCGCTTGGGCAACTCGCGGGAAATCTCTTTGAAACCGGTGGGCTTACCCATTGGACGACTCTTCCTTCGATTCTGATGCGGAAAATGCGAATACGGCCGCAAAGACGCAAAGCACGCGAAGGAAGCCACGAAGGAAGACAGGAAAGGAAGCGCAATCCCCTGTCTTTTTTACTCTACTCTTCTTTTCTTCTTTGCGGCTTCCTTCGCGTCTTCGCGTCTTTGCGTCTTTGCGGCGCGTTTTGGTTCCTACACTGAAGCCGACTGACGTTTCGAGAGGGCGGCAGCGCGGGCCTCCATCTCGGCCTGGTGCTCGAGGACGCGGCGGTAGTCCTTGGGCATCACCTTCACGAAATACTTCCGCTCCTTTTCCCAGTCGTCAAGGATCGCCCTGGCGACGGGGCTGGCCGTGTACTTCACGTGGTTTTCCAGCAGGTAGCGGATCGTGTCGACGTCGTCCGCCTTGTCGGCCGTCTCCAGGTCCACCAGGTCCTGGTTGCAGAGGCGCAGGAACTGGGCCGAGTCGTCGTAGACGTAGGCGATGCCGCCGCTCATGCCGGCGGCGAAGTTGCGGCCGGTCGGGCCGATCACGACGACGCGGCCGCCGGTCATGTACTCGCACCCGTGGTCGCCGCACCCTTCGACGACGGCCTTGGCGCCGGAGTTGCGGACGCAGAACCGCTCGCCCACCACGCCGCGGAGGTACAGCTCGCCGTCGATCGCGCCGTAGGCGATCGTGTTGCCGGCGATGATGTTCTCGTTGGCTGCGAACGTCGCCTGCCGGGGCGGGAAGACCGCGATCCGCCCGCCGGAGAGGCCCTTGCCGACGTAGTCGTTGGCGTCGCCCTCCAGCAGCAGCGTGATGCCCTTGGCCAGGAAGCACCCGAAGCTCTGACCGGCCGAGCCGGTGAACTTGAACGTAATCGTGTCGTTCGGCAGCCCGGCGTGGCCGTACCGCTTGGCGATCTCGCCCGACAGCGTCGTGCCGACGGTGCGGTTGGTGTTGTGGATCTCGAGCTCCGCCGTCACTGTCTCGCCCTTTTCCAGGGCCGGCTTGGCCAGCTCGATCAGCTTGCGGTTGTCGAGCGAATTGCGGAGGCCGTGGTCCTGGCCCTGGATGTTGCGGATCGCGACGTCCGAACCCACGTTCGGGCGATACAGGATCGGCGACAGGTCGATGTGCCTGGCCTTCCAGTGGTTCGACACGTCGCCGAACTCCAGCAGGTCGCTGCGGCCGACCATGTCCTCGAACTTGCGGAAGCCCATCTGCGCCATGTACTCGCGGACCTCCTCGGCCACGAAGAACATGAAGTTGATCACGTGCTCGGGCTTGCCGGCGAACTTCTTGCGCAGCTCCGGGTCCTGCGTCGCGACGCCGACCGGGCAGGTGTTCAAGTGGCAGACCCGCATCATGATGCACCCGGAGGCGATCAGCGGGCCGGTCGAAAAGCCGAACTCCTCGGCCCCGAGCAGCGCGCCGATGATCACGTCGCGGCCGGTCTTGATCTGCCCGTCGGTCTGCACGACCACGCGGCCGCGCAGGTTGTTCATCACCAGCGTCTGCTGCGTCTCGGCCAGGCCCAGCTCCCACGGGAGGCCGGCGTGCTTGATCGAGGTGAGCGGCGAAGCCCCGGTCCCGCCCCCGTCGCCGGAGATCAGGATGTGGTCGGCCTTGGCCTTGGCCACGCCCGCGGCGATCGTCCCGACGCCCACCTCACTCACCAGCTTCACCGACACCCGCGACGCCGGGTTGACGTTCTTCAGGTCGTGGATGAGCTGGGCGAGGTCTTCGATCGAATAGATGTCGTGGTGCGGCGGGGGCGAGATCAGGCCGACGCCGGGCGTCGAGTGACGCACCTTGCCGATGTACTCGTCCACCTTGTGGCCCGGGAGCTGACCGCCTTCACCCGGCTTGGCGCCTTGAGCCATCTTGATCTGCAGCTCGGCGGCGTTGACCAGGTACTCGGTCGTCACGCCGAACCGGGCCGAGGCCACCTGCTTGATCGCGCTGCGGCGGAGGTCGCCGTTGGCGTCCCGCTTGAATCGGTCGGGGTCTTCGCCCCCTTCGCCGGTGTTGGACTTGCCGCCGATGCGGTTCATCGCGATCGCCAGGTTCTCGTGCGCCTCGCGGCTGATCGAGCCGAACGACATCGCGCCGGTCACGAACCGCTTGACGATCTCCTTGGCCGGCTCGACCTCCTCGATCGGCACCGGCGTGCCCTTCTTGAAGTTCAGCAGCCCGCGGATCGTGCAGCGGTGCCGCGCCTCGTCGTCCACCAGCTTGGAGTATTCCTTGAACGTCGGGAACCCGGTGATGCGCACCGCCTGCTGCAGCTTGGCGACGGTATCGGGGTTCCACATGTGGTATTCCCCGTCGCGGCGCCACTGGTAGAACCCGCCGTTGTCCAGCACCTGCCCGTTGACGTCGATCGGCGGGAACCCGGTGCGATGACGCTCCAGGCTCTCGCGGGCGATCACGTCGAGCCCGACGCCATTGATCCGGCTGGCCGTGTTCGTGAAGTATTGCTCGATGACCTTCTTGCTGATGCCGACCGCTTCGAAGATCTGCGCGCCGCGGTAGCTCTGCACCGTCGAGATGCCCATCTTCGAGGCGACCTTGATGATCCCCTTGTTGGCCGCCTTGATGTAGTTCTTCTTCCCCTGGTCGAGCGACAGGTCCGGCGGCAGCATCCGCTCGCGGTGCATGTCGGCGATCGTCTCGAACGCGACGTACGGGTTGATCGCGCCGGCGCCGTAGCCGATCAGCAGGCAGAAGTGATGCACCTCGCGGGCCTCGCCGGTCTCGATGACCAGCCCGGCCTGCGTGCGGGTGCCCTCGCGGATCAGGTGGTGGTGGACGGCCGACGTGGCCAGCAAGCTCGGGATCGGCGCGTGGTCCTGGTCGACGCCGCGATCCGACAGGATCAGGATCGACGCGCCCTCCTTCACCGCCTTGGCCGCGGCGGCGCACAGCTCCGCCAGCGCCTTCTCCAGGCCCGCCTCGCCGGCGTTCACGTCGAACAGCATCGGCAGCGTCACCGACCGGATGTTCCCCACCTGCACCTCCCGCAGCCGGGCCAGGTCGGTGTTGCTCAGGATCGGCGTCTTGAGCTTGATCAGGTGGCACGCCTTGGGCGATTCCTCCAGCAGGTTCCCTTCGTGCCCGAGGTACGTGTAAAGCGAGGTGACCAGCTCCTCAAAATTCGCATCGAGCGGCGGGTTGGTCACCTGCGCGAAGAGCTGCTTGAAGTAGTTGTACAGCAGCACCGGCTTGCTGGAGAGGCAGGCCAGCGGCGTATCGGTGCCCATCGAGCCGAGCCCCTCCTGGCCGTTGACGGCCATCGGGGTCAGCAGCAGCTTGACGTCCTCGTTCGTGTAGCCGAACGCGTGCTGGCGGACCAGCAACGTGCTGTGGTCCGGCTGCGGGACGAAGCTGGGGGCCGGGAGCTTTTCCAGCTCGACCAGGTTCTCCTCCAGCCACCGCTTCCACGGCCGCTTGTCGACCAGTTCGTCCTTGATCTCGCGATCGTCGACGATCCGGCCCTGCTTCATGTCGATCAGGAAGATCTTGCCCGGCTGAAGCCGCCACTTCTGCTTGACGCGGTCCGGCGCGATCCCGGGCAGGACGCCGACCTCGCTGGCCATGATGACCAGGTCGTCCTTGGTGACGTAATAGCGGCTGGGGCGGAGCCCGTTGCGGTCGAGGACCGCGCCGATCTGCTCGCCGTTGGTGAAGGCGATCGACGCCGGGCCGTCCCACGGCTCCATCAGGCAGGCGTGATACTCGTAGAACGCCCGCCGGTCCGGGTCCATCAGGTCGTTCTTCTGCCACGCCTCGGGGATGAGCATGAGGACCGAATGCGCCAGCGAGCGGTTGTTGTTGGCCAGGAACTGCAGCGCGTTGTCGAGCGTGGCCGAGTCGCTGCCGGACTCGGTCAGGATCGGGAGCATCCGCTGAAGGTCTTCGCCGAACGCTTCGGACTGCAACGACGCGGTGCGGGCCCGCATCCAGTTGCGGTTGCCGCGGAGCGTGTTGATCTCGCCGTTGTGGGCGACGAACCGGAACGGGTGGGCGAGCCGCCAGGACGGGAACGTGTTGGTCGAAAACCGCGAGTGAACCATCGCCAGCGGGCTGGTGAAGGTGGTGTCCTGCAGGTCGAGGTAATACGCGCGGACCTGCCCGGCGGTCAGCATCCCCTTGTAGACCAGGCGGGTGGTCGAGAGGGAACAGATATAGAAATCTTCCCGGGCCTGCTCGGGCAGATGGCCAAATTCGATGACGTTCTCGGCGATCTGCCGAAGCATATACAGCCGGCGTTCGAACTCCGCCCGGCTGAACTGACTGGCCATGCCGCAGAAGACCTGGCGAACCTTCGGCTCCGACCGCTTGGGCGTCGGCCCGACCTGCCGCCCGTCCACCGGCACGTCGCGCCAGCCGATGACACGAACGCCATATTGGTTGGCAACTTTCTCAAATTCCCGCTCGCACGCCTGCCGTTGTGCGGCATCTTGCGGCAGAAAAATTGCCCCCACTGCGTATTCCCCCGCCGGCGGCAGCGTAAACCCCAGCGCCTGGCACTTGGCCCGCATGAATGCGTCGGGGATCTTGACCATGATCCCGGCCCCGTCGCCGCTGTCCTCCTCGCAGCCACAGGCGCCGCGGTGGTTCATGTTCTCCAGCATCAGCAGCGCGTCAGAGACAATCGCGTGCGACGCCTTCCCCTTCATGTGACAGATGAAACCGACGCCGCAGGCATCATGCTCAAAGCGGGGATCGTACAGGCCCTGAGAAGAGGGTAAACCGTGCATCATCTTGTCTCTTACCAACAGTGCGCGTAGTGGTTCCGGGACGAAAGTCCAGTATTGTAGCAGATTTGGTGCCGCTGACAACTAAACCCGGAAATCCCCCACAAATTCGCGGTTTTTCGGGGTGCGCTACGCGAACGTCAAGGACGAAAGAAAAAGCCGGCCGCCAAGACGCCAAGCACGCCAAGAAAACGCAAAGACAAAGGCCCCCCACGTAAGCCGAAGCGGCAGGTGAAACAGACGGGATGCTTAACACACCTTCCCGAAGCGATTCGTCGCAGCGACTCCAGTCCACACGATCCTCGAAAGGCGACCTCAGCTCGCCTTCCGCCCAATGTCGAAGCGCTGCGCCTTGCAAGCCAAACGGCACGCCCGGCGTCGTGTAAGCGGGCACGTCAGTCCGATAGATATACAACTTGGTCGAGTCATCATCGGGGTCGAAGACGCGCACGACGCGAAACCCTCTCGCACCCACTTTCACGTCGCAAATACGATGGGCGATCTCGAAGGCCATATGCAGCGGATCTATTGACATCGCGCAATCCTGATCAATGGTGGGCAACCGGCGCCGCCCGACATGCTAGCCCCATGAGAGGGGATCGCGAACCGGAACCCGCCCGCGTCCGGGTCGGCCTGGTTGTTTCGGCCACGGCCCGGCGGGCCGGCGTCGGCCGACGGCTGGTGGCCGGGGCGGAGCGGTGGGCGAGGAGCATCGGCATCGGCACGGTGGTCGTCCGCAGCAACGTCAATCGCGTCGAGAGCCATGCGTTCTACCCTGCGCTCGGCTACGAGTGGACGAAGACGCAGCAGTTTACCAGAAGAACCTGGGGTGATTGCGGGAGAACACCTGGTGTCGGGGCATTCCTGTCCCGTCCTTCTACTGCACCTCTTGCAGTCACAGTGATTATTCGGATCGCCTCGGGAGACGTTGGGCTGATTCGATTCTTCGGCGGTGCAAGCCACTGGCAGCAAGACGGCGGCAGGCCGGCCTTTGCGTACGGTGCGGGCATGACCTGCGGGCCAGCCAGGACCGCTGCTCCGAGTGCGGGATGCCGATCCCCTCGAACGTGGAGAAGACGCCGGCGTGATCCGCCGCCTGTTCACCGCCGCATCCGCGACAACGGGGCCGGTTGTTTGCATCGTTGCGCGGAATTGGCATTGTAATGGATAGCGATGGACGACCTGGCCTTTCTTGAATTCGAGGCGGACCTTTCATCACCGCGCGTCATCGCGGCTTATGACGAGTTGCCGCTCTGGTCGGCGATGTCCGGCCTGCTGATGCTCGAGCACGTTCCGCTTGCCGGGGTGGCGCGGGCGCTCGACATCGGCTGCGGAACGGGGTTCCCGCTGATCGAGCTTGCCGAGCGGCTTGGGCCCGCGGCCCAGGTTCATGGGGTCGATTTTTGGCCTGAGGCGCTTCGCCGTGCCGCGGAGAAGATCGCGGCCCGAGGGACGCCAAATGTCACGATGCATCAAGCCAACGCGTCAGCGCTGCCGTTCGCGGCGGCCACCTTCGATCTGATCGTGTCGAACCTCGGCATCAACAATTTTGATGATCGCGCCAACGTCGTGCGGGAATGCCGGCGGGTGGCACGCCAGGGAGCAACCCTCGCGCTGACCACCAACCTTCAGGGCCACATGCGCGAGTTTTATCAGGTGTTCGACGAGGTGCTGGCCGATGACGACTCACGACGGCGTTTGCGTGAACACATCGGCCGCCGCGCCACCATCGCAGGCGTGTGCGAGCTCCTGGAGGGCGGCGGGTTCGAAGTCACCTGCGTCATCGAGCGACAAGCGGTCATGCGGTTCGCCAATGGGACGGCCCTGCTGAACCATCACTTCATCAAACTTGGGTTTCTGGAGGGGTGGAGGAACGTGGTCCCCGGCCGCGAGCGCGACGTGTTCGCCCGGCTGCGCGGCCGTCTGGATGCATTGGGCGAGCTGCGCCTCACGATTCCGATAGCGTATATCGAAGGGCGGACGCCGTGATGGAGAAGGAAGGGACAAGAATGTCCCCTTGGCAAGTAATGGGCAGACAGGAATCCTGCCCCGCCGGGGACCAAGGACAAAGGACCAGGGACGAATGACTAAATGCTCGTCAACCGGTCCGTCGAGTCGCCGAAGCGCGGGAGCGATGGGGCGCCCATGCGGTCGGCGAGGCTGAGGAAGAGGTTGGACATCGGGCGGCCGCCGAATTTGGTGAAGCGGCCGGGGGCCAGCGTTCCGCCCCCGCCGCCGGCGAGGACGACGGGGAGGTTGGTGTGGGTGTGGCGGTTGCCGTCGGAGTTGCCGGAGCCGTACAGGATCATCGAGTTGTGCAGTAGGGAGTTGCCGTCCACGTCCTTGATCTCGTTGGCCCGCTTGAGGAACCGGGCAAACTGCTCCATGTAGAACAGGTCGATCTTGCTCACCTTCTCGATCTTGTCCTTCGCCCCCATGTGGTGGGAGAGGTAGTGGTGGCCTTCGGAGATGCCGATCTGGCCAAACGAGCGGTTGCTCCCCTCGTTGGCGACGAGGAACGTGGCGACGCGTGTGCTGTCGGTCTGGAAGGCCAGCAGCATCAGGTCGTACATGAGCTGGACGTATTCGGTGTAGCCGGCGGGCACGCCGGCTGGGGTGTCGAGGTTGGGGTCCGGGGTCTGGCCGAAGCTCTCGGCGGCGTGGATGCGCTTCTCCACGTCGCGGACGCTGGTGAGGTATTCGTCGAGCTTCTGGCGGTCGCGGCCGCCGAGCTGGTCGTCCAGGTCATGGGCGTCGTCCATGACGAAGTCGAGGATCGACCGCTGCTGCGCCTGACGCGCTTGCAGCGCGGCGCGGCGCTGGCCGTGCGCGCCGGCGCCGAAGAGGCGTTCGAACAGCAGCCGGGGGTTGGGCTCCGGCGCCAGCGGTGTCGTGGGCGATTGCCAGGCGATGTTGTACTGGTAGGCGCAGGAATAGCCGGTGTCACAGTTGCCGGACTTGTGGACGGCGTCGCAGGTCAGCTCCAGCGAGGGGAAGCGCGTGAGATGGCCGACGTATTTGGCGGCGACCTGGTCGATCGAGACGCCAGCGTGGATGTCGGCGCCGGCAGTCTTCTTGACGCGCACGCCGGTCAGGAACACGCCGCTGGCGCGGGCGTGATCCCCCCCGCCGTCGTTGCCCGCGGTGGCGTTCAGGTGATCGAGCCCGCTGAGGACCTGCACCTGGTCCCTGAAGTCCTTCAACGGCTCCATCGTGCGGGCGAAGGTGAAGTCCTTGCCTTCGCCGGTCGGCCAAAAGGCGGATTGGATCGCCCCGTTGGGGACGTAGCAAACGGCGAAGCGAAGCGGCGCGCCCGTGGCGGTCGTCGCCAGGCGAGCGCCGCCCGTCGTCGCGGCGGCGGCCGAGGCCGCCCCGTCGAACCGCAGCAGCGACTCGAACGCGGGCAACGCCACGAACGCGCCAAGGCCACGCAGGAACCGACGACGATTGGGGGTGAACTGTTTCATGGCTCAATTGGGGGAAAGGTTCCCTGTTTGAGGTTCCGCCGCGACCGGGCCGACCGCACCGGCCATCCGGTCCTTCGCGTTGCGCCGCCGTTGAAACGCCGCCGAATCGACGATGCCTTCGATCAGGGCCGAGAACCGGCCGTTCTCGTGCTGCAGGCGCTCGACGATCTGGTCAACCGTCTCCACATCGTACGCCTCCATCCCGCGTCCCAGGGCGTACGTCAGCATCTTCTCGGTCAGGCAGCGGTAGAAGTCGGGTAGGTGGTTTTTGATGAGGATGCCCTTGACGTCGTGTGCGTCGTGGAACGATTCGCCCGTGAGGAGCTGGCCGGCGGCGTCGATGGGCAGGCCGCGTTCCTTGTCGCGCCACATGCCGATCGCGTCGAAGTTTTCCAGCGAGAGCCCCAGCGGGTCCAACCGCCCGTGGCATGAGGCGCACAGCGGCTCGCTGCGATGGATCTCCAGCACCTGGCGGAAGCTCAGCGTCTTGGCCGAGTTCCTTTCGGAAGCCTCAAGCGCCGGCACGGCCGCCGGGGGCGGCGGCGTGGGCATGCCGAGCATGTTGTCGAGGATGAACTGGCCCCGCTTCACCGGCGACGTGCGCGTCGGGTTCGAGGTCACGATGAGCACGGCGCCCATCGTGAGCAGGCCGCCGCGCGGGCTCTCCTTCGGCAAGTCCACCCGCCGCATGTCGGGGCCGGCGACGCCGTCCACCTTGTAGAGGGCGGCGAGTTTTTCGTTCAGGTAGGTGTGATCGGTGTCCAGCAGTTGCGCGATGCTCTCGTCGTTGCGCATGATCTCGGCGAAGAGCATCTCAGGCTCCTCGCGCAGCGCCCGGCGCAGATTCGAATCGAGCTGGAACTGAACGCCGAACAGTTTGAACAGCGGCCCGCTGCCGGCGCCGTTCTTCCCGATGCGGAAGCTCGCCCCCAGTCCGAAGTCGCGACGGCCGGTGCCCACCCCCACGCCCGCCGCCGCGCCGCCACCCGCGGCCGCGCCAGTGCCGCTGCCGGCCGATGCGATCACCTGCCGGGCGGGCTGCGTCGCCGCCGGCCCGGTCGGGTGGATCAGCGGCTGGTTGTCCTGCCTCAGGACGCGGAAGACGTTGATGTTGATCCCCTCGACGTCGCGCAGTTCGAGCCACTGGCCGGTGAAGTTCGAGACCAACTCCTGCGAGCGCGGGTCCTTCAGCATCCGCTTGAGCTGCTCGTTCAGATGAGCGCGCAGCGCGTGGTGGTCGGCCAGCGACATCAGCTCGTCGTCCGGCATCGTGGACCAGAGGAAATACGACAGCCGCGACGCCAGCGAATACTCGTCGAGCGGGACCGTGGATCCCGAGGCGCCCGGCTCAGGTTTCTCGACGCGGAAGACGAACCTCGGCGACGAGAGCACCGCGACCATCGCTTCCTTTACCCCATCGAAGAACGTCTTGCCGGACTGACTCGCAGTCGATTCATAGATCTCGACGAGCCGGCCGAGCACGTGGTCGTCCGCCGGCCGGCGGAACGCCTTTTTTGCGAACGCGGCGATCACCTGCCGGGCGTACGTCTTGCGCTCGACCGGGTCGGCCGGCACCTCCTCGCGCGGGAAGTAGCGGTCGAAGTTCTTCGTCTCCGCCCAGTACTGCTTCTCCATCGGTCCCTGGATGTCGAGTGAGACGACCTGCAGGTCGACGGTCGTCGGCACCGCCGTGTTCGGGCCGATGTGCGGCTCCTTCGGGATTTCCTTCAGCGGATGAATTTCGAAGGCGAAACGGTGCTCGCCCGGTTGCCAGTTCCGATCGAAGTCGATCTGGAGCTTCTTACCGCTCTCCCACTTGAGGTGCTCATGCCACTGCTCCGCGCCGTCGACCGTGAACGCTGCGTCGCACTCGCCGGGGTCGAAATCGAACGACCCACGGACGACCATGTTCAGCGTCAGGTGATAGCTGCCCGGGCGCCGGGCGGTGAACTTCGCGGCGACGTTGGATTCGCGATAGAACGACAGCTTCGCGCCATTCGCCCCGCCGCCGCGGAAGTCGTTCCCATAGAGTTGCAGGTCGGCGATCGAGCGGGCGACGGTCGGCACGGCCTCGTTGACGATCTTCTCCGCCGCCTGCATGTACTTTTCGAGCAGCATCGGCGACACGTTCAGCACGTCGCCGATCGTGTCGAACCCGTAGCCGGTGTCGTCGGGCGGGAACTCTTCAGTCGTGTTGAAATCGACCCCCATCAGGTCGCGGATCGTGTTGCGGTATTCGACTCGATTCAGTCGTCGAAGCGTCACCCGCCCCGGATCGGGCGCGGCCGGATCAAGGGCGAACGCGCCGTACTTAATCCAATTGACCAACTCGCGCTTTTCCGAATCCGTCGGCTGCGGGTGCTTCTGCGGTGGCATGATGCCGGCGCGGACGTTCTTCAGCACCTTCCACCACAGTTCGGTGTCGCCCAGCAGGTCCTGGTCCGACTTGAACTCGTCAAACGCGACCTTCCCCTTGTTCGACCCGTCGGCGTGGCAGTCAAAGCAATATTGAGAAAGGATCGGCTGGACCGTCTTGCGGAACTGCTCGGCCGGCCGATCGGTGCCGGCCCACGCCGAGGCGCAGAAGCTCGCGATCCCCATCGCGACTCCGATGGCCAGCCGCAGGCTCGAACTTGCGCCTCCATTCCCCATCTACATCTCCCTGAGCACCAGCAGCTTAAACCTCATCCTGAGACCGTGGCCACACGGCCGGGTCCACGCGTCCCTGGGCCGTCGCACTTTTGCCGCCCGGTCACGCTATGTACCTCTACTCTACCCGACCGTTCCGTGTTACTACAAAAAACAACCGCAAGAGTTCGCTTTTTTATTTCAATGAAACCGGCTTCCGGCCATTCGCCCGCCCAGCCCGGTGTCGCGGCATCTCATTTGCCAAGCACATCTTGACCGCCCCTCCGCCGTGGAGGGGACCGACAAAATGTTCTTGCAACGGAGAGTACGCCATGGCCATGAATCAACGTGGGATCGACAGCGGTACGAGCCGAAGCGACATCGGGCGAACCGATGACCTCGATCGCAGCCGGGATCCCGACGCCAACCCCGACCCGATCACCGGTGCTCCGGGCTCACACCCGGTCGGCGCGGGCATCGGCGCGGCAGCGGGCGCGGCAGCCGGTGCGGCCGCCGGATCGGTCATTCCGGGCCCGGGCACGGTCGCCGGCGCGATCGTCGGCGGTATCGTCGGCGGCACCGTGGGCGGGTTGGCCGGCAAAGGCGTGGCGGAGAACATCAACCCGACCGCCGAAGACGCGTACTGGCGCGACAACTACAAGACCCGCCCCTACTACACGTCCGATGCGACCTACGACGACGATTACGCCCCGGCCTACCGCTATGGCTGGGAGTCGCGGTCGCGCTACACGGGGCGCAAGTTTGACGAGGTCGAAAGCGATCTGGCCAGCGGCTGGGAAAAGGCAAAGTTCAAATCCCGGCTCGGCTGGGAAAAGGCGAAAGCCGCGACCCGCGACGCGTGGGACCGCGTCGATCGCCCGGTCACCAGCGACGCTCGCCGCGACATGCGGTGAGTCGCCCGCATATGGAGAAGATCCAGTGGAATTGGATGCGAGCCTCCCTGCGTTGTTGGGAGGCTCGCTTCATTTGCGGCCGCAAAGGGCTGCCCACAACCGCCGAGGGAACAGACCGCCGCGTCGTCGAGTGACATCGTTAGGCTCGGCAGTTGGCGCCCCGGACCTGACCCCGATGGTGCAGCAGGAGAGCGCGACTTGACTCTACGGCACGTCGAAGATCCGCGTCGGCCGGCTCGCAGGATGGCTCGGCGTCGCCTCCGAGGGCTGCTCGCCCGTTTTGGGGCCGGGCGCAGCACTGGCGTTGCCAATGACGTACTTGATCCAGATGTTTCGCGTGCGGCCCGGGGCCCAGATCGCTTCGCCCCGCCAGTCCTTGACACCGTCCTGCATCATGCCGTCGCCGGCATCCCATTTGTGGTCCTCGATCGTTTCAACGTGGTGTGACGCGAGGTAGGTCGGCTTGGCGATGAATTCGTCGGGCTGTCCCGGCGCGTCACAGAACGACCACTTGCCGCCCGACGCGTCCGTCCAGAAGACGGGCTTCCCCTCGTCCATCATTCCCGCCGCTGCGAAGTATTTCGCACCGTCCCAGCGGAGGCGATCGTTCACCACGTTGAAGACGATCCAATCCCCCGAGTGAAGTTCCAGATCGACGCGCTCCTCGGTGGCGCCGTACCGCTCCGCCTGCAGGTGCCGGTTCTCGTCCTCGACGCGCTTGCCGTCGACGTAGATTTCCACGACGAAGTCGTCGGCGACGAGATAAAGGAACTTGGAAACGACCGGCCCCCGCGCCGCCGGCGGCGCATCGGCCCCGGCGACCGCGTCACCGGGCACTGGGGCAACCGCCGCCGGCGGCACGACGCCGGCCGGCAACTCGGCCAGCCGCTTCTCGATCTTCCGCTTTCCAATCCCGGTTTCGTTCGGCAACGCCGCCGAATACCAGGCGGCGGCGTGGGCGAGCAAACGGGTCTTCTCCATGCCGGTCTCGTGCCCCGCCTGTTCCCACCACCCGTCCCCCAGCGCGACCTGCTTCGCTGGGTCGGTCGGGCGGGCCAGTTCCGCCTCGGCCAGCGACTTCAAATCGGCGTCGCTGCCGCGCGACAGCATCAGAAGCCCCGCCGGCCAGTTACCTTTGACGAAGCACAGGAACCGCCCCTCGAGCAGGTTGGCCTTCGGCTCGGTTGGCGCGGTCCGAAGCGTCTCGGCGGCCCTGGCATTCTGCGCGAACCGGGCCGCGATCTCCTTCACTTCCTGGACGCGCGCCTGGGTCGACTTGATCGATTGCCGATCTTGCGTCCGCTCGGCGATCGACGTGCCAAGCTCGGCCAGTTGGCTCGCCACCTTGTAGTTGTCCGCGTTGACGGCCTCGTCGATGCAGGCGTTGATCGGCATCAGGAGCCGCCGGGGATCGAAATCGGGATTTGAGCACTTGGCGAGTGCGACCAGCGCGTCCAACTTCGCCTTGGCGACGTCGATGTTGAAGTCCCCCGTCGCCGAAACGGCGGCCAGCGCGGTCGGCGCGTCGCACGCGTCGGTCGCCAGTTCACGGGCGAGGCCGAGCATCACGTACCGCCCCGCCGGATCGTCCTTCGTCTCGGCCGCGTCCTGAATCACACGCTTGGCCAACTCGAGTTTTTGCCCGGGCGTCCGCGCGTCGCGGAGGGCGTCCGCATAGACCTCGTTGACCAGCTTCCGCGCCTTCGCCGCCGCCGTGGAATCCGGCGCGGCCGGCCGGGTCATCGCGGGCGAAGTCGTGCTTCCGGACCTCGCGAACGAGGCACAGCAAGCAATGATTGAAAGCGCAATCACCAACCGAATCCGAACGGACATAGGCTCGGCCCCTTTCCCGAATGTCTGAGCTTTCGACAAGACCCCTAATCGTGTGGCGTCTCGCGCGCTCGATCTCGATGCGGAGATGGACGCTGACGAACGGACAACCTGCCGAGGTGCCCCACCGGCCGCAAGCGGCGCGGAGCGGCGGACCCCTGTGTCTGAGGGCGGTCGCATGCGGCCATTGTAAGCGATCGCGCCGGCTTTGGGTGGCATGGGCATGTACACATGCCCGTGCTGTTCGAGACTGAACTTGCGATTCTTGCCGCGTTCCCCGGGTGGCACGGACATGTACTCATGTCCGTGGTCTTC
>DASXMX010000045.1:0-8219 GCA_036495445.1 Tepidisphaeraceae bacterium
GTCGCCTTCATCGTGTACTTGCACAGGTCCCACACCGCGTCAAGGTCCGGGTCGGAGCTGGCGAACGACGAGGCGTTGTCGTCAAAAAAATAGAGGAGCGCGACCTGCCGCACGTCCTGAGGCTTGATCTCGGATGGGCTCCCAATGATCTGCGCATACCGATACGGCTCCACCTCCGGCATCTGCTCCGGCAGCACGAGGCTGTGCGGCATCTTCGAGACGTGCCGCGGCAGCACCAGGTCGTACGTGTGCGTCCCTTTCTGGATCGCGAGCTTGTGCGACCCGTAGTAGATGCTGCCGCCCGGCTTGGTGTCGACCGCGTCGCCGACGTGCTTCTCGCCGAGGCGGATCTCGACGTCGCGACCGTCCTCCGGACTGGTGAGCGTGACGCGCAGCGTGGCGAACGCGGCGCGGCCGAAGTCGATGAAGTACGACCCGTCGGCCGTTTTGCGCACGGCGGCGGGGGCGATCGGGTGATATTCGAGCGGCTCGCGGTTCTCCATCGTCCAGTGCTTGCCGCCGCCGGGCCAGTCGATCTGCACCCAATGGCTCTCGCCGGGCCAGGCCTGTTTTGCGTCAAAGTCGCCTGTGTTGAACCGTTGCCGCGCGCTCCACGGGGACGGCTCGCCTTGGGCGTCCCACGTCCGCACGGCCCACCAGTACGAGCGGTTCGCCTCCAGCGCCTTGCCCACGTAGGGGACCGCGATCGACTGCGCCGAGGCGACCCTTCCCGAGTCCCAAAGGTCGGACTTTCCGTCCGAGGATGTGGAGACGTTGATTTGATAGGCCGACTGCACCGCGCCGCGCGAAGGGTCATTGATGATCCACGAGAACCGCGGGTGCGAGTCGGTGATGACCGTCAGGTTCGGCCGCCGCAGCAGGTCCACCAGCAGACCCTCGGGGGCGGCGGGGCCGTGGCCCGATGACGATTCGGCGGCGGCGAACGAGCCAAACAAGACGCAGGCGACGAACAGCGTGAAATGTCGTTTCATTCTCTGCCTTGCTCCATTAACCGCACCGGCCCGAGCAGGCCGGATTCGATCAGCGGCGTCTCCTGCGTCAGCTTGCGGATGTTGGTCCGCGTGATCCGCTTTTCCGGCGGCAGCGACGCGTCGCCGATGATGCGATTGGGCCAGAAGTTTACCACGTCGATCTCGAGCTCGTTGCCCTCGGGCTTGAGCCCCGGCGTCAGGTCGACGCGGAAGGGGGGCGACCAGACGACGCCGAGCGACTTGCCGTTGAGGCGGACCTCCGCCAGTTCCCGCACGCCCCCGAGGTCGAGCCACAGTTGCGGCGTTCCCGCGCGCAGGTCGGGCGCGAGGTCGAACGTCCTGTGGTACGTCGCGGTGCCCGAATAGAAGCGGATGCCGGGCTCCGGGCGGGCGGTCCAGCTTTCGAGGTGATCGAACGTCGCCTGAGCGGGGCCGCCCAGCTTCGGATCGAACGATACCGTCCACGGGCCGGTCAATTCCTGGCGCGGGGTGAACGGCGGCGTGTTTCGCTCACCTCTGGACGGGTGGGCGGATGCCGGCGTGCGGAAGACGACCAGCATCGAACCGCAGGGGGGCAGTTCCAGCGGCACGGTCGTGCGGCCGTCGGACTCGGAGCAGGCGGAGGCAAAATCGTGGTGGCCACTCACGGCGTCCCACAGTTCCGGCGCCTTGCCGGCGACGCGGAACGTGCAGCGCAGCGTCTCGTCGTGCGTGGCCCGGTTGGCGTCGAAGTAGATGTCGGCGTCGCCGTCGCGGCGGTGGATGTAGGAGACGTCGGCGTCCTTGGAAGTGCAGGAGAAGTCGAAGTCGGGATGGATGCCGTCTTGCAGGAGGAAATCACGGGTGGTGAGACCGGTGACAACCCGACCCGCGCCGACGGTGCGGATTTGTTTGGGTGTGTTCGCGGCGGCGGCGTTGTTCGTTCGCGAAGCCGCAAGCGGCTGAATGCCCCAGAGGTCGTCCGCGAGTTGCTTCACTTCCGCGTCGGAGGCCGGGTAGTTGGTGAGGCCCGTCGCTTCGAGCGGGCGTGGGCCCAGGATCGTGGCGCCGGCCTCGACGAGTTGCTTCACCTTCCGTAGCACCGGCAGCGAGATCGCCCGCTGGTCAGGCAGGACGAGCACGCGGTAGCTCATCCCGTCCGGCAGCACCAGCCGGCCGTCGCGGACCGAGAGGCGATCGATGATCGCGTCGGCGGTGATCACGTCGTAGTCGTACCCGGGGCCGAGGTGGGCCGGGTCGGAGCTGCGGAGCTGTGCGAAGTTCGGGACGTTGTTGCCGTAGTAGCAGCACGCGTCGGCGACGAACTTGCCCTGTTGAAGCATCCACTGGCAACGGTTGATGTACGCGATGAACGGGCCGGACTTCTCGAACCACGTCGTGTTCGGGTTGAAGTGCGTGCCGGCGAAGTATTGCTGGCCGGGCAGGCCCATCTCACGCGGTGAGCAGACGAACGCGTGCCACACCAGCACGTTCAGCCCCTCGGTCAGCGCCTTGTCGAACGAGGGCTTGAGGTTGTCCCAAAGGCTCTCCTGCCAGTGCAGGCCGATGTTCGTGAACCCCTCGGCGAAACAAATCGGGTGCCCATACGTATGGGCCGCCGACGCGGGCTGCTTGACGAAGAACCGGTTCGGGTCGCCCACCCGGTGACGGGGCGACCACGCCCAGAACTCCGACATCGGGATGTCGTCCTGCCCCAGGCACTGCTGGGCGTCGATCGGCGAGGCGTGCGGCCCGCCCGACTCGGGATGGATCAGCATCCCGTGGCGGTGCGCGCCGTCTCGGAACGGGACGTAGTGGTGCGCCACCGCCAGGTCCCCCAGCGTCCGGCGGAAGTCGAACAGAAACCGGTTGGTCTTCGCCCGGTCGTCGATGATTTTGCCCGCGATCGCCGGCAAAAACGGCAGCAGGTCGTACCCGCGGCGCTTCTCGAATTCCTCGCGCAGCGTCGGCGTCCAGTTGATCGCCTCGACCTCCCAACTGTCGGTGTGCAGGTTCTTCAGCGTCTTCCCCGCCATCGGCCCGGCGTCCGTGATCAGCGGCTCGACCACCGCATCCCAATACCGGTGGAACGCCCCCGGGTCCAGCACGTCCAGCGCATATCCCTGCCACCCGTCGCTCGCGGTGGAGACGTAGGAGTGATCGCCGATCGTCCAGCCGAACCGCAGGATCCCCCACTCGCCCTGCGGCACGTCCCAAGTTAGCGTGCCGTCGGGGGCGAGCTTGGGCGAGAGGTCCACGACGTCCGCCGCCCGCGCGTCCTCTTCGCCCGGCGTGGCGGGCACGTCCTTCAGCAGCACGCTCGTGTCCGGCGCGGACGAGCCCAGCGACTTGTCCATCGCCTTGTATTCCCAGTTCTCGATCGGCGGATGATCCTTCTGGCCGGCTCTGACCGGATACGCGAGGACGAACAGATCCCGATAGAACCCGTCGCGCTTGGGCGGCTCGGCGAGCGGCTTTGCGAACCTGGCCGGCCCGTTGATGTGCGTTTCCGACCACGTGAGCTTCTTGGCCGCGTCTTCGGGCTTCACGACCGGCCCGCCCAGGTTCCAGCCGCTTTGGATGTTGAGGCTGATCTCCAGACCGAGGCGGTCGGCCTCGTGCAGCGTGTGCTTGTAGAGTTCCCGCCAGGCGGGGCTCATAAAGTCGGGGCCGTGCGGGACCGGGTCGTTCCCATCCTGCTCGGCGCCGCCCGCGTCCATGATCACCGCGCCGCCGAACCCCCTGGCCTTCATCCCCTCCAGGTCACGCGTGATCGATTCCCTGGTCACGTTCCCGTTCAGCCACCACCAATACGTCCGCGCCTTCGCCTGCAGCGGCGGGTTGTCCCAGCCCTGCTCCAAGCCGGTCGCGGCGGAGGCGCGGTGAGCGCCCACGCAGAGGAAGATGATGCCGGCCACCAGCCAGTGTGGCCGGCTGCCGAGCGACAGCCAACCGACCATCGGGTCTCCAAAAATAGATTCGCGGGCGTTGAAGCCCGCGAATCGCATACAGGGAAGCCATCAGACGGTTTGGCGGACGCTACTGGCAGATGCCCACCTTCAACGGGAATCCCGGCACACGTTGCTGACTGGGATTTGCCGCAGTGCCCCAGTCTCCAACCGCGTGCGGCAGGCAGTTGCGGGGGACGCCCTCGGCATGTCCGTCGAGACAGAGGACATTGGTCGTCCCGGTATCAAAGGGGAGCTTGGGATCATATTGGCCGTGGCGCGCGCCAGTGATTCGCTCGAAACCCGCTGTGCCATTCTGCGGATTCCATTCCTGTCCATCGAGGAGGATGATCATGTCCGCCGGATGCGGAATCGAGCTGATCTTCGGAACAGTGGATTTAACAGGGGGACCGGTCAGGATCGCCGAGTCCGGCATGAACTTGTCGGGAATCTGGCTACCGCTCGGAGCCGGGTTGACGCTGGCGTTAATACAATAGGCCGAATCAACTATCAGGCCGGGCTGCATCCAGTTGGATACCCGACGGTCGAACCCGTCAACTTGCGATCCCATCGTCTGCACACCGGGAATGTTGGTGAACGACATTATCTCGGCGACTTCCGGGCAGACGAAAATCCCCGATGCGTACGGGCTTGAAGTAGCGGTGATATGCGGGTCCGGTAAGCATTTCGTGGCGACCAGCACGATTGCCCATGAATCGTCGTTTTTGTTGTTTATCTTCGTACCCTGCCAGTAAATCGACGGCACCATCGAACCCTTGTATTGGTTGGCATATTGGATCCAGCCGATACCGAGTTGTCGCATGTTTGAAAGGCACTGCGCCTGCTTCGCCTGCCGCCGGGCGCGGTTCAGAGCCGGCAGCAGGATGGAGATCAGCAGGGCGATGATGCCGATGACGACCAGCAATTCGACCAGCGTAAATCCTCGACGGCGTCGTGGCATAAAGACACCTGACCTTCGAAATGTCCGCCCACTATTGATGCCCGGACCCCGCCGGCCCGGACTGAACTGATCTGACGGGCCAACGGCCCGGATCCTCTCCGCCCTCATCCTGCAACGGATGCGCCGCCGGCTTTCCGTCGCGGAAAATCAAAGAAATCTTCAACCGATCTCAGCGCACCACCGGCGCGCGGACCGTCGCGTCCCATTCGACGCGCAATGCCATTTGGTCCCGGGTGTTCAGGACGTCGAACTCGACCGTGTTCATTCCGGCGACGAGCCCGTCGGCCAGCGGCAGATCGTGCAACCGCGTGTATTGTCGGCCGCGATCGGCCAGCGCGGTAAGCGGTACCTCGCGGCCGTTGACCCGGACGTGGCTGACCTCGTCGTCGGCCGCCACGCGGGCGATGACCTTCACCGCCGCGGGATCGAGGTCCGCCAGGTCGATCTGGGTGCGGAACGTATATGTCCCGGCGGGCATCGCGGGCAGCTTGCCCTGGGTGGAGATCCATTGCGATGTCGTGCTGTTCGGCAGGTACGATTGTTTGCCGGGAAGGGTCGTCGTGAACGCACCGGCCACCGTCGCGGGGCGCGGGACAAGGTTCGGGTCGTTGCTGTCGCCCACGAACTGCCAGTGCGGGTCCGGGGACCCCTCGGCGATGCCCGCCCCGCTGTTGTGCAGCGGCACCGGAAGCGTGTACTGCGTGATGTCGCGCGTGAACGGTTCCGGGAGCTTCGGCAGCGATTCGATCGGCCCGCCGTGGATCGGGCATTGAACGGTCTGGTCGCGCTCGAGCAGCTTTACTTTGGCGGGAGCGTTCGGTGTTGTGCCCGGCAGGGCGACTGAGATCCGGCCCTCGAAGACGTGCGCCAGCGCGAGGCCGTCCGGGCGGACGTCGACGCCGAACTCGGTGCCCAGGTCGGTGACGGTGAGCTTCGCGGCGGTCACGCGGAACCAGCGGGCCGCGTGCGGCACGCGGGCGGCGAGCTTGCCGCGATCGAGCCGGGCCGTGCTCGCGTTGGTGATCCGCAGGTCGGCCGGGCCTTCGAGGACGAGGACCGCGCCGTTGGCGTACGTCACCTCGGCCGCGCCGCTCTTGAGCCGCAAGGACTGTCCCGGCAGGAGCGGGGCGCCGGGGTGGAGACCCGCCGGGCTTTCGATCATCGCATTGGCCAGCGCCGTCAGATGGGCCACCGGCCGAGGCGCCGCCGGCGGGGCCGGCGCAGGCGGGGCGACGTGAGCTGGTTGCGTCGTCGGCGGCGTGGGCGTCGGAACGCCTGATGCGAGGTCCTTTCGAGGAGTGTGGTTCAGATAGAGGGTAATCGCCGCAGTTGCAATGATCAGGATCGCCGCGGCCGCCGCGTAGCGGCGCAGCGTAAAGAGCGGGGCGTGACGCCCAACTTCCCGTTGCGGTGCCGGCGGCAGGACGATGGACGGTTCCTCCTCCTCCTCAAACGCCGCCGCCTGGAGGGCGGGCATCATGAGCGTCTCGTGCATGTCCGCGGGCTGGCCCGTCGGCGCGGCGCTCTCTTGGGGCAATGGGGGTTCCGCCGCCGGCACCCCCAGGTGCGGCGGGATGCTGCAATTGAGGTGGATGTAGCGCAGGTAGATCCGCCGGGCCGTTTGGTTGGTGCAGACCAGATCCTCCAGCCGGCGGACGTCCGCCGGGGCGAGCCGGTCTTCCAGCAGGGCATCGACCATCCCGATGATTTCGTCGGCCAGCGAGTCTTCAGGTTCCATGGCGCGCTCCCGCGGCCGCCCTCAAGGCCCGATTGATGCACTCGAACAGTTGCCGGCGGATGCGCCGAAGCGCGCTGTAGATTGCGTCCTCGGAACGCCCCAGCGCCGCCGCGGCCGCCTCCACGTTGCCCCCGTCCTCGTACCGATGATGGAGGATTTCGCGCTCGGTCGGCCGCAGTTTGGCGATGCACTGGCCCAGCGCCGTCTGGCGGTCGGCAAGGTCGTCGGAGATCTCCACCGCCTCCTTCGCCACCGCCCGGCAGAACGCCTCGCTGAACCGCACCCGCGCCCGCGCCTGCCGCTTGCGGAAGTCCATCGCCTCCAGGTACAGGATCCGGCTCGCCCAGGCGAAGAAGTTGCTGCCCGACTCAAACTCGTCGAACTTCTTCCACATCACCATATTCGCCTGCTGCAGCACCTCTTCGGCGTCGGCCCAGTTGGGGATCAACGACATCGCGAACGCGCGCATGCGGGTCTCATGGCTGGTGAACAGCCGCATGAACTCCTCGACCCGCAAGCGTTCGCTCATAGGCGTTGGCCATCGCCCATACGAAGTCTCCGTCAGTGTCATCCTGCTCAGCTACGGCCAAACCCCGCCCTTTCCGTCGCGAATTCTTCATTCCCTCCCCACATTTCCCGAACGCCCCCTGCCAGCCCCTGGACTGACAATCCGACGATGAAGCACAGAATCGATCGATGTATCACGCTAGCGCTGTGCAGGAAGATGGGATTGTTGAACGTGCGGAAAAGCGTGACGGTCCCGTCTGCTATTCCCGACGTCGTCGCGGTCTGGCAGGCCGCGGGGGGAGGGTCAAGCGACGGGCGCACGCCGGCCCCTACTTCCCGAGGCGCTGGACGAACTGTTGGTGCTCGGGGGAGGCAAGGCCTAACTGGAGGACGCGGAGCACTTCCGCCAGATCACCCGCCAGCAGTGCGTCGGGTTTGAGCCACAGGCCCGCGAATTCGCGGCTCTGGAAGACGCCTTGCGCGTCGAGGGCGAGCCGATCGTACTGGCCCTCGCGGAGGACGAACCAGTCGAACTGGCCGTCATACACGCGGTGGACCAGGTACTCGCGGACGCCATTGCGGCGGTAGGCGTTCAGCTTGGCGTTCAGGTCGTAGCTTACGCTGCTGCCGGAGACTTCGACGATCAGCTCGGGGGCGCCGACAATGTACCCCTTCTCGTTCGTTCTTACGCGTCCGCCGTGCGCAGGAAGCACGTAAAGGCACGCATCAGGCTGCGGGTCGTTGTCGAGGTCGAGAAGTGTGGTGCTGTTGTCGGCCACCTCGACGCCGGGCGTGAATGTACGATACCACGTCAGCCAACCCATCAGGTGCGCGTGCGGCACCCCGTGAAACCCCGCCGATACCGCAGCCGCAGGCATATAGATGATCCCCTCAATTCGTTCCGCCTTGACGCCCTCCGGCATTGCCTCGTAGCGGCGGAGGAACTCCTCGCGCGACAAGCGGTCCCCCGGCTCGAGTGGGGGAATCGATGGCTGGGCAGCGCCCGAACCAGCGGGAGGTTGACGCGTCAGGGTCGACATTGCTGATTCAACTATACCATTTCGCTCGGCGCTTGCAGCATGTTTGCTATTCCA
>DASXMX010000046.1:0-7318 GCA_036495445.1 Tepidisphaeraceae bacterium
TCACCCCAGCCCTCTCCCGGAGTACCGGGAGAGGGAGTAGGGCGCCGAGCGCTCGCAGTGGGATTAATGCTCGTGTCGCTAGCGCTGTTTGCACATGTCGCCCACGCCGCGCCCGACCCGATCAACATCTATGTCTCCCCCGGCGGCAGCGACCAGTTCACTGGCGCGTTGGCCCATCAGAACGCAAACCGTTCCGATGGCCCGCTCGCGACCCTGGCCCGCGCGCGGGACGTCATCCGCCAGTTGCGCCGCAACAACGGCGGGCAACTGGCCCGGCCCGTCCACATCCTCCTCCGCGGCGGAACGTACTGGCTCGCACAGCCATTGGAATGGACGCCCGAAGACTCGGGGACGGCCGAATGCCCGGTCACGTTCATGGCGTATCCCAATGAGCAACCGGTCGTCAGCGCCGGCCAGCCCGTGCGGCAGTGGGGCAAGGCGACGCTCAACGGCCACGACGTCTGGGCCGCCAACGTCCCGCGGCTCCAGGGTGCGGATGATGCGTTCGAGGAACTCTGGGTCGACGGCCACCGCCGGCACATGGCCCGCCTGCCCCACATGGGGTTTTTCCATGCCGGCGACGGGCCGGGATTGACGGGCACGACGCCCCTACAGGAGGGGCAGAAGAGCTTTCATTACAAAGGGGATGACCTCAAGAACTGGGCCGACGCGACCGACGCCACCGTCGTGCTCATGAGCCTCTGGACCGACTCGCACCTGCCGGTGGCGTCCATCGACGAGAAGGAACACCTGATCACGTTCACCAAGCCGACCGTCCTCAAGATGGCGCCGGACGATCGGTACTTCATCAAGGGCGCCGTCGAGTTTCTCGACGAGCCTGGCGAGTGGTACTTCGACCGCAAGACCGCGACGCTCTATTACTACCCGATGCCGGGCGAAACGATGATCGGGTCGGAAGCGGTCGTGCCGTGGCATGAGCAGATCGTCCGGCTGGCCGGCGCCCCCGAGCAGGGGCGGTTCGTCGAGCACGTGATCTTCCGCGGGATCACGTTCGCTCATAGCGAGTGGCACATCCCGCGCAGTGATTCGCACGTGCCGGGCCTCAAGCCGGCCGGGTTCGATCAGGCGGAGGTGGGCGTGCCGGGGGCGATCTGGGGCAAGGGGGTTCATGACTGCGTCTTCGACGATTGCACAGTGACTCACGCCGGCAACTATGGCATGGAGCTGGGCTCCGGGTGCGAGCGGAACAAGATCACCTACTGCACGCTGAGCGACCTGGGGGCCGGCGGGATCAAACTGGGCGAGACCCGGATCCGCGTGAGCGAGGCCGAGCAGACGGCGGAAAACGAGATCAGCGACTGCACCATTGCCGACTGCGGAATCACGTTCCCCAGCGCCATCGGCATCTGGCTCGGCCAGACGCCGCGGAACCGGATCGCGCACAACGAGATTCGCGGGCTGTGGTACACCGGGATCTCGATCGGCTGGACGTGGGGCTACGGTGACGCGCTGGCGCGAGACAATGTGGTCGAATTCAACCACGTCCATCACATCGGCTCGCCCGCCGACGGCGTCGAGCCGATCCTCAGCGACATGGGCGGGATCTACACGCTCGGCAAGCAACCGGGCACGGTCATCCGCAACAACTGCTTCCACGACATCGCCGCCCTGCGGTATGGCGGGTGGGGGATTTACTTCGACGAGGGGAGCACCGACATCCTCGCCGAGAACAACCTCGTCTGCCGCACCACGCACGGCGGGTTCCACCAGCACTACGGGCAGGACAACACCGTCCGCAACAACATCTTCGCCTTCGGCCGCGACGCCCAGATCCGCCGGACGCGCGCGGAGGACCATCTGAGCTTCACGTTCGACCGCAACCTCGTCTACTGGGACCGCGGCACGCTGCTCGACGGGACTTGGTCGATGCTGAACGTGAAGTTCGATAACAACACGTACTGGCACGTCGGCGGAGAGGACTTCGAGTTCGGGAAGATGACTTGGGACGAGTGGCGCAAGGCGGGGATGGACGTGCACGGGCAGATCAAGGATCCCGGATTCGTCGATCCCGAGCATGCGGACTTCCGCTTGAAGGAACGCGCCGAAAGGGAACTGGCGGGGTTCGTCCCGTTTGACCTCTCGACCGTCGGCCCGCGGCCGCGGGCTCCTGATACGGGCACGAGGGATACCAATGTCCATCAATGAACGCCGCGCGGATTCTCTCCCGCTCCCGGTACTCCGGGGGAGGGTCGGGGAGGGGGTTTACCGCGCGGGCATCGTTGCCCGATCGAGCAGAGTCGGGCGGCAAACCCTCACCCTACCCTCTCCCGGAATACCCGGAGAGGGACGCAAGGGCGTGTTTGCCCTGGTTTTCCTCGTTCTGCTGATCGCGTGCGCGGCGCAAGGAGCCGTCAATCCGAACCCGCGCCCCAACATCCTGATCATCCTTGTCGATGACTTGGGCTACGGTGACCTGAGTTCCTACGGCGCGAAGGACCTGCACACGCCGAACATCGACGCGATCGTCAGCGGCGGGATGCGGTTCAGCAACTTCTACGCGAATTGCCCGGTGTGCAGCCCGTCGCGGGCGGCACTCTTGTCGGGGATGTATCCGGATCGCGCCGGCGTGCCCGGCGTGATCCGCACCAACCCGGAGGACAACTTCGGATACCTGTCCGAGCGCGCGGTCCTTCTGCCGGCGCTCTTGCGCAAGGCGGGGTATCACACCGCGATCGTCGGCAAATGGCACCTGGGATTGGAGCCGGAGAACTCGCCGAACGCCCGCGGGTTCGAGTTCTTCCACGGGTTCCTCGGCGACATGATGATGGACTACTGGACCCATCGCCGCGAGGGGCACAATTACATGCGCCTCAACGACCGGGAGATCGACCCGAAGGGCCACGCGACGGACCTGTTCACGCAATGGGCGGTGGACTACCTGCACGAGCGGGCGGCCGAGCCGAAGGAATCCCGGCGGCCGTTTTTCCTTTACCTGGCGTACAACGCCCCGCACGTCCCGATCCAGCCGCCGCCGGAGTGGCTGGAACGCGTGAAGAAGCGGGAGCGGGGAATCGATGAGAAGCGGGCGAAGATCGTCGCGCTGATCGAACATCTCGACGACGGCATCGGGAAGGTGATGGCCGCGCTCAAACAGGGCGGCCTGGACCAGGACACGTTCGTCTTCTTCACCAGCGACAACGGCGGGCAGGTGAACGTCGGCGCGAGTAACGGCGGTCTCCGCGGGACCAAGGGCGACATGTACGAGGGCGGCATCCGCGAGCCCGCCGCGGCATTGTGGCCGGGGCATATCGACCCGGGATCGAAGACGGATCGCGTCGCGATCCACATGGACCTGATGCCGACGGTCTGCGAACTCGCCGGCGAGCAACCGCCGGCGGGGATCGACGGGATCAGCCTGATGCCGATCCTGGAGGGCAAGTCATCGGAAAGCGCGGCCGAGCGCGAATTGTACTGGGTCCGGCGGGAGGGCGGGCCGTGGGCGGCGCTGACGAGCCATGCCGTGCGCAAGGGCGATTGGAAGCTGATCCACAACGCACCGTTTCACGCGATCGAACTGTACAACCTGAAGGACGATCCGAACGAGCAACATGACCTCGCCTCGGCCCGACCGCGGATTCGAAACGAACTGCTTCGACATCTGAAACTGCACGTGATCAAGGCAGGGTCGGTGCCGTGGCAGAACCCGAATGCGGTGCCGAGCACGGCCCCCGCATCGAAGGAGCCTGCCGATTGAGGGGGCGGGCTTGCTCGGCGCGGGAATGGAAACGCCGCTTGTCGGCTTCGCGAACGAAGGGACGTCCTTTGTCGGGATCCTTCTGGACGACTTTCCTTCGTTCGCGAAGCCGCAAGCGGCGTAAGCGCGAATGAACAAGGTTAGTTCGCTGCGGCAGCCTCCGGGCGATTCGTCCTTTCAATCTGCTCTTGCAGCTTTTCCTTCGTGAAATCCTTTGGCGGCTTCTTGCCCCTCCCCTCGTCGAGGTTCTCCAGCAGTTCGTCCGCGGTCGGGGTTTTCGACTTCACCCCGTCCTGCGGGACATCGACGTGGGCGATCCAGAGGGTGGAATTGAGGATGGTCTTGCGGAAGTCGTCCTGGGCCCAGTTGAAGTGGTAGTGGGCGCCGGTGCAGCCGAACCCGCGGCCGCCGTCCTGGCGGGTGGCGACCCAGACGGTAGTCTCGGGGATGTTCTTGCCGATGCCGGCCCGGACGGCCGGGTTCCCGCCGTGCGCGTCGTCCTTGCCTTCGCGGGTGCTGTCGGGCGGGACAGCGCTGAGGATCGGCGTCACGCCCTCCATGTTGTCGCGGAACCGCATGTGGTAGTACCACTCGTCGTGCGTGGTGAACGGGTGGACGCCGCGGGTCACGTCGTGCTGCGGGAGCTGGGTGAAATGGCCGGTCCAGGTCGGGTTGACGGACCAGTAGGTCTCGAAGTATCCACCGATCCACTTCTTGAACAGGTCGCCCGCCTCGCCCTTGGGCAGCTCGACCGCGTAGTGGATGCACCCGAGCCCGACGCCCTTGTCCATCAATTCGCCAAGCTGCTTGAGGTGGGGGATGGCGATGTGGCCCGGCCCGCCGTCGCAGAAGATCACGATCGCGGCGGCGCCGTCGAACGCGTGCTCGTCCGCGGGCCACTCGTGCTTGTACACCTCACAGACCACGCCCGGGACGTTCTCGTTGAGGTCCTTGGCGAGGAGCATGCACCCGGCGTATTGCTCGTGCTGGGCGTACCCGTGCGAGGGCGTGCCCGAGATGAAGACGATCTTCTTGCGGCCGGCGACGTCCGCACCCGCCGGCAACCCGGGCCGCTGCGGCGCGTTGGCCGCCCGAACCGAGGCCGCGGTCAAGCAGTTCATAAACAGCACGACGGCGACGGTGATGACGCGCGGGATTCTCGACATCCGATTCGCTCCTGAAATGGATAACGCCCGCGAATTGGGCTTTGATCGCAATACTCCTCGACGGCTTCGGTGGTCCTCTTCTCCCTCCTCCGGTACTCCGGGGGAGGGCTGGGGAGGGGGGCGATCTGTCGAGGGTCGATCGAGCGAACCCCCTCCCTAACCCTCCGCCGGAGTACCGGGGGAGGGGACGGAAGGCAGGCCGCTCGAAGCATCACGTACCCTCACAATACCACCTATCGTTCGCCGTCGTTGCGGTTCATCGCGACGGTTCGCCTCCCGCGCCCTGCCGCAATTCGAGGCGCTCGACCTCCGTCGCGCCGCCCGGATCCGCATAGGTGCTGCTGGCGGTGGCGGCGGTGGCCCAGTGCGTCTTGCCCGTCGTGTCGACAAGGCCAACGGCATCGATCTCATTCCACCCCGGCACGCGCGGCGAGTCGAGGTAAACGCGGATCCGGCTCACGTCGAAATCCGGATGCAACGGGATGACCGAGATTCCTTTGTCCTTCCCGGGCGGCGTCGGGTCCGCGCCGGACCAGAGCTCCGCTTCCCGTCCGTTGGGGTCATACCCTGTGATCCGATCCACCGCGCCGGGGTTGTACGTCTCATAGATCAGCACCGCGGCCGGGCGGATGGGGGCATCGTACGTGAGTTCGAGCCACTCTCGCTGGCCGTCCGGAGTGGCCGACGCCCAGGCGGTCGTCAGGTCGCCGGCGTTGGGCCAGGTATCGGGCGCGCCGGTCGCCTGTTCGGGGCCCCAGGGGCGCGGGGCACGCGGGTTACCCGGCGAGCCGCCTTCGGCATCCCGGAAGATATACCAGTTCGGCGCGAGGTAAACCCAATAGCCCGGCGGCAAGTCCTGATGGCCCGCGTAGCTCGTGCCGGGCCAGTAGCCGAAGTCGTAAAAGTCGCCGTATTGCTCGCGATCCCGGGCGACCTCGATTTGCCGCAGCAGGTGCTGGTAGTGCCCCTTTGCAGCCGGCGGTACTGGCTCGGCCGGCTGGAGCTGCTGTCGGAGCTCGAGTCCGCCCGTGCAAGGCGGTTTCGACTCCTTGGATTGCCCAATGGCGAGGCGTCCCACAAGGGCGCCCGTCGCCAGGATCGTCGTCCACGCAAGAAGGGTTCGTGTCGCTCGTCGCATAGGCCGTCTCCTTGTTGAGGTGTTGGCCTTAGACGAGGCAGGATCGATGCGGTTCCATCGGCTGCGCCTGGCGCGATTGGGAGGAAGGGTTCTATGCGAGAGGGGTAGACTAATGAACGAGATCGCCCGATCCGGGGAATGCCTCCGGTCGTTCGGGCGTGATGGGCGATCCGGATGGATCCGCCTGGCCGGAGAAGGCCTCGATGTGATGCATCAGATCTTCCATGGTGAAATTCGCTTTCAGAAAGATCTTCTGCACCCCCAGTTGCGCCGCCCGGCGGATGTGCGTGCCTTCGGCAAACGCGGTCAGCATGAAGACCGGCAGCGACTGCCAGCGCAGATAGCACCGAATCACTTCGAGGAACGAAACGCCGTCCATCTCCGGCATGCGGGCGTCGAGGATGACCGCGTCCGGGACAGGCGATTCGACCAGCGCCTTGATCGCCTCCCGGCCATTGCCGGCGCAGGTCACCTGGTGCCCCCGCTTCTGGATGTATCGGGCGACCGCTTCGCGCGCATCGGAATCATCATCGACAACGAGGACGTACGACATCGCGCCCATTTGAACAGGCCAATGCCCGCGCGCCATCCCACAAAATCCCCAGACTCTCCTGAATCACCAAGGCTTATTTAACTGTTGAGTCTGCCTCGAATTACCGTAACCGACGCCGGCGCAAAGACGTGCCGATCCCCGGCCTCAAACGGTCCGACCGTCGGCCGGAGGGTCTGGGGCGATTCGAAGGTGTTGTGAGCGGTCAGGTCGGCATGGGTGAGAACGGAGACCATCGCATCCTGCAAAGTCGCGCCGCCCAGATCCAGCTCGGCTTCGGCCGGCAGCGTCGCGTTGGGGTTCACGACGCTGAGCGTGAGCAGGTCGGATTTTAACGAGGCCGACCCGGCGAGACCCGCCATCTGCCGCTTCTCGTCGCCCGCCGCAAACGCGATCGGCGGCGCTTCGAAGGTCGTCGGCAAGCTCCGTGCGCCTTGGTGCGAACGATACAACTCGAAGACGTGATAGGTTGGCGTCAGCAGCATCTTCTCGCCCTGCGTCAGGATCATCGACTGCAGCACGTTGACGGTCTGTGCGATGTTGCACATCACCAGCTTGTCTGCGTGCCGGTTGAAGATGTCGAGCGTGAGGGCTGCCACCAGCCCGTCGCGAAGGGTGCTTTGCTGCCATAAGTGGGCCGGGTTCCGGCCGGGCGTCGGGAAGTGCCACGTGCCCCATTCGTCCACGATCAGGCCGATCTTCCGCTCGGGATCAAACCGGTCGAGCAGCGCGCGCTGCTCGACGACGAG
>DASXMX010000047.1:0-9248 GCA_036495445.1 Tepidisphaeraceae bacterium
AGATTTGCATTTCATCTGTGTTCATCTGTGCCCGATCTGTGGCTAATTATTCTTGTATTTCTCTCTGTGTTCTCTGTGTTCTCCGTGACCGCTGTGGTTGTATTTGCGAGACACACCACGGGCATGAGTACATGCCGATGCCACCCCAATGCACCCGAAGGGGCCGATGCGAGCACGCGTCGGCGACTGGCGTTCCGGTTGCGTTTCATACAAGATGCCCGGCGCATGAATTCGGTCGTGTCGGACAAACCTTACGTGCCGGTGCCGCCTTATCACGGGATGCTTTGGCCGCGGGCGATCAATCGGTACGTCCCGCGGTACCTGCGCCGCCGGTACGGTGTCCGCAAGGTGGAGATCGTCGGGGCCGACAAGCTCCGGACGTCGATCGCAGCGGGGCACGGCGTTATCATTACACCCAATCACTGCCGCGACGAGGACCCGTTCATCCTGAGCTGGCTGGCGCGCGAGGCGGGCCGGCCGTTCTTCGTGGTGGCCAGTGCGCACCTGTTCATGGGCAACAAGCTCCAGGCGTTCCTGCTCCGGCGGGCAGGGGCATTCTCGATCTACCGCGAGGGAATGGACAAGCAGGCGGTGCAGACGTCGATCGAGATCCTCGAGACCGCCGAGCGCCCGCTGGTGATCTTCCCCGAGGGCCACATCTCCCGCACCAACGACCGCCTCACCCCCATGCTCGAGGGCACGGCCCTCATCGCCCGCCAGGCGGCTAGGAAGCGGGCCAAGGAGAGCAAGAAGGTCGTCGTCCATCCCGCCGCGATCCGCTATTCATTCCCCTTCGACGTTGAAGCCGCCGCGGCGCGGATGCTGGACGAGATCGAGGCCCGGCTCACCTGGCGGCCCAGCCGCGAGCTGCCGCTGCACGAGCGGTTCCAGAAGGTCGGCGCTGGGCTGCTCGCGCTGAAGGAACTCCAATACCTTGGCCGGACGCAGGACGGCACGATTCCCGAACGGATCCCCAAGCTGATCGACTTCATCCTCAAGCCCCTGGAAGCCGAGTGGACGAATGGAAACAGCGAGGGCCACGTCGTCGCCCGCGTGAAGCGCCTCCGGGCCGCGATCCTGCCGGACATGATCAAGGGCGAGTTGGACGAAGCCGAGAAGGCCCGCCGCTGGCGGTTGCTGGAAGACGCGGACCTCGCCCAGCAGCTCTATCACTATCCGCCCCGCTACGTCACCGCCGACGGCCCCAAGAGCCACATCATCGAGACCGTCGAGCGGTTCGAGGAAGACCTGACCGGAAACGTCACCGTGCACGGCCCGGTCGAAGCGAAGGTCACGGTGGGTGATGCCATTGAAGTGACCACCACTCGCGAGGCGCGCGGGGAAAGCGATCCGCTCATGGCATCAATCGAGACCCAACTCCGCACAATGCTCGGCACCGATTCCCCACTGCCGGTTGAGACCTCCGTCTCATAACCAGGGGATTTCACGACAAGCGATCCGCCGCACAAGCCGGGGCACAGCGGCGCCGGACGATCTTGCGTCATTGAAGAACTTCCAACGCCGCTCTGCCCCGGCGTGTGTGAAAGTGCCGATAAGCAACTCATCATGATGATCGCAGCAGGAACCATCATCGCCTGGCATCTCGCCCCCTGGCCGGTCATCGGGGTGCGCGTCGCCTTCGTCGCGGCCGGGATCGCCCTCTGGTACCTCACGCAGGCAGCCCTCGCCCATCGAGTGCCGAAGGTCGCGTACGAGGTGCCGCTGACCGACGGCCTGCACGTGCTCACCCGCCGGATCCACCACCGCTACGGCACCAACGAACGCGCCGGCAACCGCCTGCTGATCCTCTCCTCGCTGGTGATCGACCTGCTGGGCGCCTATTTGCTGGGCAGCGCGATCTTCGGCGTCTCGATCCGCCCCTACCTCGGCCTCGTGATGCTCTTCGCCCTCCGCCAGATCTGCCAGATGCTCTGCCCCCTGCCGGCCCCCGCCGGGATGGTCTGGCGATATCCCGGCGTCCCCGCGATCCTCGTCACCTACGGGACCGCCAACGACCTGTTCTTCTCCGGCCACACCGCCATCGCCGTCTACGGCGCCGCCACGCTCGCCGGCCACTTGGGCGCCTTGGGCCTGGCCCTCGGCCTGGCGGTCGCCTGCTTCGAAGCGCTCACCGTCATCGTCCTCCGCGCCCACTACACCATGGACGTCTTCACCGGCATCGTCTGCGCCCTCTGGGTCTACTCCCTGAGCGGCACCCTCGCGCCGTGGGTGGACGGGGCGATCCGGCATTGGGTCGGGTGAGAACGCGAAGCCCCACGACGGTCGCCCACCCGCTTCAAGCGATGTCCAGAATGTCTCACTTGTCCGTAAATGTCTCGCTTTTCGCGAGATATTTATCAGATATTTGCGTGAGACATTGCCCAGCTTCACGTCGTCATCGCGGGGCCTTTCGTCTCGTGGTAGAATCATGGCGTATCCAAATGAGACTCCCCCAACCATGATCGAATTTGCGGCGACGTTTCCGACGGCCACGGAGAACGCCGACGTCCTCGCCCCGATCATTCGACACGGGAGGCAACATGCGTTCACGACCCGCGGGGTTGACGATTGTCTTGGCCGCCGCACTCTCGCTTTCCCTGATCGGCGGCGGAGCCGCGAACGAGCCGGCGATTGACGTGGGCAAACTCGAAGCCCGCATTGTGGAGGCGCGCCGGCAGGTCACGTCAGGCGAGTTCCGCCTCACCGTAAAGTCCGACGACCCGCGCGCCGGACGACTGTCGTACCACATCTGGTTTGACGGCCCAGCCAACTTGCGGCAGGACCGCCAATTCGACGAGGAACTCCAAGTCTGCATCTTCACTGAGAAGACCGCGATCTACTACGGCGGGAGGCCGGGCGCGTATGACAATCCGAACCTTCTGAAGCGATTTGCCGTCTGGATGGTGCCGGCCGCCGAGGCGCACCGTGACGCGCTGCCATTTCTGATCTGCGATCCCCGCGTCGCGATGATGGTACCGCTGGACGTGCGATTGTGGCCCCGGTATCGGCCGGATTCGCTCGTGGGCGCCGCCGGGCGGGCGAACCTCTCGGCCAGGGCGTCCATGTGGAACGGGTTGGCATCTGACATCGTCAGCTACGACGATCCCCGGACCGGCAACACGTACGAATACGAGGTGGTGCCCGACCGAAGCTGCAACATCGTCCGCTGGCGAATGGCCGGCACGTACCCCGGCCGGCGTGCGCCGATCCCGTTCGAGAGCACCCTCGACTGCGATCTGGTCGAGGCGAAGGACGGGTTGTGGCTCCCTCATCACATCCGTCGAATCGCGAAGCGGAATGGGGCCGCCAAACTCGACGAAATGACCACGATCGAACCGCTCGGCGTGAACGCCCCTGTGGACCCCGATTGCTTTACGCTGGCGGGCAGCCGCCTTCCCGCCAAGCAATTGATCATTCAGTCGTTGCCGCCGGGAACGGAACCGCGCCCCGCGGCGGCGGGCGCAACCACCGCCCCGTCGGCCAAGCATGCCATTCGCGGGATATTGTGGTGGGATGGCAAGGAAATCCGCCCCCTCACGCCCGCGGACGAAGCCGAACGAGTAGAGCGTCAATCGGCGTCGCAGCCACGTGCGGAGTGAGAGCCCCGATCCCGCAATGGGCACCCCGCGGTGGGCCAACCCGGCGCAGGTCGCCCATCCCCATGCGCACGTGACGGAGGTTCCCGCCGATGGCACGTTCTGACTCTCCGCAATACGGCCGTTTCCCGCCGCCGCCCCGCCCGGTGCGGCTCAGGCCGGACGTGCGGAAGCGACTTTGGTTGCCGCGGTTGATCACGCTCCCGTTCCTGGCGGTGGTGATCCTCCTCGTGGTCGGGCTGCTGAAAACTCCGGTGACGCTGATGCTCGGCAACGACGTCACGGGCCGGGTCGACGAGGTGCGGCCGTCGCGCCGCGCGGGCGCGAATCGATTCGACGTCGTGTACAGCTACACACTGAGTGACGGCCCAGCCGCGACGGGATCCGGAACGATCGACACCGGCGGCGCACCGCCCCCCGCCCCGGGGCAGACGGTGCCGCTCCGCGTGCTGCGGATCGGATCGTTCCACCGCGCCGAACTGCGCAACCGCAACGTCGCCATCACCGGGTATGTCTGCGGCGGCTTGTTCGTGCTGGTGTGGGGCGGGTTCATCGTCCTGTTCACCATTGGCGCGTGGTTCGGCCCCAGGGCCGAACGCCATCTGATCCGTAACGGCGACGTTACCGAAGGCATCATCGCCGAGAAGCGCCAGGTCCCCGGGCGACGTTACGTACAGTACGAGGTCCTCTACCGGTTCCGAACCCGGAACAACGAGGACCGGTCCGGCATACTGCCGGTCACGGCGGCGGCATACGCGCAGATGAGCGAGGGCCAGACGGTCACCGTCTTCTACCACCCGTCAAAGCCGGGCCTGTCGCGACTGTACAACAACTCCGATTTTGCGATCGTGGGATTCGAATGAGAACGTGAAACGGGCGCCTGAAGCAGGTAGGAGTCACCTCGTCAAACACAGACCGTCCTCGGCTCCGGCGCGGCGCCCGTCGCGCCCGGCAAGCGGGGGGCGGCTAAGCGCGTTGGTTGAGTGCTGCGCACGCGGGGAGCGATCGGATGGGCCGTGTCGTCGATCGGCGTCGCCGTGCGACGCGAAACGCAAGCAGGCCGCACGTCATCATGCCCAGTGCGAATCCCAGCGGGAAAGTAAGGTGCGCGACGGTATTGGTACTGTTGGGCGGGCCGGTAAAGGGGTTGCTGGTGTAACTGGCAGTCGAAGCGATGCTGTTGTACCCGACGTAGCCGCCGGTGACGAAGAGGCGGTCGCCCAGCGGTTGAACGATCACGCCTTCCAAGGGCTTGGGAAGCGGCGGGAGCATTGCCCAGGTGTTGGTGGCCGGGTCGTACTCGACGACGTTCGAGGTCGCCAGCCAGTTGTCCACCTGCCCGCCGGCGATGACCACGCGGCCGTTCAGGACGAACGTGCTGGATTCCGCGTGCGACTTGCCGATCGGCATCGCGGCCAGCGCCGCCCACGAATCGGTCGCGGGATCGTAGGCCCAAGCGGACGTCTGCTGGCGGTGATGGGCGTCGTGACCGACCTCGCCGCCGAAGACGTAGAGCTTGCCCCCCATCGCCACGGCGGAGAAGTGGTCGCGGGGAGACGGGAGGGGCGCGGCCTGGTGCCACTGCGTCTCTCCGGGCGATAGAACATAATGCAGATCGTAGTCGGCGGTGCGGTCCTGGCCACGGTTGCCGCCCATGTAGTGGATCTGCCCGTTGAGGAATTCCGCGGCCACGGCGGACAGGGGCTCCGGAAGCGACATGAGGCGCGTCCAGGCGTTGCTGGTTGTATCGTATTGCCACACGCCAGATGTTGCGGTGCCCGGGTAGGTGCCCCGCCGGCCGCCCAGGAAGACGATCCGGCCTTGCGCTTCGTCCACCGCGACGCCGCAGTGCGTCTCGGGGATGGGGATGATGCCCAGGTCGGTCCACTTACCGGTGGCCGGGTCGTAGACGCTGGCGCGGTTGGATACGCCGAAGGGGACGACGGACGTGTAGCCGCCGAACGTGTAGAGCTTCCCGTGGACGACCCGCCCCACGCCCTCGAAGCGAGCGGCCGGCGCGCGGGCCGCGGGCGTCCATGACAAGGAAACACCCGTCCGCACCGGCGTGACGAAGAGCGAATCGAAGTTGCCCGCCTCGGCGCAGTCGAATGCGTTGCGATCAATCCAGACGCGCATCACGTGATCGCCCGCGGGCATCCAGAAGGGGTGGCTGGCGACGGTGTTCCAATCGGACCCATCGGCGGTCTTGGAGATCTCGAGCGGGCCGGTGCGATCGACGCCGTCCAACGAGACGTGGAATCGAGCGCCGGAACTCGGGCAGGCGACGGTTGCGCTGAAGACATAATCGCCCGTCGAAGGCGCGTGGATCGTATAAGCGAGCCACTGGCCGGCGTGGGAGTGTCCGACGTTCGAGCCGTTCGCGATCGGCCGCCCCGCGACGGCGGGCGACGGACGCATCGCCTGGGCTGTCGAGGCGGAATAACCCACGGTCCGAATCTCCTGCGCGAATGCTCGAATGCCGATGGGTCGCCTACGACACGCTCGTCATCCAGAAACCGTCACATCGCGGGTAACATCGTCATTTTGTCTTGTCGTCATTTAGGCGAGGTGACTGAATGCGCTCCGCCACGCGACGCCACGCGACGCGGCACGGCACGGCACGGCACGGCACGGCACGGCACGGCACGGCACGGCACGGCACGGCACGGCACGGCACGGCACGCCGACATGGCAATCCGGTTTGCATTTCAGATGATGGAGGAGCGGGCCCTGTACGCGGCGATGCCGATAATGACTTGGAATCGAAATGGAAACCTCCACGAGCGGACGGCAAACGCGATTTACCGAGTCACCGAACGGCTCCCGTATCCTGGCCATTGTCGCAATCGTTCTCACCGCAACCCTGTGGGCCCTTGCGCTCGCGCTTCCCGTCTGGGAGACGCGCTCGGAGACCGGCGAATGGAAGATCGTCGAGGGCGTCCTCCCGGCCCTGATCGGGTGGTTGGGCGTACTCGCCTTGTGCCCGGCATGGTTCGCGAATCTCCTGCTGCTCCCACTCTGTTTCACCCTGTTCAAGGGCCGGCGCGCGGGGTTCTGGATCAGCATCGTTGCCTTCACGATCGCCGCCAGCGCGTACATGATGCCGGCGATCTATGGTGACAATAGCGAAGCCGCGATCGTGGGCCGGAGGATCGGCTTCTACCTCTGGCTCGGGTCGTTCCTGGTCATGGTGCTGGCCCATGCGCTTCAAGCCCACCGCGCCGACCGGGCGAGAACCCCTGTGCGCGTCGTGGCAATTGCAGGCATCGTACTGCTCGCGGCAGTAATGGAACATGCGTTCCGCGTTGGCGTAACCCCGCTGGAGGCGACGCTCAAAGACCCAAACGACGTCGCGGCGTTCACGACGGCCCTTTCGCGCCATCCCTCGCAAGCGGAGAAGGACGCCGCGTTGCCTTGGGTCATGCTCACGGATGTGAGCCACGTTCAGGGCGCCATCATCCGCACCCAACGGCTCGAACAACTGATCGCCGCGGGGGCCAACGTGAATCAGCCAGACCGCTACGGCACCACACCACTCATGCAGGCCGTCCGGACGCGCGGCGCGGAATCGGCGGTTCGACTGCTGATCCGGGCCGACGCGAACGTGAACGCCCGCGATGACCGTGGGAAGACGGTATTGGACATCGCCGAGGAGGCAGATTGCAGCCCGGAGTGCCGGCAGGTCCTGACCGATGCCGGCGCCTGGAAGTCGGGCCAGAGCAACCGGCGCTAACGGTTTTCCTGGTTGGTACGCGTGCGGACCGGCCTCGTGGATCGCTGCCAGCCCGTGAGTCGTCATGCCGGGGGATGAATCGGGGCTTGCGGCAGGTACATCAGCTTTCGGCGAGCTCCCCTGAGCAGTTCCGGCGGCGTTGTGACGGCCGTCAGCACCAAGCCGACCAACGCCACACTCCAAGCATAAAATGGGCCGTAGAGCGGGAAAACCAGCCACGAAGGGAGGGTGTGGGGGACGGTGATCGGCGCCGGTCGCTCGCCTGGGAGTTCGTTCAGATGGCGGTCCGAGTGGCCGGTGGCGAGCAACACCCCATTTGCATCGTAGATCCGCTCTTTCCACCGATGCGAGCTGCGGGTTGTACTGAGCTCGGTGTAATCATCGAGCGTTCCGTCCGGTCGCAGCCGCAAAACGTTTTCGACAGAGTCGGTCTGCCAGCCATACAGGAACTGCCGTGAGGGGCTATAGATCTGAATTCGCCCGATCCCATCTGTCGCGATTGCATACCGGCCATCGGGGAGCCGGATCGCCTGCGACGTTGGATGCACGGGCCAGTTCAGCCCTCGCGGGTTGATCGAACCCCGGGCGAACCCGAAGAACCATTGGACGACGAAGCAGCCGACACCAACCAGGAGGATGGTGATGCCGACCGGCCCAACGAATTTGCGGAGGTTTCGCATCGACCCGTCCCCTCATGTGACGCCAGACCTTTGCCTGGCCAACCTTCGTCCCGCTAGCGTAACGCGCAGGCGGCCCCGAGCGAAGGACCCGGGACAAATGGCAAGCGACAACTGAGCCCTACCGCTCCTCCTTTGCATACGCCTCATACGCCTCGGCGATCTTCGCGGTCTTCTCATCCCCGGTGTGGAACAGGAGCCGATGGCGGAGCTTCAGGCGCTCGCCGGGTTCTAGTTGCGTGGGGGATTCGGGGAGCTTGGGGTCGAAGGCGTGGGCGCCGAAGGGGTTGGCGCAAAAGAGGCCGTAGGTGCGGACGTGCCAGAGGGTGGGGTGGTGGAAGCTGGCGGGGTGGTCGAGGAAGGCGATGCCGAGCCGCTCGCCCTCGACTGGGCCGTCGTATTCGCACCAATCGGCGTGCTTGGCCCAGGCCGCGGCGTCCTCGACGCCGTTGGAGTTGATGATGCGGCCGCCCTGCTTGGAGTCGACGGCCATGGGAGTGGGCACGCGGATGCCGAGGCCGGCGTCCTTGGCGTCGCCGAAGGTGACGGGGCCGTCGCTGGCGATCAGGTCCTGGTCGAAGTCGATCGCCCGCATGTCGCCGATCAGGTGAAACGTGATGCGGCGTTCCTCGCTGAGCAGGCGCTTGCCGTGGGCGTCGAGGTAGTCGAGCGTCTCGACGATCACGGCCTGGTCGTGGTTGGCCTTCAGCTCGGTGAAGTCGCGGTGCCGTTCGCTGCCGACGTGCGGCAGCCGCTTGCGGCCTGTGGCCTCGCGCTTGGGGTCTTTGAGCATCTCCTCGTAGGTGGCGCGTTCCTGCCAGGTGTCGGTGTGGGCGTCGATGTCCTCGTGGCCGAAGGTGAGGCCGCGCTGGTGGATGTGGTCGCGCTGCTCGCCGGGGACATTTTCCATTGGGTAGGCGCGGGTCATTGGCTTGCCGGTCGGCCCGTAGATGGGCCACAGGAACGGCTTGTTGCCCTGGTCGATCACGTACGTCGCGAACGGCTTGCCGTCGATCTTCACCTCGACCCCGCCCGCGGGCGTGCGCGCGAGCGTGAAGCCGCCTTCGGCGGCGAAGAGCGATGCGGACACCTGGAGCATCAGAGCGAACGCGGTGGAGGATGCGAGGTTCATGGGGGCACAGTTTCGGCGTTCGCCTTCGAAAACGGAACGGTCAGTCGGGCCACTCCGGGACGTTGCTCCGCTTCGGCAACGCCGAAACACCGCTGTGCGGTTTCGCGCCG
>DASXMX010000048.1:0-6947 GCA_036495445.1 Tepidisphaeraceae bacterium
TCCTGGTGCAAGGTCGACCACATCATGCCTCACCTGGGGCCGCCGAAGGACGTCTGGGAGTGGTTCGCCGAACACCCCGACGACTACGAGGCCTTCCGCGGACAATACCACGAATGCCTGTCGCATAGCCACTATCGGCCCGCCCTGCAGAAGCTCGCCTGCGCCGGCATCCGCGAGAACTTCACGCTCGTCCACGGCGGGGACGACCCCGAGCACAACAGCGCCAGCGCGCTCCGCGAGTTCATAAGCGAATTGGAAGCCTACTGCCCGCGCGAGGATTGAACCGGCGCGACTCCACGCAAAACGGTTTCCTTCGCCTATCAAAGCCCATGGCTCTGCCATGGGCTTCTCGTTGCGCCGGCGCGAGCCGTATGATTCGAGTCGCTCGATCCGGTATAGTGCGACCGAGCCGATCCCCGACCCGTCCTTTGGAGTATCGCGAGTGCTTGAGACCGATCAGTTGTTGCAAGACCTGACCGCCCCCCAGCGCGAGGCCGCGACGCACGTTGACGGGCCGCTGCTGATCGTCGCCGGCGCCGGCAGCGGCAAGACCCGCGTCATCACCCGCCGTGTCGCCTACCTGATCGCCCAGGGCATCCCCGCCAACTCGATCCTCGCGATCACGTTCACCAACAAGGCGGCGGGGGAGATGAAGGAACGCATCGGCAAGCTGATGGACCGCCCGCTCCGCGACTTCGGCCGGCTCGATCAACCCTGGCCCACGATCTGCACGTTCCACTCGCTGTGCCTCCGCATCCTGCGCCATTACGCGCCCGCCGTCGGCCTGCCTGCGAATTTCAGCATCTATGACTCGGCCGACCAGACGAAGCTGGTCAAGCAGGCCGTCAGGTCGCTGGACATGTCCAGCACCAACTTCCCGCCGTCGACGGTTCACGCGACGATCAGCAACGCCAAGAACCAGCTTCAGACCGCCCAGGCCTTCGCCCAGAACACCGTCGACTTCTACCAGCGGCAGGTCGCGCGGATCTATACGAAGTACCAGCAGCTCCTCAACCAGAACAACGCCCTCGACTTCGACGACCTGCTGCTCCGCACCGCCCACGCGTTCCGCGACCGCCCCGAGGTGCTGAAGGATCTGCAGGACCGCTTCCAATACCTGCTGATTGACGAGTACCAGGACACCAACCACGCGCAGTACGTCATCGCCCACGCCCTGGCCCTGCGGCACCGCAACATTTGCGTCGTCGGCGACCCCGACCAGTCGATCTACGCCTGGCGCGGGGCCGACATCAAGAACATCCTCGAGTTCGAGCGCGACTACCCCGACGCCAGGGTCGTCCGCCTCGAGCAGAACTACCGCTCGACCAAGCGCATCCTCCGCATCGCCTCCGACCTGATCGCCCACAACACTCAACGGAAGGAAAAGGGCCTCTGGACCGAGAACGATCAGGGCCAGCCCGCCACGCTCATCCTCTGCCAGGACGAGCACGACGAGGCGAGCCAGGTCATGCAGCAGATCCGCACCCTGCACGACAACGCGGGCTACGACTGGAACAAGATGGCGATCTTCTACCGCATGAACTCCCTGTCGCGCGTGATGGAAGACGCGCTGCGGCGGGCGAACATCCCGTACCAGATCGCCCGCGGCGTCGAGTTCTACAACCGCAAGGAGATCAAGGACGTCCTCGCCTACCTCCGCGTCATCGCCAACCCCAATGACGAGGTGAGCCTCGACCGCATCGTCAACGTCCCCGCCCGCGGCCTGGGCGACACGAGCATGAAGCAGATCGCCGCCCACGCGATCGCCTGCGGCGTGTCGCTGTTCGACGCGATGGCCGCGGCCGACCGCATCCCCGGCCTCTCGACCCGCGCGGCCAAGGCCGCGAAGCAGTTCGTCGAGATGGTCCGCCGCTGGCAGGCCCTCGCCGCCGACCGCACCGCGCCCGCCGACATGTTCGAGGCCGGTGCCGCCGGCACTGTGCAGAAGGTCATGGAGACGGTCGTCGCCGAAAGCGGCCTCGAAGCGCTCCTCAAGAAAGAGGGCGGCGACGAGCAGGCCGAGCTGGCCAACGTCGACGAGTTGATCAACGCCGCCGCCGAGTACGACCGCGAGAACCCCGAGGGCTCGCTCACCGAATACCTCGCGATCGTCAGCCTCGTCAGCGACGTCGACCACATGAAGGGCACCGGCGGGGCGGTCACGCTCATGACCCTCCACGCCGCCAAGGGGCTCGAGTTCCCCGTCGTCGCGATGATCGGCCTCGAAGAAGGCGTCCTACCCCACAGCCGGGCTGCGAACAACATGAACGAGCTGGAGGAGGAACGCCGCCTCTGCTTCGTCGGCATCACCCGCGCCCAGGAGCGGCTCATCCTCAGCCGCGCCGCCTACCGCACCATCCGCGGCCTCCGCGAACGCACCGTCGGCTCCCCGTTCCTCAACGAAATGCCCCCGGGCGATCTCCTCGTGATCGACCGCACCGGCCTTTCCAACCTGCGAGACTCGGAAGACGACCGCGACGACCTGCGATCCGAATCCCGCGGCTTGGCCGCCCGCTTCCGCCGCGGGCAGCTCGTCCGCCACCGCCAGTTCGGCATCGGCAAGATCGCCGACGTCTCCGACATGGGCCAACACACCCGCGCCGTCGTCGACTTCCAAAACCACGGCCGCAAGACCCTCATCCTCCAATACGCCAACCTCGAACCCGTCGGCTGACCCCACCCCTCCCGTGCCCGTGCGCAAACCCGCAGCCATCCCCGCCACCTCCACCCCGCCCACCCCCAAATGTCCCATAATGTCCCATAATGTCCCGTCTTTTGCGACTATCGCAGCAACAACCAGAAAAATGTCCCATCTCCCGCCCGCACAACCGTGCATGAACGTGCATCGGAATCGTGCCGCCCGGGGATGAACCACAGAGGCACAGAGAACACGGAGAAGAAATACGTTTTAGCCACAGATGGGGCACAGATGCACACAGACGAAACCCAAGGTCTGAGATCTCAAATCTGAAATTTGAAATTCCCATCTGTGTGCATCCGTGTCCATCTGTGGCCAATTCTTCTTTGCCTTTCCCTCTGTGTCCTCCGTGCTCTCTGTGTTTGCCTTTCACAGTGGCCGCATCGGAGCGACCGATCGCCCCGCGCCTGACCGTTTTCGCAAAACCGTCGCATTTGTCGCATTGGATCCCATTCAATTCGCCCGTAACCCCAAGCCGCGATGATCATTGCGATTTGGCCTGCACGGCTTGCCCGTGCGACACCGCCTCGCCCGTCGCACGCCCCGTCGCAGCCGCAGGATCCGCGCCGGCCGCGCCGGCGGACTGCCCCATCTCCCGCTCCGGCCGGAGCTTGCGTTCCTCGACCGGCGCCGCATCGCCCGTGGCCACCTGCGGCGCGTCGCCCGAGTTTGCCCCGACTGTCGCATCACCCGCCACCCGCGCCTCCTTCCGCTCCGCGGCCCGCCGGAACGAACGCCCGGCCCTCAACGCCGCCAGCGCGGTATCCTGGGCCGTGCTCATCCCGATGACCTGAATCTCCGACCCCGCCACGTTCGACATGCAATATCTCCTTCAATGTACGGTATATGTGAGGATAATGTTCTATAATAAAATTGCAAGAGAAAAATTCACATTTTATTTTGCAAGAGAATGTTTCGCATAAGTTGCGGTCCGGCGGGCAGCTAGGAAGGACCGGATCGGGCCGCAAATAGGCGCAGAGGCCGCAAAAAAGTTGAGGGCACCGGCACTTGTGGGGTAGAATGGTGCCAGCCACCATTCTTTAAGTGTTTACAGGGACAGTGCTTCCGAAAATGATGCCGAAAACGGTGGCTGGCACCATTTTCTGCGGCCGGTGCGTGTCTCGACACTACTTCGTCTTGCCCGGACCCGGGGCCGCCTCCGAAGCAGCGGCTGCGCCGGTAGGCGGGTGGGTCAACGGGTCGGCGAGAAACTTGCCAACAATCTGCGGCACCTCCGGCGAGCTGATCAAGTTGTAGTGGCTGTAGCCCGTCACGACCGCCAGCCGCGAGTTGGACAGTTGCGTATTCCGCCAGCCCGGCTCCTTCACGCCGCCGCCCACCAGCGCGAAAAACTCCGCAATGTGCTTCTGCGCAATCGAGTCGTTGTCGGCGAACACGAGCAGCACCGGCATCGGCAGCTTTGCAATGTCGGCGGACCAGTCATAATCCTCGCCCATCAACCTTCCCATCTTGTCGAGGAAGGCGGGGAAGCGCTGAGGCTCGGGCCATTGGTGGGAGAGCTTCCCGGTCGGCGTCTGCATCATGTTCCCGGCCAACGCCGCGCTGACCCGGCTCATGCCCTCCTGAACCTCGGGATACCAGGCGGACCGGGCGTGCGGCGAAGAGATCACCACGAGCCGCCGCACCTTGTCGGGATGCTGGATCGCCGCGCGGATCGCAATCGCGCCGCCGAATGAATGGCCGACCAGGTCGGCTTTCGAAATCTTGAGATGGTCCAGCAGCGCCGCAATGTCGTCCGCCATCGTGGCGAAGCTCATCGGCCGGTCGGTGTCCGCCGTGCGGCCGTGGCCCTGCATCTCCACGGCGATCACCTGCCGTGTCTGCGCCAGCGGCTGCACCCATCCCTGCATTTCGCCGATCGTCGTCAGTCCGCCGTGGATCAGCACCAGCGGTTCGCCGGAGCCGTGGATCTCGTGATAGAGCTTGATGCCGTTCACTTCAGCGTAGCTGCTTCGAACCGGTTTCATTACCGCTTCCTTTGCACGGGTCACTGCTTCCGGCGCGGCATTCGTCTCGGGCGTTTGCGCGCAGCCCGCCAGCGCGCCTATTAATTAATGTACCAAGAAGACATGCACCATGAGATCTGCGCATGGTCGCCTCGGCTGGGGCCAGCAGCGGGACTGTCACGTTTTCGCAGGGGAAATGCACCGCAAAACCGCAGAGAACCCGCATCTCCGACGAGCCAAGTAACCGTTTGACACCCGGCCCGATTCCACCGAAGAGTGGGACGTGAGCCGATCCGCACGTGTACCGCTTTCCGGCTGGTGATAACATTCGCCCCGGTGCGTGAGCCGAACGTCGACCCCGCAAAACTCCGGCGACTCGCCCTGCGGCTGACGCTCCGGGAATTCGAGTGGCTGCGCGACACCGTCTGGTTCGCATTCTCCACGCCTCACGACGTGGACGCGTTCATCGCCTCAGCGTTGCAAAAGAGCAAAGATCCAGACATCCGCACGCGCGCCGTGGCCCGCGCCGTCGCGGCGATGACCGCCGACGAGGTCGTCTGGTTCTGCGACCACTTCAAGCGCCCGACGCAAACGAGTCGCCGCCGCGGTATGCGACGGTCTCGCCGACGGCACGGCGATCGTCTCCGGCCCTCCGATCATGAGGACGCCGCCTGAAACGGGGCGACGTTCTGTCGCCGGAACACTGGGCGTGGCTGGTTCATGTCCGGCACCATGTCCTGCGTTCTGGTACAAATAAGCGCCGGTCGGCGCAGCGCCGGCCATCGAGCGTTGGTTCGTTACTCACCTTTGGCGTATGACCAGTCGATCGCGCGAACTTCGCAAGGAGCAGGACCGTCAAGCGTCGTGGGATCGGATGCGGACGACTCCGTGGAGCCCATACGACCCGCATGGTGCCATGGGGAGTGGGACGGCGCGCATTCAGCTCATTCACCTTCCGTCGTTCTCGAATCCGGTGTTCTGGGAAGTCTGCCAGCTCGGCGTGCAATGGCTCCTCTACTCCTCGAAGGTGGTCGACCCGGGTTGGCCGACGCTCAGGGTGCAGGGATATGAGCCGGTTCCGTTCGACGGCAAGCGGCTTCGATCGTTCTTCGACCGCCTCACGTCGCTATCGCTTCCCGTCGCGCCGGACTTGAGCAACAGGGCGGGCGTGGATGGTGCGAGCACGCAGCTCGCCCTGTTCGGCGACCTTCATTCGCGAGTGCGGTTTGAGTGGTGGTCCGAATACCCGCCCGCGTGGCAGCCGCTTGTCGAGATCGCGAACGAGATGCTTCAGGCGTTCGCCGCCCCGGCGTCGGGTGAATAGCAGCAGTCGGACCCTCTCGCGAACCCGTTTTGGAGCGGTCGTGGGGATGATCCTCGCCGCGTCGCCGAACTCCGTCGACAACTTTGGGTTTTCGGTCCTGATGATGGCAATCAACGCCTACTCGCGCTCGGGGCGAACACAGCCGACGGACTCGCACGGTCGCACGCCGGAACACGTTGCACACGATTGCGGCTTTGACGAGATCGCAGCGCTGCTGAAGGTCGCCCGGCGGGTCACATAACCATTCGCCGCAGTGGAAGTCGGCAATCGTACGCCCCTGCCTTTGGGAGGGCGAGGCTCCTGCCGAGCCGGGGCTCCCTCGAAAACCGCGGCTCGGCAGGAGCCTCGCCCTCCCGAACGGGTTCTCATGCAATCGTCCTGTGACTGTCCCGTTGACGAGCTTTGCTGACAGGCTACTTTGATGTCAACTGCGAGCTGGTATTCCCTACGAGTTCCAAGAGGTCGGCGACGATTCGTGCCGTGGGATCGCGCGTCAGCTTCGTGCGGAATTGATTGGCAAGGTGGCCATTTGCACATCGTTCGATTCCGGGCGGTTCGTCGAACCGGCGTGGTTGCAGGTCAACGGATACGCCGTCAGCTCGCCGATCAGCGACGAGATGATCGATCGCTGGCCCGTCTCGCACGACGAGTACTGCGATGAATGGTGGGTGTTCGATTCGATGGTTCCGGCCGACTTCGACGTGGTTGCCTTCTGCAACTTCACCGAGATGCGGATCGCAAATTACAAAGAGTTGGACTTCGAAGGGGCCTGCCGGTTGGACCGATATCTTGCGAAGTTTGCGCCGACCCTGATGTTCGGCAACAATGAATATGCGTACGTCGTCCGGCGGTCCGACGACGCAAAACACACGGTGCCATGGACCCGCCCGGCGGAACGGTGTTCCTAAGCTGAAGGCGTGGCCGGTGCCGGACCGGCGAGTGAACGTCGGTTCGTTAT
>DASXMX010000049.1:0-22661 GCA_036495445.1 Tepidisphaeraceae bacterium
GACCGACCCGGCGTTCGACGCGTTCTGCGCGAAGTACAAGCGGGCCGTTGGCACGACGTACCTGATGACCGTCGCCGCGAGCGAGCCATCGCCGTTTCAGCAGAGGGTACTGCAGCAGGCGGACGTGCAGCGTGCAGTCGCCTTGGCTCGGCAAGCTTGCAGCACCTATCCCGAGGGCCGCGCGACCTACGAATGGGCCCTGCTCAGGAACGCCGACGCCGGCGAGGCCGCCCGGATCGCCGACGTCATCCGCAAGACGCCGCGAGATGCGATCGATCAATCCATCGCCACTCTCCTCAATCCCACCAGCGCCGGCGAGGCCCTGGACGCGTACTGGCTCGCGCGGATCCTCGGAAAACCCGACGAAGGCAAAGCCGCCCTCGCCAAAGTCGCGGCGATGGACGTGCCGGTTCCCATTCAGCCCTGAGGGATTGCTCATCGACAGTCGGAACAGTCGGACAGAGTTGCCTGATTTGAACATCGGCCATTGAGCGTTCGGCTCGTGTGCGATTGAGCCCCGTCGACGGCTTTTGGTTGCCTCAACCGCGTCATGGTAGACTCCACCCGTGCTCTCACGGGTCCACTCGTTCATCTTGGTCGGCATCGACGCGATCCTCTGCGAGGTGGAGGTGGACGTCGCCGCGCACGGGTTGGAGAAGACCACCGTCGTCGGCCTCGCCCAGGCGGCGGTGAAGGAATCGATCGAGCGCGTCCGGCGGGCGATCCTCAACAGCGGTTATCCATTCACCGCGCACGCCCTGCTGATCAACCTTGCCCCCGCCGACGTGAAGAAGGAGGCGACCGCGATCGACCTGCCGATGGCCCTGGGCGTTTTGCGCGGGACCAACTGCATCCGAGGAGATCGCCATAAAGAGTTCCTGGTCGCCGGCGAGCTCGCCCTCGACGGCCGCGTGCGGAAGATCAAGGGCGGGCTGTCGCTCGCCCTGCTGGCCAGGGAGAAGCACTTCCGCGGCGTCATCCTGCCCGAGGAAAACGCCCGCGAGGCGGCGGTCGTCGAGGGGATCGAAGTCTACCCCGTGAAGACGCTCTCACAGGCCGTCTCGTTCCTCAACGAGCAACTCCCGCTCGAACCGTACGAGCTGGACGGCCAGCCGTACCAGCAATCGCAGGTTTCGGCCGCGCTCGACTTCGTCGACGTCCGCGGGCAGGAGGCGGTGAAGCGGGCGATCACCATCAGCTGCGCGGGTGGACACAACATTCTAATGGTCGGCCCGCCGGGCACCGGGAAATCGATGCTCGCCCAGCGGATGCCGGCGATCCTGCCGCCGCTGACGCGGGGCGAGTCGCTGGAGACGACGCGGATCTACTCGGCGATGGGCCTGCTGCCGGACGGGATCGCGCTGATGGACCAGCGGCCGGTGCGGACGCCGCACCACTCGGCGACGGCGCAGGCGCTGGTCGGCGGCGGGTCGATCCCCAAGCCGGGCGAGGTCTCGATGGCCCATCACGGGATCCTCTTCCTTGACGAACTGCCGGAGTTCAGCCGGCACGTGCTGGAGACGCTCCGCCAGCCGCTGGAGGGCGGCGAGGTGACGGTCGCCCGCGTGCACGGGTCGATCAAGTTCCCCGCGAAGTTCATGCTCGTCGCGGCGATGAACCCCACGGCCAGCGGCTACGCCGCCACCGACAATCGCGCGCGGGACAAATACCTTTCCAAGCTCTCGGGCCCACTGCTCGACCGCATCGATATTCACATCGAAGTCCCTGCAGTGCCGTATCGTGAGCTAACGGGACGTTCCGCCGGCACCGACACCGCGACGATGCGGCGGCAGGTGCTCGCCGCCCGCGAGATCCAGCACCGCCGCTTCCCCGACGGCACCACCAACGCCCGCATGGACAGCCGCCAGCTGCGCCAGTTCTGCGAGCTCTCCGACTCGTGCCTGCTCCTGATGAAGCAGGCGATGGACGAGATGGGCCTGAGCGCCCGCGCCTACGACAAGGTCCGCCGCGTGGCGAGGACGATCGCGGATTTGGCCGGGGCCGAGACGATCGGCGACGACCATATCGCCGAGGCGGTGCAGTATCGGTTGTTGGATCGGAAGTTCTGAGGGCGGCGCGCCGATGACATCCGAGCAGTTCATTGTTGACGCTGACAAGGTCATCGCCCGGTTCGGCGAATGGCCTCACTCTCACGACATGGAAGTCGTCTCGCTCCACAGGGAGCGTGGCGGGCCAGGCGGACCTTCGGTTGACTTTCTGGTCTTTGCATGGACGTACACCGGCCGCGTAACTCCAGAGGGCCACTACGAGCAGACCAAGCATTCGCTCATTCGATTCCGTTGCGAGCGGGTCAAAGACAACGTATTCGAGGGGTTCAATCTTCAGAACGTCCTCGACGGCTTAAACTTCTCACCTACTGTATCGAGCGAAGGCATCCACACGGTGCAAGTACGATTGCCGTCGATCTACGGTATCGAGGGGCTTTTGGAGTGCGAACATGACCATCGCGATGTGATCCAGTCGCTGCTCACGGTGTTTTGCGTCCACCGGAAATCCGACAGGTACTCGCGCCGCCCTGCCTCAGCTTGTGCGGCCTTCGGAATAGGACGCTAGTTCCGACGTTCCAGACCTCTTCTCATTCAGCTCTCCGGCGGGTACAAGCACCCCAACAGCCCCCGAACCGCAGGCTCACAGAGGTGCCGCATGGATGCACAGGCAATATCCAAATTGAACGACCAGCAATGCGCCGCGGCGACGTTCGGCGACGAGCCGTTGCTGATCATCGCCGGGGCGGGGACGGGGAAGACCAATACATTGGCGCATCGAGTGGCGGCGCGGGTGAATCGCGGGGTGAACCCGGGGCGGATCCTGCTGCTGACGTTCAGCCGCCGGGCGGCGGCGGAGATGACCCGGCGGGTGGAGAACATCCTTTCGGCCGCGAAGGACAAATCGGGGGCGAGCACCGCCAACATCGCCTCCCGCATCTGGGGCGGGACGTTTCATTCGATCGCGAACAGGTTGCTGCGCGTCCACAGCCAATCGCTGGGGCTGGGTGAGAACTTCACCGTCATCGACCGCTCGGACGCGGAGGACCTGCTCAACGAAGTGCGGAGCGAGATCGGGCTGGATAAGGGCGAGGCGCGGTTCCCGCGGAAGGCGACGTGCCTGTCGATCTACAGCCGGTGCGTCAACGCGCAGGAGCCGATCGAGTCGGCGGTCCGGGCGCATTTCACCTGGTGCCAGGGATACGACGACGACCTGAAGCGCCTCTTCCAGGCCTACGTCGCCCGAAAGCAGGAGCAGAACATCCTCGACTACGACGACCTGCTCCTGTACTGGTTCCACCTGATGCAGGACGACGCGCTCGCGGCCGAGGTGGGCGGGCGGTTCGACGCGGTGCTGGTGGACGAGTACCAGGACACGAACGCGCTGCAGGCCGCGATCCTGCAGCGGCTTTGCCCCGGCGGGCGCGGGCTTACCGTCGTTGGCGACGACGCGCAGAGCATCTACTCGTTCCGGGCCGCGACGGTGCACAACATCCTCGATTTCCCGAAGGTCCATCCCGGCGCAACGGTGCTGAAGCTGGAACAGAACTATCGCAGCGTTCAGCCGATCCTCGATGCGACCAACGCGGTCATCGCGATGTGCCCGCACCGGTACAACAAGGACCTGTTCTCGCAAAGGGCAAGCCATCAGAAGCCGCGCCTTGTGAACCTCGTCGACGAGGACCAGCAGTGCGATTACGTGATCCGCCGGTGCCTCGAACATCTGGAGGCCGGCATCCCGCTGCGGCGACAGGCGGTCCTCTTCCGCGCTGCTCACCATAGCGATGCGCTCGAAGTGGAGTTGAGCCGGCGGAACATCCCGTTCGTGAAGTACGGCGGGCTGAAGTTTCTCGAGGCCGCCCACGTGAAGGACGTCCTCTCGATCCTTCGCCTGGCCGAGAACCCGCGCGACACGACCAGCGCCTTCCGCGTCCTGCAACTGCTCGACGGCGTCGGCCCCGCGCACGCGAAGCGGGCGATCGCGCACCTCTCGACTAACGGACACCGACTGGAAAGCTGGGAGCACTTCACGCCGCCGGCAGCGGCATCCGAACAGTGGGCGACGTTCGTCGCGATGCTGCGGCGGATCGCGCCGGATTCGCTCCCGCTGGCCGAGCAAGTGGCGCAGGTCCGGCTGTTTTATACGCCGGTGCTGGAGCGGCGGTATGACCAGTCGCACGTTCGGGCGCGGGACGTGGAGCAACTGGAGCAGATCGCGCGGAACTTCCGCTCCCGCGCCCAGATGCTCAGCGACCTGACGCTCGACCCGCCGGCCAGCACGCAGGACCTGGCGGGCCCGCCGCTGCGGGAGGAGGATTACCTGATCCTCTCGACGATCCACTCGGCCAAGGGGTGCGAGTGGGATTGCGTCTACGTGATCCACGCCGCCGACGGCAATATCCCCTCCGACATGGCCACCGGGGACGCCGAGCAAATTGAGGAAGAGCGTCGCCTCTTCTACGTCGCCCTCACGCGGGCAAAGGACTTCCTGGAGGTCTGCTTTCCGCTGCGCTACTACCAGAAGAAATGGTCCGACCGGCACTCCTACGCGCAGCTCACGCGGTTCCTCCCCGAATCGATCCTCGACCGCTTCGAGCGGATGAGCCTCCAACCCAGGCCTCAAAAGGACGCCCCCGCGGCCGCCAAGCCGGCGGCGGACATCCGCAAGAAGATCGCGTCGATGTGGGCTTGAGGCCGATCGATCCACGAAGTCACACGAGGGACACGAACGAAGAACTTGGAACGTTGCCTCGTGACACGGGTTTCCAACCCGTGCAGACGACATCGATGCCTCGATAAACGCACGCGAGGCCGTAGGCCCCTTCAAAATTAAATGGGAGCGCACGGGTTGAAAACCCGTGTCACAGGGCACAGGGGCGGCTGCATTCCGTCCTTCTCTTTTCCTTCGTGCCCCTTCGTGTTCTTCGTGGATCATCGCTCTTGAATGACTTCGAACCCGCGGGCCGGAGTCAAGGCCGGAAGGTGTCCGAACGTCGCCCCGCGGCGTTCGCCGCCGAGCCAGGCAACTAATGCGGCCAACAAGAAGACGACGAGGGCGGAGATCGCCATCGTTTTGGGGTAGCCCCAGCCGGGCTGTTTGGCGAGGGCGGCCTGGATGGAGGGAGCGGTGCCGGCGATCAGGGCGCCGCACTGGTAGGCGAAGCCAGGCAGGAAGCCGCGGACGGCGTCGGGGGAGAGTTCGGTGATGTGGGCCGGGATGACGCCCCAGGCGCCCTGCACCATGAACTGGATCAGGAACCCGCCGATCCAGAGGACGACCGGCGACCTGGCGAACGCCCACATCGGGATGATCAGCACGCCCAGCAAGAGCGACAGCACGATGGCCTTGCGGCGTCCGATGCGGTCGGAGAGCAGGCCGAACACCAGTCCGCCGCCGAGCGCACCGACCATCGTGAACGCGGTCAGGGCGGCCCGCCGGTGCGGGCTGAAATTGAATGCGTTTTCGAGAAACGTCGGATACAGGTCCTGCGTGCCGTGCGAGGAGAAGTTCATCATCGCCATCAGCAGCACGAGGAAGGCGAAGAGTTTCCACTGCCCGGCGATGCCGCGGAACAGGTCGGCCCAGTTGGCATGACGGGTGGTCTCCCAGACTTGCGACTCGCGGACGCCGAACCGGACGAATAGCGCCAGCAGCGCCGGCAACCCGCCGATGAAGAACAGCGGCCGCCAGCCGTAATGGGGGAAGAGGAAGAAGTAGCAGAGCGCCGCGAGCAGATACCCGACGGCGTATCCCTCCTGCAGCAGTCCCGAGAGCACGCCGCGGAGCCGCGGCGGGACCTTCTCCATCGCCAGCGACGCGCCGACGCCCCACTCGCCCCCCATGCCGATGCCGAACAGCGCACGGAGGATGAGGAACGTCGCGAAGTTGGGCGCCAGGCCGGTGAGGACTTCGATGACCGAGTAGAAGATCAGATCGATCATCAGCGGCAGCCGCCGGCCATATCGATCGGCCATCAGCCCAAACAAAAACGCCCCGACCGGCCGGAACGCCAGCGTCACGGTCAACGAAAGGGCGATGTACTCGACGCTCTTGTGAAGGTCTTTCGCGATCGCCGTCAGGCACATCACGACGAGGAAGAAATCGAACGCGTCCAGCGTCCACCCCAGGAAACTCGCGAACACGGCGCCGACGCTGTCGCGGGCCGAGATGGCCGGTGGGCTGACATGGACGGTTTCGGACATGCGGGGCATCATCGCACGGGCGATCGATCCGGCCAATCTGAGATGAAGGAAGGGACAGGAATGTTCGCATCGCAAAAACCATACGCCCTTCGATCTTCACGTCGATTCCGCGGCCGCTTCTGGCCGGGCGGGGGCAAAGCCGTTACCCTCTTCTTCGACGTGTCCCCCGGATCATCTCACAAGCCGTAACGGAGGCTCGACTCCCCAATGCGCATCCCGGAGATGAAATCGTTGCATGAGATGCGGATCACGCGTGGCGAGGGCGCCCCGCCCGTGCGGGAGAGATTGCACGGGCGAGGCGCCCGTGCCACAGCGGGCAATCACTCCCTGTTGTTAATGTTCATTCTGCTCTTCGCATCGATCTGCCAGGCCGGCACGGTCGATCAGCCCAATGGCGCTGCGGGCATTCCGAAACGCGTTCCCTGGACCGGTTCGCGCATTATCGGCTCGCCCGAGCCACCGCCGCCCTATCGTACGGAACGGATGTTCCCGAAGCTGACGTTCCTTAAGCCGCTCGACATCGCCTTCGCGCCGAGGCTCAATCGCGTCTTCGTCGCCGAGCAAGGGGGGCGGATCTACTCGTTCCCCAACGACGAAGGCTGCGAGAAGGCCGACCTGTTCGCGGATTTGCCCAAGGCGGCCCAGGGGATCAGCAAGGTGCCGTTCGCCAAGGGCGTGAGCAATCTCTATGGGTTCGCGTTCCACCCGCGCTTCCAGCAGAACCGATACGTCTACGTCTGCTACACGCTGGACATCGCCCCGCCCGGCGGGCACGCGCCGATGACGCCGAGGGATCAGGAGGGGACGCGGGTGTCGCGATTTGAGGTGACACGGGACGATCCGCCGCGGATTGTGCCGGCGAGTGAGACGGTGCTGCTGACGTGGTTTGCCGGCGGGCACAATGGCGGGTGCGTGAAGTTCGGGCCCGAAGGCGACCTTTACGTCTCCAGCGGCGACGGTGGCGACCCCGATCCGCCGGACCCGTTCAACACCGGCCAGGACATCTCCGACCTGCTCTGCAGCATCCTGCGGATCGACGTCGATCACGCGGCCGGCGGCAAGCCCTATTCGATCCCGGCCGACAATCCCTTCATCCACACGCCCGGCGCCCGGCCCGAGGTGTACGCTTTGGGCCTGCGGAATCCCTGGCGGTTCAGCTTTGACCGCGCCACCGGCCAGCTTTGGTGCGGCGACGTGGGGTGGGAGCTATGGGAATCGGTCGACTGCGTCAAGCCCGGCGGCAACTACGGGTGGAGCATCATGGAAGGCCCCAACCCCGTCCACCCCGACGGCCCGCGCGGCCCGACGCCGATCACTCCGCCCGCGCTCGCGCTCGACCACACCGAGGCCGCCAGCCTCACCGGCGGCGTCGTCTATCGCGGCAAGAAACTCCCCGAACTTGTTGGCCACTACCTTTTCGGCGACTGGCAGACCGCCCGCCTCTGGGACGCGAAGGTGAACGGCGACGGGCTTGAGCCGCACCGCACCATCGCCCAAACCGACCAGCGGATCGTCGCCTTCGGCGAGGACGCCGACGGCGAGCCGATCATCGTCGACCACCAGGGCGGCGGCCTCTGGCGGATTGTGCGCAACCAGTCCACCTACGACCCCGCCAAGTTCCCGCGCAAGCTCAGCGAGACCGGCCTCTTCGCCGACGTGAAAGCGCAGGCCCCCGCGCCCGGTGTGATCCCGTTCGCGATCAACGCCCCGCAGTGGGTGGATGGCGCGACGGCAAAACGTTGGATCGCGATCCCCGGCGCCGCGACGATGACTTGGGGCAAGGGCGTCTGGGGCGATGACAAGCCTGCATGGCCCGCGAACAGCGTGCTCGTTCGCACGCTCTCAATGGAAGGCCTGGCGGGGAAAAGTGCGTCTGCCCAGCCGATTGAAACGCAAGTCCTTCACTTCGACGGCAGGCAGTGGCAGGCGTACACGTACGCGTGGAACGCCGGGCACACCGACGCCGATCTGGTCGGCGCGGAAGGGGACGATCGCACCCTCACCGTGCCGGCCGCTCAGGACGTGGCGAGGAACCCGCTCACGCATAATGGCGTCGAGCAGCGAACGTGGCACTTCGCCTCGCGCGTGCAGTGCCTCACGTGCCATAACGTATGGGACGACTACGCGCTCGCCTTCACCGTGCCGCAGCTCGACCGCATCGCCGAGGTTGGCGGGACGAAGGACAATCAGGTCCGCGCCTTCCGCCGTCTCGGCTTCCTGTTGCAGCCGAAAGGGATGCCGGACGATTCGGACAATGAGAAGGCGGCACTTACCGACCCGTACGACACGTCCGCCGATTTGCGCGAACGGGCCCGCTCCTACCTGGCGGTCAACTGCTCCGTCTGCCACCGCTTCGGCGGGGGCGGCGCGGCACTGTTTGACGTCCGCAAGGAGCTCGCGCCGGCGAAGATGAACCTGGTCGATGCCCGCCCGAATCTCGGCTCGTTCGGGCTCGACGAGGCGCGCATCGTCTGCCCCGGCGATCCGACCCGGTCGGTCCTGCTCTACCGCATAGCCAAGCTGGGCCGCGGCCGGATGCCCCGGATCGGCTCCGACGTGGTCGACCAGCGCGGGATCCAGCTCATGATCGAGTGGATCCGCTCTCTCGCACCCGACAAGCGGCCCGACGCCTCGGCCGACGCGAAGCGGTTCCAGGATTCGGGCACGCTCGATCGCCTTCTCGGATCCCCCACCGGCGCTCTGGCGATCATCTGTGCGCTTCATGCCCCGGGCCTCGACGGCAACGCGTTCCACCTGATGACGTCGAAAGGCCTGTCGGCGAAGGACGAAGCCGTTCACGACCTGTTCCGCCCGTTCGATCCGAACGAACAGGCGCACCCCAAGATCGGTTCCAACGTGAACGCCGCCCGGTTGCTTGCCCTCCGCGGGGACGCCGCGCGGGGACGCCCGGTCTTCTTCGGCACTGGCGCCACCAGCACCGGGCTCTGCGCCCGCTGCCATAAGGTCAATGGGGAAGGCACCGATTTCGGCCCCGATCTGTCTCACATCGCCAGTAAATACAACCGCACCGACCTGCTCGACAACATCCTCAACCCCAGCAAGACGATCGCCCCCGGCTACGCCACCACCGTGATTCGCACCAAGTCCGGCGACACGTTCAGCGGCATCCTCGTCACGAAAAGCGACCAGGGAATCGTCCTGAAGACCCCCGACCTAAAGCAAACCCGCATCGCGGCCGCGGATGCGGACCGGGTTGTCACGCAATCGATCTCCGCCATGCCCGAGGGCCTTTTGAGCGACTTGGAGCCCCAACAGGCCGCCGACCTGCTCGCGTTCGTGGCGTCCTTGAAATAACGCGCCAGAACGCACGTCGGGTGGCACGGACAAGTACTCTTGTCCGTGGCGAGTCAATGGCGGAAGACCACGGACATGAGTACATGTCCGTGCCACCCAATGCGCCGGCGCCAGTCCGCGATATAATCCGCTCATGGAACCGCCCCGGCGCAGATTGGCGGATTGGCTGGAATGGCAGGTAATGCCGTTCCTGGAGGAGCACCCGGCGGCGCTGAGCCTGCTGGTCCCCGGGATCGTGGTCGCCCTCAGCCTCCCCGCCATGTTAATTCGCGAGGGGCCGGTCGAGGTCCTGAGGTCCGTCGCGCCGTACGGGCTGGTCTTCGGGTGGGTGTTCGTGTTCGCGTTCGCATGGCGGTTTGGCGATTGGGACATTCACTATCGGCGGGAACGCCTCCAACGGTTGCGCGACAACCACATCTGCGCCCACTGCGGCTATGACCTTCGCGCCTCCCCGGACCGCTGCCCGGAATGCGGCCGCCGGATCGATGATCCATAACGTCCGCCCCGGCCAGAGGCTACCTCTCAACGAACGGGGAAATTTGGATGGCTTCCCTAATGCTTGACAATCTAGTATGATCGAGGGGCCGCTTGGGATGATTCGCCCCAGGCGGCACGTCTGACATTCACGTCGACGACGCGGATCGAGATCACATTTGAATACGGGGTGACACCATGGGGACCCAAATGGGACCCAACCTGCGGGTGATCCTGGCGGCGCTGATCGCGGCGTCGCTGCTGGGCGCCGCCTACTATCAGGGCCGCCACGACGGCATGGAGATCGGGCGGGCCGAGGGCAGGAGCGCCGTCGCCGAACAAATGCAGTTCGTCGCCATCCGATTGTCCCGTCTGGCGAAGGGGGCCAATTGGACGCCGTGGGAACTGTCCGGCACCGCGCCCCCGACGACGCAACCGGCCGCCCCGCCCGCCCGGGCGGTGGCCCCATCGGCGGCGGAAGCCGAGTTCGTGCTGGACGGGCCGAATCCCTGATTTGCGGGAATCCTGGGCGGCACGGCGAACAGCCCGTCCAACTTCATCGACACCACCCACCGCTCGTTGCCCCAGCGTGGCGGGTGATGCACGTCAACCCTTATCTCATTGCTACCTTCACTCGCCATGCAATTCCGCCGTGGAAATAGTCCCGTCCACGCCGAACAGGTTCACCGACTTCACCTCCAATCGGCTCATTCCTTTGTGCGGCGTCCACGTGAAATGGTCCGACACCGGTTTCCACTCGCGCCCATCGAATCGCGCGAGAAACGTCTTGAAGTTCGGCGTCAGCGTTTTCACGGAGACTTGGATCACGGCCCCATCCGGCGCCAGGGTGAGGGCGGCCTGGTTGATCGGGAAGTAAGGGTCGTGGGCCGGGTCGGCGGGGTTGAGGCGCTTGTGCCATTGCGTGCCGTCGCAGATCGCGTCGCGGGTAATGAACATCTGGCCGTAATCGCAGCCGCGGTCCATCAGGTCGGTGTTGGGGACGTAGCCGATGAAGGCGTAGACGTTGGTGGCGCCAGCGTCGAGCACGAGGTCACCGAAGCCCGGGTAGCGGCCGCGGAAGACGGGAAAGTCGGACTTGCGGTATTGCTCGCGGTCCTTGTCGAGGACGAACGTAACGTCCTTCGCGTCGTGGTAGAACCACTCCTGGCGGAACTCGTAGGCGCTCAGCGGGACCCCATCCTTCTCGAAGTACATCGCGAACGTGGGGTCGAGCACGACCCATTTGCGGTACTGATTCGACCAGATCTCGGTGGACGTGTGCTCGGTGGACCCGGAGCCGCGGCTGTTGGGCCGGCGGAGGGCCAGCGGGCGATCGACCCACCCGAGGCTCGCGGCGGCCGAGACCATCACGTCGCCATAGTGCGAGCAGAAGAACGAGTTACCCTCGTCGACGGCCTGCAGGATGTCCAGCGCCCCGCGGGCCGGGGAACTGGGCTTGCCGAATTTCTTGAATCGGTGGTTCACCCAGTCGACCAGCAACACCATGCGGCCAAACTCGTCCTTGCCCGGCGCGACCACCTCGTCCAAATGATACCGCTCGCGCAGCTCCATGAGCTTCGGGTTGTCGTACCGGTCGAAGCGGAACCGCTTCGTGTATTCGCTCTGGACATAAGGCAGCGTGTCCAGTTTCGTCAGCACGGCCCGATGCCCGCCGAGCGTGATCGCATCCCCCTGTTCGAGCGACGGCCCGCCGCCTTCCACTTCGCCCGCGATCGAGAACGCAGAGGAGATGAGCGACACAACAACGATGAATAGAACAAGGCGGATTTCATACATTGCAGCCAATCGCATCGTTTCCCATTTCCAGACAGGACATCGACCAGGAACGGCCGTCTCATTTCCTACCGGGAGCGCGGACGAAACGTTGATCCGTTTCGTGCCGACCACGGTTCGACGAGGAATTGTCCGTCTTCCGCGATCCGCACGACATGGAGTTCATCGAACCCCTCCTCGCGCCGCGGTGGCACGAGTCGCGTGTGAGTCCCGAGCAGCCCCGGCAGCGGGATGGCGCGGCCTTCCGACCGCAGCGCGTTGCGCCGCTTGCACTCCTCGACGGTCGATTGGAAGTAGTACCCGACCGCACGGAACCGCTGCGCTTTCGCGGGAAGGATATACCGGGCCCGGTCGGCGGGCGTCGGGTTGGTGTTGTCGATCACCGTCGGCTGCTTGGCCGCGAGGCACGCCTCGAACAGGATCGATTCGCGGTTGCGGGTTTTGAGCATGTCCAGGTTGAGGCGAATATGGGTGTCGATGAACCGCCGCGCATAAAACGTCGATTTCCCGCTCCCCTGCACGCCGACGAAGACGATCAACTCCATGGCGCCCTCCGGGCTTTCGCCTCACCTTCCCTTATCCAAACGCCGACGTCGGCTGAAATCGAACATGATTATGGCTTGGAACCCGCTTCGAATCTGTTTAGCGGGCGGCCTTGGCTGCCGTGAGCCGCGGGAAAGCCCGAGCGAGACCCGTCCGGCAAAGCGTCGCTTCATCTGGCGGGTAGGACCTTTCGCGTCGCGCGCTCGGCCGCTACGTTCATGCCGATGCGTCTGTTGGCTTGGAACATCCGCCACGGCGGCGGTCGGCGGCTGCCGGCGATCTTCGATGCGCTGGCCGGCCATGCGCCCGACGTGGTGGTGTTCTGCGAATACCGCAGGAGCACGGGTCCGATGTTGCGCGCGGCGTTGGTGCGGCTGGGCTATCCGTTCGCAACAGGCGTCGAGCCGCCGGGCGGGCGGAACGGGGTGCTGATTGCCGCGCGGCGGTCGCTGCGCGGGTCGCGGGTGCTGAGCCATCGGGTGGAGGAGCCGTACCGGCTGATTCAGGCCGAGCTGGCGTGCGGGCTGCAACTGGCGGGCGTGTACATGCCGAACCTGCTGCGGAAGGTCCCCTACTGGGAGGCCGTCCTCCGCGCCGCCCGCCGTCGTCGCGGCGGCGACGCGATCTTCGTCGGCGATTTCAATACGACCCGCCACTTCATCGACGAGGCCGGGACGGTCTGCCTCACGTCGCAGTACATGGACCACATCGAGCGGGCCGGGTTCCGCGACGCCTGGCGGCACCGCCACCCCGCCGCCCGCGAGTTCTCCTGGTACAGCCACAAGGGCAACGGCTACCGCCTCGATCACGCGTTCTGTTCGCAAGCCCTGGTCTCGCGGATCGCCGCGATCCGCTATTCGCACGACGAGCGCCGCCGGGGGCTCTCCGATCACTCTGCCATCGTCCTGGACCTGTGAGCGTGCGCTGGGTGGCATGGGCATGTACTCATGCCCGTGTCTTCCCGATCTCTAGGGTGGACCTTCGGTCCGACCGCTACGCGGAGAGCCGCTCCAGAACAGCAGGATCAACCTGCGTGAGCGATTCGCGTTCATTCTCCGGCGTGGAACCACGGCGCTTCGCGAGTCGTCGATTGAACCGATGGACAGGAAAACACGGGTCGAGCGCCATCATTCTTTGCTTCAATGATGAGGAAGAAATCTGCGACGGTGGTGGTCCGCGACGGCGTCGAGACACGCTGGGAGACGATGACGGTCGACGAAATCGAGGTGGGAACCGGTGCTGCCCGATGCCAGATTCGGAAGAGCAGCACACCGACGAACCCACACGTCAGGAGTGCGATCGCGATGAGCCGTCGCCTTGGGTGGCGATCAGGTCGGCCGTATTCCAGGATCTGCATCATTCGGCATCACCAACGTGATCCATCTGCTTCATACCTGCGTACTGCCCGGGACGAACTCTCTTGCCCACAAGGCGTCTTCATGGCTCAACGGCGGCTGGGGGGAGCCGGCGTAGATGTAGTCCTCGTATCCCGCCGCGTCGTAGACGCGGTGAAGTACCTGCTGCAGGTCCAGGCTCGCGTCGGGATCGCCGGTGCGGAGCGGGATGGGAATCGCCGGCAACACGTCGCGTAGATGGATGGTCCAAATGCCGGATTGGGGGCGATCGCCGGCACGGCTGACCAGGGCGTAGTAGTCACATGACGGCAGGCCGTCGAGTGGCATTCGCGGGCCGCCCCGCAGGAGATCCAGCTCAACGAAATGTGCCGGGCTCTGGATGAACTCCTGCCGCTTCCCCAGATATTGATCGCGATCGCCGCCGACGCGCTTGTTAGAGGGGCTGAGAAGTTCGATCACGGAGACGAGCTCACGATTGGCCCTGTCGCGAATCTCGATGAAGGCCTGCCGCTCCACATCTGTTGCGACCGGCAGCCCGACATACGCGGGCGCCGCGGCGGCCTGCGAAGAGACAATGCCGGCTTTTGCTCCTGGCCGCGCCGCAACGCCAATATCCGGTCGCCCCGCAAGGTGCCGCTCGTTCGCAGGCAATTCGTGAATATAGGCGTGTTCGTCCAGCCGAACGATGTACTTCGGCCTCACCTGGGGCGTGAGGAACGCGGCCGCGGCGGGGAGGAAGCGCTCGTGGAAGTCGTGCCAGACGTCTTCCTGTTCGAGGTACGGGTTCATGCCCGGAAACGGTGACGGCACGGCAGCTCCTTCGCGGTTTGATCCGCAGGATTCTACCGTCGGCGTCAGGCGATGGCACGATCGTTTACGCCAGCATCTTCTTCACCACCTCCCCGCTCACGTCCGTCAGGCGGAAGTCGCGGCCCTGGAATTTATAGGTGAGCTTTTTGTGGTCCACGCCCAGGAGGCGGAGCATCGTGGCGTGGAGGTCGTGGACGGAGGTGACGTCTTCAACCGCGTCGTAGCCCAGGTCGTCGGTGGCGCCGAGCAGCACGCCGCCCTGGATGCCGCCGCCGGCGATGAACATGGAGAAGCCCTTGATGTGGTGGTCGCGGCCGTCGCCCTGGGCCATGGGGGTGCGGCCGAACTCGCCGCCCCAGACGACCAGCGTGTCATCCAGCATCCCGCGCTGTTTGAGGTCCGTGATCAGGGCGGCGGTCGGCTTGTCCACTTCCTCGGCCTTGAGCTTGATGCCGTTCTTCAGGTCACTGTGATGGTCCCAGTCGCGGTGATAAAGCTGGATGAACCGCACGCCCCGCTCGGCCAGCCGCCGGGCGAGCAGGCAGTTGGCGGCGAACGACCCGTCGGAGCCGTGCGTGCCGTACATCTCGAGGATTTCCTTCGGCTCGTTCGACAGGTCCATCAGTTCCGGCACGCTCGCCTGCATGCGGAAGGCCATCTCGTATTGTGTGATGCGGGTGGCGATCTCGGGGTCGTCCACCAGGCCGTTCTCCATCGTGTTCAGCTTCTGCACGGCGTTGACGACGTCCTGCTGCTGGTCGCGGCTCACGCCCTGCGGGTTGCCGAGGTAGAGGACCGTGTCCCCCTTGCTGCGGAACTGCACGCCCTGGAAGCGGCTGGGGAGAAACCCGCTGGACCACAGCCGGGCCGCGATCGGCTGATTCTGCCCGCCGCGGCCGTCGCTGCGGAGGACGACGAACCCGGGCAGGTTTTCCGAGTCGCTGCCGAGCCCGTACGTCACCCACGAGCCCATGCTCGGCCGGCCGGAGATCGTCGTGCCGGTGTTCATGAACGTGTGGGCCGGGTCATGGTTGATCGCGTCGGTCGTCATCGAGCGGACGATGCAGATGTCGTCGACGATCGAGCCGATTTGTGGGAACAGATCACATACCTCCGCCCCGCACTTGCCGAACCGCTTGAACCCCCACTGCGGCGGATAACACTTGAGCTGCTGTCCCTGGAGCTGTGCGATCGGCTGGCCCTTGGTGAACGACTCGGGCATGGGCTTGCCGGCCATCTCAGCCAGCTTGGGCTTGTAATCGAACGTCTCCAGGTGCGAGGGGCCGCCGGCCATGCCGAGCCAGATCACGCGCTTGGCCTTGGGCGCGAAGTGGAGCGGGTTCACGACGCCGCGGTAGGAGGGTGCGCTGGGCGCGCCGGTGCCCGGCGAGGCAACCGTTTCGGATCCGAACAGGAGCGAAGGATTGAGCAACGAGGCCAACGCGATCGCGCCGGTCCCGCGGCCGATCTTGCCAAGGAACGAGCGACGCTGTTGCAGCCGAATCAGTTGATGAAGGTCCATAGGGCACTCACGTCTTGACACGGGTTTTCAACCCGTGCGTATGGCTCACAGAATTCGAATGCCGCTCACCAGCAACATCTCCCGCATGCTGAACGTCGCTAGCACGGGTTGGAAACCCGTGTCACAGGGCATCAGGAACGCGTGATCGTCTCGCTCAGGTTGAGGATCACGCGGCTCACCGACGTCCACGCGGCCAGTTCGGAAACGTCAAGGCCTTTCGGGACTTCGGAGTCACCCGTTGAAACGAGCTTCCGGGCGGACTCCTTGTCTGCGGTGTACTCCCGCAGGTGCTTCTCAAAAAGCGCGGTGAGAATCTTCGCCTCTTGGGGCCGCGGCGCGCGGTTCAGGGCCGTCTCGAATGCGAAGTTGAGGCGATCGGTGGTGGTCGCCCCACCCTCGCGAAGGATCCGGGCCGCGAAGACGCGGGCCGCTTCGACGTAGGTGGGGTCGTCGAGCAGGACCAGCGCCTGCTGCGGGATGTTCGACTGCGTCCGCTCGCAGGTGGCCTCCTCGCGCGTCGGCGCGTCGAACGCCAGCAGGCTGGGATGCACGAACGTCCGCTGCCACCACGTGTACAGGCCGCGGCGATACTGGTTCTCCCCCTTGTCCGCCTCGTACGTTCGCGTCGGGAAATTCAGCGCGTCCCAGTACCCGGCGGGCTGATAAGGCTTCACGCTCGGGCCGCCCATCTTGAGCGACAGCAGGCCGCTGATGTCGAGCGCGTTGTCCCGAACCATCTCGGCTTCGAGTCGGAATCGCGACTGGCGGGCGTAGAGGCGATTGAACGGATCAACCTGCGCGTCCTGCGGCGTCGCCAGCGAGCTTTGTCGATAGGTGCCGGAGGTCACGATCAGACGGATCATGTGCTTCATGTCCCAGCCGGACCGCTCGAACTCGCTGGCGAGCCAGTCGAGCAGTTCGGGATTGGTCGGCGACTCGCCCTGCGAGCCCAGGTCATCGAGCGTCTTGGAGATGCCGCCGCCCAGGTCCATCTTCCAGAGGCGGTTGACGACGACCCGCGCGGTCAGCGGGTTTTGGGGCGACATGAGCCAGTCGGCCAGGTCGAGCCGGGTGAGGCGATCCTTGTGAACGTTGGCGTGCGGGAGGAAGTGCGGGACGGCCGGCGATTCGATTTCGCCCGTGTCGTCCTGCCAGTTCCCGCGGTGCAGCAATCGGGTGGTCCGCGGCGTGCCGGAGATCGAAACCAGGCACTTAGGGGCGGCGGCCTCGAAATCGGCCTTCGCTTTCTGCGCCTTGGCCAATTCGTCCCGCACGGGTTGCAGGATCGGCGCGATCGATCGGTAATAGGCCGCTAGTTCTTTGCGCTGTGAATCGCTCCGCTTCTCGGAATCGGTCGCGAGGATCGATCGGACGTTCGCCGGGATGCCCATGCGGCCGGCGGGGCTGGGCGCGGTCGTCAGCGAGAGGCGGAAATGCCCGATCTCGTGCCGCGGGAACTGCGATTGGAATTGGAGGCGGAACGTGAGCGTTCCCGCATCAGCGGCCGAGAACGGCTCGGCCGGTTCGAAGATCGCCTCGTGGGGCTTCCCGGTTTCGGGGAGGATCGCCCAGCCGGATTTCGCTTTGCCCAGCAGCGCGCTGGTGACCGGGTAACTGCCCTGGGAGTGATCCGCCGCGGCGCGAACCAGCTTCACCGGCGCGCCGCCTTTGACGGCCACCGTGAAACCGGTCAGAACGAAGTTGCCGTTCTCAGCGCCACCCGGGCCATGGCCGGGAAGGCTCGGGTCGGGCAACACTTCGAGCCGAATGCCGGTGATGCCCTTCAGGTCGGCCGATGCCGTAACGGTGAACGTGTCCTTCGCGGCGAACTTCGAGCCGAGGATCGAACGGTCCGGCAGGATCTTCAACTCGGTGCCGGACTTCGCCTCGACCGCGGTGGGCTCGAGCGTCGTCCACTCGACCTGGGCGTTTTCGGAGAGGCTCTTTTCCCATTCCGCCTGCGCCGCAGCGAGTTCGGGCGTATCGGCATCAAGCTTCTTCTTGACGTCCGCCACGCGGGCGTCGAGCGTCTTGAGCTCCGCCGACTGCGCGTCGTTCAAGATGAGCATCCCCGGCTCGCGGCGGCCGATCGGCGCCTCCTGCACGTCCGCGAAAAACGCGGCCATGCTGTAAAAGTCCTTCTGCGTGTACGGGTCGAACTTGTGGTCGTGGCACTGGCTGCACCCCATCGTCCCCGCCATCCAGACGGTGGAGATGTTGCGGACGCGATCGCACTCGTATTTGACCGCATACTCCTTTGCCTGCGCGCCGCCCTCCTCGGTCGTTTCGATCAGACGGTTGTAAGCCGAGGCGACCTTCTGCTCCTGCGTGCTGTTGGGCAGCAGGTCGCCGGCGAGCTGCTCGCGGGTGAACTGGTCGAACGGCTTGTTTGCGTTGAACGCGTTGATGACGTAGTCCCGATACGGCCAGACGTTCATCGGGTTGTCGCTGTGATACCCGATGGTGTCGGCGTAGCGGACCAGGTCGAGCCACCAGACGGCCATCCGCTCGCCGAACTGCGGGCTGGCGAGCAGGCGGTCGACGAGCTTGTCGTACGCGTCCGGGCTCGTGTTATCCAGAAACGCCTGCACGTCCGCTTCCTTGGGCGGCAACCCAGTCAGGTCGAAGCTGAGCCGGCGGATCAGCTTCACGCGGTCGGCCTGCGGCGCGTGCTTCAGCCCGGCGTCTTTCAAGCCGGCGAGGATGAACCGGTCGATGTCGTTGTGGACGAAAGCCGGATCATCGATCGCCGGCGGCTCGGGTTGGGTCAGCGGGAGATAGGCCCAGTGCCCTTTCCACGGGGCGCCCTGCTCGATCCATTTCTTCAGCAGCGCGATCTGGCGATCGCTCAGGCGCTTGTTGCTTTTGGGATCCGGCATCCGATCGTCGGGATTGGCAGCCGTGACGCGCCGGAAGAGCTCGCTCTGGTCGGGGTGACCGGGCAAGACCGTGGTGTGGTCTTTGATCGCGGAGAAGAGGCCGTCATGGGTGTCGAGCCGCAGGTCGGCCTTGCGCTTGTTCTTGTCGGGGCCGTGGCAGAAGTAGCAGTTTTCGGACAGGATCGGGCGGATGTCGCGGTTGAAATCGATCTTCTGGGGAATGGGCCCGGTGGCGGCGCGGAGAAGCGGCGCGGCCATAAAGGCCATGCAAGCGATTGCAATCGGGCACCATCGATAGCAAAGCATCCGCAACACTCCCTGTTTTCTGTGACTACCAAAGCAGTCGATCGGACGTTTTACGGATTTGATCGATGTTCCGCCTCGTGGATCCCGCAGCGCCCACCCCAACTTACCCCTCCGCCCCGCCCAACTCGCGGGTCTTGAACAACCACATCCCGGCGCTCAGCGCGAACGCGGAATAGGCGATCCCATACAGCGCGGCGATGCCGACGTAAGCCCAAATCTGGCTCAGGTAGACGACGTTGTGCTGCACCACACCGGGTGTCGGCCAGAACTGCGTCCCGCGCACCGCGATGTCGTGGTAAACGGTCAGGCTCCGCAGGTCGAAATTCGCCAGGTACGGGAAGACCAGGGCCACCGCCCAGGCGATGAACTTCACGACCGGCGACTGGTCCGTCAGCGGGAACAGAAACCGCGTGAGGTTGCCCGCGATGTAAATCAGAATGACCACCGGCAGGTTGACGACCAGCGAGAACCGCGTCGACAGCGCCACGCTGATCGCCGCCAGGACCGCGATCTCGAACCAGACGAGGATCAGGCTCGGAACGAGCCCCGCGATGTGCATGATCCGCAGCCCGTGGATCTGGCTGAGCTCGCGGTCGTCCAGCGTCCAGGCGCGGAGCTGGTAGTCGTTGGGGATGCGGTACCAGGTGCAGAGGATCAGCACCACGCCCAGGATCGCGATCGCCAGCAGGGCGGCGAGGATGATCCCCAGATACTTGCCGACCAGCACCTCCCATCGCCGGACCGGCTTGCTCATCAATGTGAGCATCGTGCGGTCTTCGATCTCGTCGAAGATCGTTTTGCTGGTGGCGAACAGCGTCATGATCAGCACGAGGACCAGGATCACGTCCAGCCCGACGGCCTTAAACATGATCGTGTCCTCGCCCATCGTGAAGAACGGGAGCAGGCCGAAGATGATCAGGATCGCCCCGCCCAGCGCGAGCAGCAGCAGGTAGATCGGCTGGAGGACCGCCTCGAGGAACGCATGACGGAGGATGACGAAGGTTCGGTACATGGGGAATTTCAAATCTCAGATTTCAGATTCGGCGATCACGCGGCGGCGCGGAAACCGCCATTCTGCCACAGGCCGTGCCGCATCACGAGTGCGGCGGCGGCGGCGGCAGATCGTGCGGGGCCTTGGAGCGGTCCAACGGCGACTTCGACTTCTCCGGCGCGGATTTCCCGGTCGCTGAGTTCCACAGCTTCTGGAAGGCCGACTTCAGTTTTTGCTTCAGCGTGGCGTCGGCGGCCTGGAAGCTGGTGAGCATCACCTGCTCGGGCGTGACATTGGGCGCACGGACCAGATCGTTGATCGCGGCCGACGACGATCCCACGGCCCCGGCCGTGTGCTGCCCCAGGCCCTGCGCCGGCGGCGTGGCCGCGGCGGCGGTGTTCAGGCCCGGGCCCACCATCAGCACCACCGACGCCGCCGTCGCCCCGGCGATCAACGCGCCGCGCGACGGCCCGGACGGCTGCCCCTGCCCGTACCGCTGCTTGCGGATCGGCAGCGAGTTCTTCTCGTGAATCCGGTAGACTACGTTCCGCACGTCGTCGTCGCGGAAGAACCGCCCGCCAACCTTGTGGATGCGATACCACGTCTGATAGTCGTCGGCCCCAAGCCCAACCGCGCGCTCGGCGTAATTGCCGGCCTCCCGCAACTTGCTCGCCCGTAACAGCACCGACGAGTGCGGCAACTGGTTGTCGTTGCTGTTGCCGGTGAACATCGTCTCCAGCGGCTTGTTGGGCCACCACCGGGGCGAGAACGCGCCGTTCTGCAGCGTCGTCAGCAGGCAGCCGTAGACGTCGAGCTTCCGCTCGTCCATCGCCGCGACCGCCCGCTCGAGGTAACCGGGCAGAAGCTGGTCGTCGTAATCGAGCGGCTTATAAAACTCGGTGTCGCACCGCTCGGCGGCCTGGCGGTGCAGCCACGAGCAGTGCGTGATGTCCGGCTCCTGGCCGGTGCAGATCAGCGGCAGGTCGTACCGCCGGGCAAGCATCTCGCCGTAATCCCATGGGCCATCGACCAGCAGGACCGTTTTGAATTGCCGATAGGTCTGTCCCGCGAGGCTGCTGGCGGCCTCGTCCAGCGACGAGATCGGCATCCCTTTATGAATGCGGAGGCCGACGGTAACGCGGGCGTTGGGATGTTGCAGGCTGGTGTGCGTGAGACGGGCGAGCGCCGGGCCGTAGATTTCGCGATAGCGGGCGCCGAGCGACAAAACCTGCACCGACGCGAGGCAGGCCATCGGATCGAGCCCCGCGGCCCAGAGGATGCCGCGGTAGGACGATTTGGCCAATTCCTGCGGGTCTTCGTCCCAGTCGATGAGGCATCCGTTGACGCCCTCGCGGACGAACGACGCGACGCCGCACGAGCGGGTGACGACGACGGGCAGCCCGCAACTGAGCGCCTCGGCCGCCGTCATCAGGAACCCTTCCCGGCGGCTGTTGCCCAGCAGCACCTGGGCGCCGTCGAGGCGATGCTGATAAGCGAACGGATCGAAATCGAGCGGCCGCAGGTCGAGGCGGTCACGGACGCCGAGCTTGTCGGCCAATGCGAGCAGTTTCTCCATCGCCTGGGCCTGCACCTTGCGCGTGTAGGCGAGGCCGGCGGTCTCGGCGCCGGTCCAGGCGCGGACGACCAGCCGCTTGTCCATTGCTAGCAGGTACGGCAGGCTGAACAGTCCCTTGGATTCGAGTGGGCGGCCCATCCAGGCGACGACGATCCGGTGCGGGTCGCGCACGCCGCGGCGCATCGCCCATTCCGTCACGGGTGGCGGCAGGATGCCAGCCACTTCGTGCCCGCCCTGCTCGATCCACTGGTGATACCGCCCCAGCACCTGATCCGAGACGCCGGCCACGGTCAGCCCGCGCATCGAGCCGTAGGTCCTGGTGACGTATCGCCATCCCTCGTCGTCCCAGGAGTGAAGGATCAGCGAGGTCGGCCGCGGGGGCAGGTCGGCAATCTTGCCATAACTAAGCACCCAGCAGGACGGGTCCTCCGGCGGGGTCGTGGTGATCGCGCCGACGGAAAAGCCGTGCTTTTCGATCGCGGCGTCCAGCAGGGGCCGGTCATCCGACTGGATATACAGCGTCGTCCGCTCCCGCACCCAATCCGGGGCGGCCAGAAGCATTCGCAGGATCGCGGTCTGCGCGCCGCCCAACGCCATGTTATGGCTGACGACACACGGGGCGACTGGGGGGATGAGGCCGGGGCGCGTGCTCATATTTGCTGTCTTGTCAGGCGATGGGAACTGCGACGTAAAGCCGGGTCAAATCCGCCACAACGAACCGTCCAGATTAATGTAGCACGAGGGACAAGGCAATGTTGTTCGACCGGTTCGGCCGTTCGGAAAATCCGCATGCGGATGTTACCGCATGCGTTGCATGGGCATGTACCCATGCCCGTGGTAGTTCCGATCAGAAGACACGGGCATGAGTACATGCCCATGCCACCCAG
>DASXMX010000050.1:0-5492 GCA_036495445.1 Tepidisphaeraceae bacterium
GCCGGAAACTGTTCGCAACCGCCTCGCCTCCTTCGAGGATCTCTGTTCAACGGGATGGGGTCGGTAAATGGCGGCGGCGATACTGCGGGAACCGCTCGCCCATTCCGCTCCGAACCTCGGAGCGGCGGGGCAGACATATCGAGAGCACGTGAGCAACGTCCGCCAAGGCGCGCGGGAACGGGCCAGCTCCATGCTGCGTAGGGCGACGGGCGTTCCGTCGTGGTTGGCAAGCGCGATCGTGTGGGCTTCGACGTACCATGACTTGGGCAAGCTTGATCCCATCATGCAGGCCGTGCTCCAAGCAGGACGGTCGGCGCGGCTGAGCGAGGATTTCGACCATATTGATGCGGGGGTCGCCCACTTGTCGGGGGCGGACGCGCTCATGGCCGCGTGGCTCGTGCGTGCCCACCACTCTCCGGGGCTCCCGAAACTCGCTGCTCACTTCGACCGCGATGGTGTCGGCTTCCGGCTCCGCGGCCGCCGCAACGACGTTGACGACCGCCACCGCCACGAAAAGCAGATCGCCCGCACAGATGCCCGCTTGCCCAACTACCTGGTCCAGCACACTGCCGTGCTCGGATCCACCCCAACCAGCAAGATAAGCTCGAAACATGGCCTAACAATGCGGCTGGCGCTCTCGTGCCTTGTCGATGCGGATCACAGCGACTCCGCGTTTGCCGACACCCTGGCGCTTATCGCTGATCCACCGCCGCCCCGCTGGGGCGAGCGCCTGCAAAGGTTACGCGAGTACGTCGCGTCGCTTCCTCCGGGCGAATCGGAAGCCGAGAAGATCCGCAACGGACGGCGCGCCGCTTTCTTTGATGCCTGTCTTAATTCCAACATTGATGGCCCATTGACGTCCTGTGAGGGGCCAGTCGGCCTTGGAAAGACCACTGCGGTGATGGCGCATCTGCTCGCCAGGGCGCAACGCGAGGGGCTCCGCCGCGTGTTCATCGTCGCCCCTTACACCAACATCCTGCGGCAGACCGCTGACCGGCTACGACGGGCACTGGTGCTTCCCGGCGAGCGGGCGAATTCGGTAATCGTTGAGCACCATCACCGCGCTGACTTCGAAGCCGAGTCAGACCGGGAACTCGCCGTGCTCTGGCACGCTCCCATCGTGCTCACGACCGCTGTGAGCTTCTTCGAAACACTGGGCGCATGCGATCCGGCGTCCCTCCGAAAGCTACATGCCGTGCCGGGGTCTGCGGTTTTCGTCGATGAGGCCCATGCGGCACTTCCGACCAAGCTGTGGCCGCAAAACTGGCGATGGGTACGTGAGCTGGCCGAGCACTGGGGGTGCCGATTCGTTTTCGCGAGCGGTTCGCTCGCCCGATTCTGGGAAGACCCCGAGATCGTTGGCGAGCCGCTGACACTTCCCGAACTACTGCCGCGTGTTCAGGAAGCGGATGTGCTTGCGGCCGAACGGAACCGCGTTCGGTTCACGTCTCTCCGCGACGGACGCGTGATTTCTGTTGATGAACTATGCGAGGCCGTCCGTTCCGTGCCGGCACCACGATTGGTCATCCTGAACACCGTCCAGAACGCCGCGGTCGTCGCTCGCGCCATGCGCGACCGCGGAATGGACGTCCTTCACCTCTCGACGGCGCTAACACCCCGTGATCGCGAACGGATCCTAAAGCGCGCGACGCGCCGCCTGCAAACGCAACGGCGCAATTGGGCCTTGGTTGCAACCAGTTGCGTTGAGGCGGGCGTGGACCTGTCGTTTAGAACCGCGTTTCGAGAACGGTTTGGCACCGCATCAATTATCCAGGTGGGTGGGAGGGTTAATCGCCACGGAGAGCACGACGCGACGCAGGATAGCATCGTTTACGATTTCGCGCTGGCGGGCGAAGGGATTACACAACATCCGGCGGCAACGATTTCTGCGGATGTCTTGCGCGAAATCATGAAATCCGACAGCCTGAACGCGGGTAATCCCGCCGAGGTGGTGACGCGCGCCATGCGCGAGGAGCTTCGAAGATTGCCGCTGACGGATCACGCCCAGCTTCTTAAGGCGGAAGCGGATCGCGACTATCCTCTTGTCGCCGAACTTTCGCGGGTCATCGACGCGGACACGCGTCTCGTGGTGGTCGACAAACGGATCATTGGTCGGCTTACCGGCGGAAAGCGGGTCGGGTTCCGGGCTCTCCTTCGCGGAAGCGTGCAACTTTGGGCGACCAAGATTGAAAAGCTCGGGCTCGCGCCGCTCCCGGGCCGGGCCGACCTATACGTCTGGCACGACGCGTACGAGCCCGAGTTCTTGGGGATCATGGCCGGCGTGCTCCGGACGGACAACTTCATATCGCAAGGCGGCGGAGTGATTTGATCCCCGCGGAGGCCTGACGCCTATGTTCTCGGACGATGACCTGCTCCCGATCAGCGCGTTGCAGCACCTGCTGTATTGCGAGCGGCAGTGCGCGCTGATTCACCTGGAGCGGCTGTGGGCGGAGAACCGGTTCACGGTCGAGGGGCGGCACCTGCACGAGCGGGCGGACGCCGGCAAGCGGGAGGCCCGGCCGGGCGGGCGGACGGCCCGAGCCGTGCCGCTTTGGTCGTACGAGCTGGGGCTGTTCGGGATGGCCGACGTGATCGAGTACGCCGCCGCACCGCTGGCAACTGGCCACTCGCAACTGGCAACCAACAACCCACAACCAACAACAGGCAACTCGCAACCAGCAACTTCCCCGGTGCCCTTTCCCGTCGAATACAAGCGGGGCAAGCCCAAGGCGCACGACGCGGACCGGGTGCAGCTCTGTGCGCAGGCCATGTGCTTGGACGAAATGCTCGGCGTGCCGGTGCCGGCCGGGGCGCTGTTTTACGGCCGCACGCGGCGGCGGGAGGACGTGGCGTTCGATGCGGCGCTGCGCGCGCTGACCACTGAAACCGCCGCGAGGCTGCACGAGTTGTTGGCCGGCGGGCAGACGCCGCCGGCGGTGTACGAGCGGCGCAAGTGCGAGCGGTGCTCGCTGAAGAGCCAGTGCCTGCCCCGGCTCCCCGCCGGGCGGGCTGCGGGGTTCCTCGACCGCCAGCTCCGCGAGGTGCTGGCCGCCGCCGGGCCGGCGTCGGAGTGAGCACTCGCCATGACCCACCACCTCAACACGCTGTTCGTCACGACGCAAGGCGCGTACCTGGCCCGCGAGGGGGAGGCGCTGCTGGTGCGGGTTGAGAAGCAGACCAAGCTGCGGGTGCCGATCCACACGCTGGGCGGCGTCGTCTGCTTCGGCCGGGTGGGCCTGAGCCCCTCGCTGATGGGCCTGTGCGGCGAGCGCGGCGTCGCGATCTCCATGCTCTCGTTCAATGGCCGGTTCCTGGCCCGCGTCAATGGATTTACGCCCGGCAACGTGCTGCTGCGGCGCGAGCAGTACCGCCGGGCCGACGCGCCCGACGCCTCGGCCGGGATCGCGCGGGCGATCATCACCGCCAAGGTGGCCAACGCCCGCTCGGTCCTCCTGCGGTCGTTGCGGGACTACCCCGACTCGGCAGGCGCTACGGACGTGAAGGCGGCGGCCGATCGCATGGCCCTCTCGCTCCAGGACCTGGCCCGAGACGGGCAGTCGCTCGATTCGCTCCGCGGACTGGAAGGCGAGGCGGCCAACGCCTACTTCGGCTGCTTCGACCACCTGATCACCAACCAGAAGGCCTCGTTCGCGTTCCGCGGCCGCTCGCGGCGGCCGCCGCTGGACAACGTCAACGCCCTGCTGTCGTTCCTCTACGCGATGCTGGCCCACGACGCCCGGTCCGCCTGCGAGGCGGCGGGGCTGGACCCGGCGGTCGGCTTCCTCCACCGCGACCGCCCCGGCCGGCCCGGGCTGGCGCTGGACCTGATGGAGGAGTTCCGCCCCTACCTGGCCGACCGCCTCGCCCTCTCGCTGATCAACCGCAAGCAGGTCGGTCCCGCCGGCTTCACCTCCGCCGCCGGCGGCGCCGTCTCGATGGACGAGGCGACCCGCAAGGCGGTGCTGGTCGCCTGGCAGAAGCGCAAGCAGGAGCAGGTCGTCCACCCGTTCCTCGGCGAAAAGGTGAGCGTCGGCCTGCTGATTCACCTGCAGGCCCGGCTGCTCGCCCGCCACCTCCGCAACGACATGCCGGCCTACGTCCCGTTCGTCTGGAAGTGAGTTGGAAAGGAGCGTGTGGCGCGATGATGGTGCTTGTGACCTATGACGTCGCGACCGGGACGGCGGCCGGCAAACGCCGGCTGACGCGGGTGGCCAAGGCCTGCCTCGACTACGGGCAGCGGGTGCAGAACTCGGTCTTCGAGTGCAACGTCGATCCTGAGCGATGGGCCAAGCTACGCCTGCGGCTCTTGGACTTGTACGAGCCATCCGAGGACAGCCTCCGGTTCTACTTCCTGGGCAGCAACTGGGAGCGGCGCGTGCAGCACCACGGCGCCAAGCCGTCGGTCGACCTAGGCGGCCCGTTGATCGCATGAGGGCATACCGCCGGGTCTCTCTCCCGGCCATTGCCGCTCCACGAACGCCCGCCGCGAACCTCAAACGCTCAGGGTTTCCCAGGGAGGTTCGCGATAGGTCTCAAACCGCTCTTTGACAAGTGAATAGCAGCTTTGGCTCGCCGACGCGGCCGGCGACGGCCCGCCCTGCCGCTTCCGTTCGCGGCGGGTGGGCCGTCGCCTTCGGCCGGCAAAGAAGTTAAGCTGGAGCGGTCGCCCCTTCGCGGGGGCGTGGATTGAAACAAAATGTACCGCTGCACCTGAATCGTCGGCGGGTGGTCGCCCCTTCGCGGGGGCGTGGATTGAAACACCAACTCCGCCCGCTCTTCCTCGTTGACCCATGGTCGCCCCTTCGCGGGGGCGTGGATTGAAACACCGCGTCGCTGATCGACGGATTCAAGACCGCCTGGTCGCCCCTTCGCGGGGGCGTGGATTGAAACTTGGCCGTCGCGCCGATTAGGAACGCGAAGCGGCGGGTCGCCCCTTCGCGGGGGCGTGGATTGAAACTCATAGACCGACTTGGTCCCCGCGGCGCCGGTATTGTCGCCCCTTCGCGGGGGCGTGGATTGAAACACAGTGATGGCCCCGGCGGCGATGAATTCCTGCGTGTCGCCCCTTCGCGGGGGCGTGGATTGAAACACCCGCTTGCCGAGCGTGCGGACGCCGACGTGGGCGTCGCCCCTTCGCGGGGGCGTGGATTGAAACTCCTTCGGCGTGCCTTCTATCGGCAGGAACACCAGCGTCGCCCCTTCGCGGGGGCGTGGATTGAAACCATGACCGCCGGCATGGTGGTCGCGGCGTCGATGGGGTCGCCCCTTCGCGGGGGCGTGGATTGAAACCGGCCGTTGATGCTCAGCGTCTTCCGAAACGCGCCGTCGCCCCTTCGCGGGGGCGTGGATTGAAACGACGTGCGACGAGATGGGATGCCGCGAGGTGTACGGGTCGCCCCTTCGCGGGGGCGTGGATTGAAACACCCACATCGTCGATCTCCTTTCGAGAAGGGTCCCAGTCGCCCCTTCGCGGGGGCGTGGATTGAAACTCC
>DASXMX010000051.1:0-6496 GCA_036495445.1 Tepidisphaeraceae bacterium
CGGGCGGTGCCGGTGACGCCTGCGGCGGCGGCGCGCTCGTTGGGCCGCACGATCGCCATCGTGTAGGCCTGTCGGGTCGGCACGTCCATTTGCGAGATGCAGAACCGCAGCAGCAGCACCGCCGCCGCCAGCGGCAGGTTGGGCATCAGCGGCACGAGGATCAGCAGCACGTTGCTGGGCAGATGCGTGAAGACCATCGTATTGATCAATCCGAATCGTCTGGCCAGCCGCGCCGCCCAGAGGCCCGACAGGCCGGCCACGACGTTGGTGCCGAAGTAGACCCATCCGAGCACGCCGAGCCCCACGCCGAACCGCTGGTGGAACCAGAAGATTGTGAGGCCGTCGATGACGAACCCGCCGCCAAAGGCGTCCAGGACGAACAGTCCCGCGAGCCGGAGGACGACGGGCCGGGATTCCGCGCTCAAGCCGAACTTGGGTGCGGCGGGCGCATCGCCGTCGGCGGGCGTCCATTCGACGTCGCGCCCGAGCCGCGCGAAGATCGCCGCCAGGGCGAGGCCGACGAGTGCGTAGGCGATGAGGATCGACCGGTACGCCGACAGCGGGCCGCCGCCCGCCCGCTGGACCGCCACCGTGAGGCCGCCCGCCGCCAGGACGCCGACGGCGCCGCAGAACGTGCCGGCCAGGTTGGTCCACGCGAACGCCGCCGTGCGGCGGTGGCCCTGGATCACGTGCGAGAGGGCCGCCTGCTCGACCGAGAGGAACGGGCCGACCTCCTTTCCGCTGGGGCTGATCACGCCCAGGACCCCCGCGACCAGCAGGAGCCAGAACTGGTGGGTCGAAACGAACACGATGCCGGCGCCGGCCATCAGCACCGCGCCGATGATCAGCGTCAACCGCCGGCCCGCCCGGTCGGCCCGGCTCGCCAGCCACAGGCTGATCACCGTATCCCCCACCAGCGTGAGCGTCAGCAATAACCCGCTCCGCCGCTCATCGACGTGGATCGCCGCCAGGTAAAACATCAACACGGCCGAGAGCAGCCCGTACGCAAACAGGCGCAGGCACCGGCTCAATACCAGGTGCCTGCCGTCCCGCGGGAGCCCGCTGATATCACGAGCGAACGCGAACCAGGACAACATGCGCGCAAGATAGCAGATCGCGACGGGTGCGGGACGAGTTCGGCGGCCTCATTCACCCTCTCCCGGAGTACCGGGCGAGGGAGACGAATCGCGATCCTCCGTCAACCGAGAGCCGCCGACCTGACACGGAAACGGTCGCGAGCCTTCGAGTCTTGCGTCAGGCGAGGATTTCCTTCACCACCTCCCCGTACACATCCGTCAGACGATAATCCCGCCCGGCGTGGCGGTAGGTGAGCTTGGTGTGGTCGATGCCCATCAGGTACAGGATCGTCGCGTGAAGGTCGTGGACGGAGACGGGGTCCTGGACGGCGTAGTAGCCGTAGTCGTCGGTGGCGCCGAGGGAGAAGCCCGGTTTGACGCCGCCGCCGGCAAACCACATGGTGAAGCCGTGGGGGTTGTGGTCGCGGCCGTTGCGCAGGCGGCCGTCGGCGCCGTTCTGGTATTCGAACATCGGGGTGCGGCCGAACTCGCTGCCGCACATGATGAGCGTGTCGTCGAGCATGCCGCGGGATTTCAGGTCGCGCAGCAGGCCCGCGATGGGCACGTCGACCGCTTCGGCGTTCCCCTTGTGGCCCTCGTACAGGTCCTTGTGCTGGTCCCACAGGTTCCCGAACGCGCGGGTGCTGTGCATCAGCGTGATGTAGCGCACGCCCCGCTCGGCGAAGCGCCGCGCCAGCAAACACGCCCGGCCGAAGTCGTCGGTCTTCGGCTCGCCGATGCCATAGAGTTCGCGCGTCGCGTGCGACTCGCCCTCGAAGCTCATGATGTCCGGCGCCTCCGCCTGCATGCGGAAGGCGAGCTCCATGTTCTGCACCTCGGCGTCCAGCGCGCGGTCGTCGCCGACCTGCTGTTCGTGCTGGTGGTTCAGCTTTTCGATGAAGCTGAGCCGCGACTGCTCGCGGCGGGCGACCTTGCCGATGTTGTCCCACTGGCGGTCGCGGGCCTTGTCGTCGGGCCGGCCGATCGGCGTGCCGCCGAAGGCGGCGGGCAGGAACGCGGAGGGCGAACCCTTCGGCGCGCCCGGCATGATCTCGATGAACCCCGGCAGGTTCGCGTTCATCGTCCCCAGGCCGTACGCGAGCCATGAGCCCAATTGCGGCCGGGCCTCGCGGCCGGCGCCGGTGAAGATCATGTTCTTGGCCGTGAAGTGGTCCTCGTTGTCGTGGTGCAGCGACTTGATGAAGCACAGGTCGTCGATCAGCTCGTTGACGTGCGGGAACAGGTCGCTGGCCCATGCGCCGCTCTGGCCCCATTGCTTCCAGCCGAAGGGGGACTTCAGCAGCTCGCCCGTCTGCGCGAACGTGAACTTCGGCTTGTGGATGCTCTGCGGCAGCGGCTTGCCGTCGTCCCGCTGGAGCTGCGGCTTGTAGTCGTACCAATCGATTTGCGAGATGCCGCCGTCGAGGAAGATGTAGATCACCCGCTTCGCCCGCGCCGGGAACAGCGGCGACTTGGCCGCCAGCGGCGCGGCGACCGGATCCGCGAATGCCTGACGGACGAGCAGGTCCGTCATCGCCAGGCTGCCGAACCCGAGCATCGCCCGCTTAAGCATGTCCCGCCGGGTCACGAGATTCTGAATTCGCTGGCACATCGTTGAAAACCAAATTCTGCCGCAAAGACGCAAAGGGCACGAAGGAATGCGCAAAGAGGAGGAGGAGGACAAGAAAAAAGACAATGCTCGCTGATTTCGTTCTATGAACGTGTCCTGTCGTTTATGCTCTTCCTTTTTTCTTTGTGGCTTCCTTTGCGTCTTCGCGTCTTTGCGGCGGCCTTTTTCTTCAATCCGTGTATCGAAATTCCACCGTTCCGTAGAGCGCCTGGCAGAACGAGGACCAGGCGGCGGTTCGGTCCATCTTTTGTTGCTCGACGCACGAGTCGAGGTACTCGCTTGCCTCGGCGAGTTCTTGTTTGCCGGGGGGCCGGCCCAGGGCGAGCAGGTACGCCATCTCGATCCGCTTGGGGTCGGTGAGCTTGTCCATCTTCCGCAGGCGCTGGGCGAAACTCTCGGCAAAATGCTCGACCAGCGGGCTGTTGAGCCAGAAGAGGGATTGGGCGGCGGTGGTAGACTGCGGCCGCTGGGCGATCGGGGCGCCGGAGCTGTCGTAGTCGAACAGGTCGAACATCTTCCGCACCTCCGGCCCCAGGCCCTTGGGCGAGCGGTTGCTCGACAGGACGTACATCGCCCGGTTCTTGTCCTTGGCCACGTCAAGTGGCGCACCCGGCTCCTGGCGGACGATGATGTTCGTCGTACACGCCATCGCGTCGTAGAGCGATTCGGCGTCCAATCGGTTGCGGTTGAAGTGGGACAGGCGCTTGTTGTCGGGGTCGCGCGACGCGATCTCGTCCGAGGCGCGGCTGCTCATGCGGTATGTGGCGGAGGTCATGATCAGCCGCTGCAGGTGCTTGACCGACCAATGGTTTTCCATGAATTCCGCGGCGAGCCAGTCGAGCAGCGCCGGGTGCGTCGGCGGCGCGCCGCGGGTGCCGAAATCGCTGGGCGTCGTCACCAGCCCGCGGCCGAAATGCCATTGCCACAGACGGTTGACCATCACGCGGGCCGTCAGCGGGTTGCGGGGATCCGTGATCCAATGCGCCAGTTCCAGGCGGCCGCTTTCGCGCGGGGAGATCGTCGGGCGATCGAGCATGCCGTCGAAGAGCGTGGGCACGCCGCGGGGGACGGGTTGCTTCGAAACCGCGTAGGTGTCGCCCCGCAGGTGGACCGGCATGTCGGCGGGTTCGGGCTGGTCGGTGACGGAGACGAATGTCGGATAGGGTTTGACGTCGCGGTCGAGTTCCGAGATCCCGGCGTCCAACGCGGCGACCTGGTCCTGATCGGACGGCGAGAGATACGGGACGATGTCGGCGGTCGTGGGCCAAGGCTGTTGGGGGTCTTTGATGAAATTGCCCAAAACCATCGGATCGAGCGATCGCGACGCGGCGACCCGCGCCACGCGCGAGGAGAGCGAGTAGTCCACCTGGCAGAGGCGGAAGCGATCCAGTCGTGGGAAGCTGCCTTGCTTGGTTTCGAGCCGGATGAAGTTGAAGCCTTCGCGCAGGTCGCAGGTGCAGACGGTGGCCCATCGCTGGTAAATGAGTTCCCATCCGCCGGTCGGCGCGTTCAGCGCGTCGTTGGCGACGACGGCGCCGTTCACGGTGACGAAGACCGGCGTGGGCTCGTTGGCGGAGTAGAGGGCTTCGAGCCGGTATTTGCCGGCCTTGGGCGCTTCGACGATGTACTTCACCCACTGGTCGGTGGGCGTCATCGTCTCGATGACGTCAACCGACTGGCCGTTGAGCGCGAGCTGGGCGATGCGGAGGTTGTGCTCCCCGTCGAATTTCTCGGCCGCGAAGCGTTTGATGAACGGCTGCGGGATCTCCTTCGCCGCGGCGCGATATCTCGGTTCGTCCGCCTGCCATTGCCGCATCAACTTCGCAAATCCATCGCTCAGGAGCTTCCATCGCTCGGCCTTCTTCGTATCGATCTGCTTGAGCAGGGCATCGTTAGCCGCGACCTGGTCGGGCATGGCCAGCGGCCGCAGGAGGCGTTGGCGGCCGTCGCGCCAGTATTGGCTGAAGTCGCCGACGATCTTGGTGCTGCCGAAGATGCCTGCCAGCGCGTAGTAGTCGCTGGTGGGGATCGGGTCGAACTTGTGGTCGTGGCAGCGGGCGCAGGCGATCGTCAGGCCGAGGAACCCCTGGCCGGTGACGTTGATCATGTCGTCAACCATCTCCAGCTTCAGGCGGTTCGGGTCGGTGCACTGGTCGAACCAGGGGCCGATCGACAGGAAGGCGGGCGCGATGACTTGGTCGAACTCCTGCTGACGGTCTTTGCTCGGCGGGAGCAGGTCGCCGGCGAGTTGCTCGGTCACGAACTCGTTGTAAGGCTTGTCGGCGTTGAACGCGCGGACGACGTAGTCGCGGTAGGCGCTGTCGCCCAGCGTGTTCTTCACGCCGGGGAAGGTGATCCGGCTCTGGACGTACCGGGCGACGTCGAGCCAGTGGCGCCCCCACCGCTCGCCATAATGCGGGCTGGCGAGCAATCGATCGACGAGCTTGTCGTATGCGTCGGGTGACTTGTCGGCCAAAAACGCCCGGACCTCCTGCGGCGTCGGCGGGAGGCCGGTCGCGTCAAACGTCGCCCGGCGGATCAGGGTGAGCTTGTCCGCTTGCGGCGCGGGTTTGAGTCCCTCGTGTTCGAGCTTCGACAGGACGAATCGATCGATCGGGTTGCGGACCCATTCGCGGTTGTTCACGTCGGGCGGGGCGGGGCGCTTGACGGGCTGGAACGACCAGAGCTGCCGGGGTTTGGGGCCTTCGGAGCGGCGGGCGAGGGCCGTCCCGGTTGGCGATGGAGTGTCGAGCGTTGCCGCGACAGCGGCGCAGGCCGCGGCGAGGCAGCAACTTAGGATCGTGAGCGAGGTTCGTCGCCAGCCGGGCATCGACGGCATCCGTTCGGGTGGTTTGCGACTCGTTGAGGACGGCGTGGGGTGTCCGCTGCGGTCCGCTACCGATGATACCCCGCCGGGCGGGAATTGTTCGCCTCGGCCGGCGCCGCCAAACACGAAAACGTCATCTTCTGCGTGGGGTGGCATGGGCATGTACTCATGCCCGTGCTGTCTGCGATCGAATGACACGGGCATGCGTACATGCCCATGCCACCCTTGAAACCACAATGTCGTCACATCCCTACGGCTCGCCCCGCTACCTTTTTGCGTGCCGTTCGCCTATAATGTCGGTCGTACATACGACGAATGAGCCGGTACAGTCGCGGCGCTCGTGTTCGTCCGCCACCGCACCTCACTTCGCCCTGATCTGCCCGCATCCGCGGCGCTGCCGCGGGTGAGTCGAGGGGCGTTACGACGATTGTCCGTTCCCTTGCTTGCGACGACTTGAAACGTCGTCGGCTACATATTTGGAGGCCCGTATGCCCGACGTGGCTGCTGTGGAAGAGAAATCTGCTGGCACCGCGTTCGATGCCGTGCTGGCCAGGACAGGGGCGAAGGACCGGACGCACATCCAGCGACACCTGACGGCGGCCGACGCCGAGCCCGAGCCGCAGCACGCGGCGTTGTGGCGGCGGCTGGCCGAGCTGCTCGCGAGCGTTGCCCCGCTGCCCGTCACTGCGACGGGCCATACCGCCGTGATGTTTTTCATTCCCGACGGCAAATACCGCATGCAGGTCTTCGCCCTGGAAGATCAGAACGACGGCCGCATCGCGGTCTATATCCCCGACATCCTGGCCGATGCGATCAAGAAGAAGATCCTCAAAAAAGGGGCCGAGCCGAACGAGTTTGCGATCGTCGGGTCGCTTCGCTCGACCCTCCGGGCCGAGGCACTCGATGCCCAGAACACGCCTGAGCCGCCGGTTCATGTGAAGAACATGTTGGGGTGGAACCGCA
>DASXMX010000052.1:0-2189 GCA_036495445.1 Tepidisphaeraceae bacterium
AGTCGTCGACCTGATAGTTCGGATCGCCATCGTAATTGAACCGCATGCTCCCGACCGACCCGGCCGAAAGCTCGGCGCGAACGCTCAGCCGGTGACTGACCTGGCCCAGGTCAATCGTCGCGCCGTTTTGAAGCACGACGCCGCTCACCGGCTGGCCCGTGTCGGCGTTGAGGAGCGTCAGCCCGGCAATATCCGGGACCGTCGACAGCAGAACCCGGGATTCCAGTCGTTCGGCCGCCATGCGAGAGGCGTTGCATTGGCCTCTCCCAACGGGAACGCTCGTTGAGCCCAAGAATTGAAACACGTCCATCCTCCCTCTAAGTCGACGTAGTCCATTGCACTCGTACACTGCCGGAATCGGCCAGATTTGAAAACGGGGGACGCTGCGCGAGTGGGCCGCCGCGTCGGCGCCCACCGCCCCACATCCGCGGTGCCGATCATACCGCCCCGCGAGTGGCGAGCAACGGCCAATCGCCAGGAAGACTCATGATTTCATGATTCCGACGAAAAAGAATGGGAACCCGTTCGTGTTTCGTGAAGATATGATGGTCGGCGTCTCCTCACCGAAGGACCGTGCATGGATCTCGAAGACTTCGTTCAAGGTTTCTGGGAGGAAAACCCCGGGGGTGCGGGAGAAGGACAGCTCGCCTTCTGTGTGCTCAGCGACGGCAAGAATCCCCCATCTTACCGGGCCAGTTGGACGCCGGAACGTTTGCCCGGCGAAGAGGAATGGCCGCCGATCGAGCACGCCTACACCGACCAGCAAGTCCGGTCCACGGGACCCCGCCAACTCGGTCGCGCGTTCGCAAGTTACTTGCGAAGCGGACGCTGAGCCGGCGACCGGCCGGCTCGCGTCCGACGTCAACCGACGGCCATTGGCCATCTTGCACATCCCCCGATGCGATGCTCCAAAACCAAGGACGAACTGTAACCCGCCCGACTTTCGCCCCGCGGGTTGGTCAAATCTCAGCCGAGTGGAATAGATCCTTGCCACTTCACTGGCCCGCCAGCAACGCGTTGGCGTGTTTTGCCCGGCGCCGCGCGCGGCACGCGGGTTGCCCATGCAGAAACGAGGGGTTCAAAACCGACCAAGGAGCCCGCGATGAACGCCATCCTCTTTCTGGATTCGGAGCTTCTGATTGACCGTACGCAAGTCCGCGATCCGTACGTCCGGTTTCTGCTCAAGGCGGTGGGGCATGAGCTGGCGGAGGGGTCGGCGTGGATCATCGTGGACCAGGCGGTCGCCGCTCACTTCGGCCTGACCCGCCAATCCCTCGCTCTGCAAGCCGAGGCGGCGGCTGCTTAAACAAGGCAGGCATCCGTGCGTGCCCTCAGAAGAGGGAATGGCCATGAGGATCAAACACGGCTTAACCACATGGATCGTAAGCCTCGGCCCGATCGCGGTCATCTGGCGGTGGAACCAAGGGCGTGTCGCCGAACGTGCGGGAGAGCGAGCTTCGCCCGCTCGGCTTGGAATCGAACGTTACGCCGCTGATGTGTGCGGCGGCCAAGGGGCATCTCGATGTGGTTCGGGCGCTGCTCGATACCGGCGCGGACGTGTCGGCTGCCACCGAAGCGCACAAGCAGGACGGCGGCGGGGGGTCGCAGGCCTTGCATCACGCGCTGACGAACAATCACGTCGAAATCGCGAAGCTGTTGCTGGACGCCGGGGCGGATCCCAATGCGTTGGGCAGCTGGGCGTTCACGCCGCTGACCAGCGCGCCCGCGCGTCATCGAGCTGCTGAAACGGCGGGCGGACTCGGTCGGTAGGTAACCCCGGCCGACGACAGCGTCACGCGCCAGGATTGGCGCGAACCCTCAACCCTCACATGGCGTCGGCGGTTGGGATGAATCGATGACAACACCAATCCGGGCCGTCACGCGGAGGAACTTCATCACGATCGCGGCGCTGCTCGCCGCGCGCCGGAGTGTGCCGGCGCGAGCGGCATTCGGGGCCGAGCCGACGTCGCGGCTGGCTTTCCCGCCGCGCGATTACCGGTTCGACGGAAAGATCTCCCGCGAGGTGTTGGAGAACTACCTGTCTCGCTCGGTCTCGTTCACCGAGTTGCTCCACGACGATTTGAGTCAGCCGCGCGACAGCCGCGGCGTCGATCCGCGCGACAACATGCGGTTCCTCCTCAACACCGGGGCCAAGTTTGTCGGCCGGGCCCTCATGTGCTGGGGGCGCG
>DASXMX010000053.1:0-4077 GCA_036495445.1 Tepidisphaeraceae bacterium
CTATGAGCAGCGTCAGGCGGGCTTTGCGACGGTGACCGTCACGCTGCCGCTGGGCGACCTGTCGGCCGACCAGACGCGCAAGCTGGCCGATCTCGTCGATAAATACGCCTCCGACCACGCCCGCACGACGGTCGAGCAGAACATCGTGCTCCGCTGGGTTCCCTTCTCCAAGGTCACGGCCCTCCACCAAGAACTGAAGGACTTGGGCCTCGGGCAGCCCGGCGCGGGAACGATCGTCGACGTGGTGTCGTGCCCCGGCACCGACACCTGCAAGCTCGGCATCGCCTCGTCCCGCGGGCTGGCCGGCGAACTGCGCACGCGGCTGGGCGAGCAGAACGCGACGCTGGACGAGGCCGTCCGCAACCTGCACATCAAGGTGAGCGGGTGCTTCAACTCCTGCGGCCAGCACCACGTCGCCGACCTCGGGTTCTACGGCAACAGCCGCAACGTCGGCGGGTACACCGTCCCCCACTTCCAGGTGATGATCGGCGGACAGTGGACCGAAAACGCCAAGAGCTACGGCATGGCGATCGGGTCGATCCCCTCCAAGGCGATCCCGACCGTCGTCAAGCGGCTGACCGACCGATACGTCAAGGACCGCTCGGCCGGCGAATCGTTCCAGGCCTTCTGCCGCCGGATCGGCAAGAAGGAACTGAAGGCGACGATCGACGACCTGGCGAAGGTGCCGTCGCACGCGACGAACCCAGAGTTCTACACCGACTGGGGCGACGTGCGCGAGTTCACGATCGGCGACATGGGCACCGGCGAGTGCGCCGGCGAAGTCATCAGCCTCGCCGAGTTCGGCTTCACCGCCGCCGAGGGCGACGCGTTCGATGCGCAGATCCTGCTGGACGAGGGGCAATATCAGAAGGCGGACGAACTCGCGTACCACGCGATGCTCACCGCGGCCAAGACGCTCGTGCAGCTTCAATTGCCCGACCCGCCGCTCGATCCGGGCGAGATCGTCCGCGAGTTCAAGACCCGGTTCGTGGATACGAAGATCTTCTGGGACACGTACCACGCCGGGCAGTTCGCGAATTACCTTATCAACCGGCACGAGGGCGCCGACACGCGGTACACGAAGGAGACCGCCCACAAGATCGTCGACGAGGCGACGCTCTTCATCGACGCGGCCCATAAGGCGCATGCGAAGTATCAGCAGTCGCTGAATGTGCTGGCGGCCACGCCGGTCGGGGCGGGCGCGAAGTAAGCAATTTGGTGAGGGAAAGAAGGGTTCAGGGTTCAGGGTTCAGGCGCGCAAGGAAACGTCCATTGCAAACCTGAACCCGGAACCCTGAACCCTCCCCCACTCTTCCGAGACACCCATGGATTCCTACAAACTGGCGGTCAAGTTCCCGTTCGAGGGCCTTTCGCGCGTAAAGGCGGAGGATTTCACGCCGGTGTTTCACCGGTGGATTCAGGGCAAGGCGCTGCCGGGGCATCAGCTCATCGACGTGGCGCCGTACGAGCACGTGAAGGACGGGCCGGGGGTCGTGCTGGTGTCGCACGAGGCGAACATCCACGCCGACGAGACTGGCGGGAAGCCGGGCCTGCTTTACCGCCGCAAGCACCCGTTCGGCGAATCGTTCCGCGATCGGCTGAAGGTCACGTGGGGCGCGGCGCTGAAGGCCGCGGCACTGCTGGAGCAGGAGGCGTCGCTCGCCGGCCAGGCGAAGATCCGCACCGACGAGGCGTCGTTCCTGATCTTCGACCGCCTGCTGGCGCCCAATACGCCTGAGACGTTCAGCGCGGTGCGGAACGAACTCGAATCGTTCCTGAAGACGCTCTATGGCGTGCCGTCCGTCGAACTCACGTATCAGCAGAAGCCCGAGGAAGGGTTCGAGGTCGGGATCAAGACGGGGAAGTCAATTCCGGTTGCGACGCTGTTGGATCGCGTCGCGACGATGTAATGCACCAGCGTCGATCGCCCGAGTTTCCCCCTCTCCCCCGGGAGAGGGTTGGGGTGAGGGGGAATTGCGAGCGCCTTCGTAGGGGCGAACCTTGTGTTCGCCCTTCTTTGTAGGGGTGAACCTCGTGTTCACCCTGTTCGGGGGTAGGCGCGGCAAAGGGCGAATACAAGATTCGCCCCTACAAATCCTCTGACCCGAGCCCGCTCGCAAGCTGTCGCCAATTTCGCCCGCTTCACTCGGGGAGAGAGGGGGCAAGAGCTTTTTCTATTAGTAGTCGTTTCTCCCGAGGCAAATCGAGCGCAAGCGCCGCCTTTCGCCCCTTGGGCGACATCTTCGCCCACGTCCGCTTCAGGATGCCGATCAGCTTCGCCTCGTCGTGCTGTTCGGAGAAATCCGCGAAGTAGTACTGCAGGAAGACCAGGCAGATCACGTCTTCGAGCGTCTGGGCATCGGGGTCGGCCTTCAATCGTTCCTTCCGAACCAGCGACTGGACGCGGGCAATCGTCGCGTCGTCGTACCCGACCTCCCGCAGCACCCGCCCCGCCGTGTCGGCGTGGAATTTGGCCAGGTCGGTCCGCCAGCGGTGATAGCCGGCGCGGTCCATCGGATAGCTTGACCGCGGGCTGTGCCACCGCAGGATGTGCTGACACCGGGCGGCCAAACGCAACGGTTCCGGCGCGTCGGGCGCGAACCGATCGAGCCATTCGGACATGCGCTGGGCGTAGAGCAGTTCCTTCGGGTGCGGGACGCCGTCGGCGATTTCGACGTTCGGGTCCTGCGCGTTGAGTGCGTCAAACCGCTCGATCGCAAGTTGGAATCGGTTGGGATTGGTGCTCACGTTGATCTCGGTCGGGCGCGGTCGTGTTACGGAGCATCATCGCGGGCGGAATTCGTTCACACAACTCTGTCCGGCGACGCCAGAGGGCAGGCACGGGGGCCTGCCCCTACACCAAAGGGCGGACACGGGGGTCCGCCCCTACACCGGAATCGAAACATCGCGTTCGGGACGGTCACGGTGCAACCGCGCGTCGTGGCGCGCGATTGACCGCACCTTTCGTTCGATTCGTCGGCGCAACGAATCGACTCCATCGAGGCGCCGTTGTCGGGCGTAGCGTTGCAGCCACGCGGCCCGTTGCTCATTCGTCACCGGCAGCTTCAGCGTGCTGTACCAGAACTGCGCCAGGTCCTTCACGATCCAACGGCGCCTCAGGAATCCTGGCAGACGTTTGACCCGGGCAGTGTCGATCAACTTCAGGTCGACGCGATCGCCTTCCACCCGGGCCATGAAATGGCACAGGTAAAGATCCCGATGGTGCAGCCCCGCATCGTGAAGCTTCGCCGCCAGGTCGGCGGTCGGATCGAGCAGCGGCTGGAACGGCGTCCCCCGCTCGACCAGCTTGTCGGCCGGCGTGTAGCCGGTCAGGTCGTCGAAGATCACGAAGCTGCGCCGATCGGGCAGGTTCCCGTAGGCGACCAAGGGCGCGGTTGGGATCGCAGCGCCTTCGAGCAGCCGGTGGCCCTGCACCTCCGCATCCGCCGGCGTCGTCGGGCCGCGGGACGGGAAGTAACGCTTCACGTGCCACCGCACGTGCCGCCCGTCGGGCAGGTCGGCGTCGAGCGTGCAGTTCTCCCGGTCCGGCAACCGCCGCCAGCAGGTGATCTGCGGATGATCAAACACCGCCTCGGCGTCAAGCCCGATCCGACGGAGGAGAGGTTGGTGAGGGCTGGAGCAGAACAAGTTGCGCCACTCGAATTCAGGAACCGAACCTCCCTCTCCCGGTACTCCGGGAGAGGGTTGGGGTGAGGGTTTGCCGCGCGACGTTCGCCCTCAAGTTCAGTTTCCGACCAGAGGAACCGATCCGAGCCGGACCGTGTCGGTCCGGTCTGGACCGAAGGTCCAGGGCTGACGTCCCTTCCTCAAATCGCGCCGCTTGTTGAAACGCCTCGGAACCTCCGGTTCCCACCGGGGCGGCACGCCCCGGCTCAGATGGTTCTGCGCTCGAACCTTCGGCACGATCGAGAATCCCATTACCGCTTATGCGGCGTCTCCGGTGCCGGGGGCTTCGCGGAGCCCGCCTCCACGGGCTGCGTGGAGGGGATCGTCCGCGCGGGCTGGTGGCGGTGCTTCGCGTTGTTCCGCAGCGCCTCGGGCGTCATCAGCGATCGG
>DASXMX010000054.1:0-1831 GCA_036495445.1 Tepidisphaeraceae bacterium
AGGTGAGAAAGCTGCCGAACCCGACGACGCCGCTGACCAGCAAGAGCCACCAGGCCCACGCCGCGCCCTCGCGCAGCGGGAACTCGGCCAGCCACAAGTAGAGCACCCCGACGGCGATGATCGACCCGCCGAAGCTCACGCGGTCGTGGAACATGAAGTGAACGATCCGGCAGCCATCCATGCGGCACAGATCCTGTGCCGTCATCCCCAGGAACGCGACGTCCTGCGGCAGGAACTGCCCGGTGGCCGACTGAAAGATCGCGAACCCGCCCGACAGGATCAGCGCCAGCCCGCTGAACGCCAGCAGCGGCCGGCCGTCGCCGAGCAATGCCGAGAAGAAGCCGCGATCGTCCGGGTTGCGTTCCGTCATGCTCGGGCATTGTACAGGCGGACGCGTTCGGGCAGCCTGCCGTCTTGCGGATCCGCCCGCTTTCAAAACTTCAGAACCACCGCTCGAACCCCGGCGGCCTCAAAATATGGATCGAGCCGCCGGGCGAGCTTCGGCCAGTTGTGGTGCGGCACCTGCGGATACAGGTGGTGCTCGAGATGGTACAGGTGCTCCAGGGCGATAATCGACGCGACCTTGCCGCGGAACCGGCGCGTCTGCCGGAGCGCCGTCGGCCCGGCCGGGTCGTGCGGCACATACGAGGTGACCAGCGGGATCACCCAACTTCCCATGATCATCAACGCTGCGTAAACGGCAAAGATCGGCGTCACAACGATCGATCCGGCGCACGCCGCCAGCAGGCCAAGCACCAGCGCGATCTCCAGGATGACCACCGGCCGCGATCGCCCGGACCGCCGGGCGGCCCAGACCATGATCCGCGGCTGAAAGATCACCCCTTCGAGCACCGCCCGCCCGAACGACATCTTCGCCGCCGCCCCTTCGATGTCGTCGTCGTATGGGAATCGCGCGTGGTGGTGCAGGTGGGCGAGCCGGTAGGCGTGGCCGGAACGGAACGCCAGCAGTTCGATGAGCGTCAGGAACGCCTCGTTCCATCGGCGGGAAAGCCCGAGGTTGCGATGGACCAGGTCGTGCGAGATCGATCCGTAGGTCGCGAAGCTGAGATACATCAGCGTCACGACCGCCAGCGGCCACAGTCGCAGTGACGCGAATGCGATATAGAGCGCGATGCAAGCAAACGGGATGATCAGGGTGACGACCCGCCTGGCCCGGCCGATCCGCAGCAGATCGGCGCCGAGATCGGCCAGCGAGGGGAGCGGGGGCACGTTGGTTTGCGGGACGTCCAAAGTCAAGCACCCGGAAAGGCGACTCCGAACAACGATAAGCCATCGCGGGTGGAACGCAACGGAATGGAAGATCAGCGACGCACGACGAGGAACATTCTTGTTCGCTCGCAACGTATCGGCGCTCGAGCTCCGCCCCACGCCGGGGCAGAGCGCGGGAGGGGCGGTTCGACTGGAGTCTCGCGCGCCCGCGCCGCCCCGGATCCGGATGCGCCGTCGCACTCCGCTGCGAGACTGCGCTTCGGGATCCGGGACGGCGCGGCGGGAGGCGGTCCCGAAATGGCACGAACCTTGCTGCCGCTCTGTCCCGGCGTGTGGGGGGTTCGGTGTCCGCGGTGACGATCAAGTGCGAATCTGCAGCAGGGCGAGGTCGAGCCAGTCGGTGTACCACTGGAGGAAGGTGACGCGTTGGCGGCCGTTTTGTTGGAGCGGGGCGAGGCCGCCGCGGGCGCGCAGCCCGTCGACCGAGCCGTCGGTCCAACCGGTGGGCAGCGCGGGCAACAGGCTGACCTCGCCGGCATGGCTACCGACGTCCATCGTCGGGGCCGGCGACAGGAAGCACAGCTTGTTGTCGGCATCGTAG
>DASXMX010000055.1:0-7052 GCA_036495445.1 Tepidisphaeraceae bacterium
TGAGCAATGCGGCCAGCGCCATGTCCTCGCGCGCGTCGAGGTCGCGGCCATTTTGGAACGCGCGGCGCATCGATCGGGCCGCCAGCCCGATCCCTTGAACCGCAAGTGCGTCGGTGATGGGGTTGGCGCCGGTCGACGCGTACGACTCGATCAACTGGCACAGCGCATCCATCCCCGACCGCGCGGTGACCTCCGGCGGCACATCGACGCCCAGTTCCGGATCGACCATCGCGATGCGCGGCAGCAGCAGTTCGCTGCGAATGCTCGCCTTGAACTGTTTTTCCGGCAGGCCGATGACGGCGTTGCGCGTCGCCTCGGCGCCGGTGCCGGCGGTGGTCGGGATCGCGATCCACGGCGGCGCAGGCCGCGTGATCTTCTGCCCCTTGCCCACGACCTCCAGGTAATCGACCGCGGACCCGCCGTTAGCAAGCAACCCGGCGACGGCCTTGGCCGCGTCAATCGCGCTCCCGCCGCCGAGGCCGATCGCCAGGTCGCATCCGGCCCTGCGGGCTTCGTCGGTCGCGGCGTCGACGTCCGCCACGACCGGTTCCCCGCGCTGCCGGCGGACGATCGATGACACGCCGGCCGATCGGAGCAGGTCGACAAGGCGTTCCACCTGGCCCGACCCGTTGTAGATCACCACCGCCGAGCGGCCGTGCGCCGCGGCGAGTTCGCCGACGCGGATGAACGTGCCACGCCCGAAGACAACTCGACCGACGCCGAAGAACTCGAACGAAGCCATTGGAGTGTCTCACGTGGCACGGGCGTCCCGCCCATGCGGAATGCTTAGCACGGCCGAGACGCCCGTGCCACAGGCAACGCGCCTCACTCGCCCGTGGCAACGCGGTCGTTGTCGAAGAACAACGCAAAATGCTTCACGCCCTGCCGCGGCTGGGCCATCCAGTCGGCGACGGTCGCCTTCCAGCGGGCGTAGTGCTCGGTCTGCTGGTGGCGCGTGAAATCCTCCTTCTCGCGATACGCCTCGTAGAACATGAACCGGTTCGGGTCCTCCTCGGCCTGCGACACGTCGAACCGCAGGTTCCCCGGCTCACGACGCGTATTGGTCGCGTTGTCGTAAGACGCCTCGATGAACTGCCGGACGTTCTCCGGCTTCACGAACACCGTCACGCAAACCACGTACATAATCGCTCCTTTTCCTGATTCGTTCGGGCCATCATAACATCCGAGGCTGAATCGATTCCGGTATTCGGGAGGGCGAGGCTCCTGCCGAGCCGCGGTTTTCGAATGGGCTTCGGCTCGGCGGGAGCCTCGCCCTCCCGCACTGCGGCCGCTGCCAATGCATCGCTGCCGAAGGGCGTAAATCGTTGCCCGGATCGAAGAGCCAAGTCTATGATGCGGCGCGGATGAGGGAACTGGCGCAGATCCTCGAAGCATTTGAGCACCTCGCCGCCGAGGGCAAACCGGCGGCGGTCGCGACGGTCGTGGCGGTCGGCGGGTCATCGTACCGGCGGCCCGGGGCGCGGATGTTGGTCGCGGGCGACGGCCGAACCTGGGGCGGGATCAGCGGCGGGTGTCTCGAGCGCGACGTCGCCCGCCGGGCACGCCTGGTCATCGAGACCGGCGAGCCGGTCCTCTGCCGGTACGACACGACCGAGTCGCTGGACGAGGTCACGGAGGAAACCGGGCTGCTCGACTTGGGCCGCACGCCCGGCGTGACGCTGGGGTGCCGCGGGGTGATCGACCTGTTCATCGAGCGGATCTCGTCCGACTGGCCCGGGCCGATCCCGCTTATGGCAAGGGCCGTGCGGGAGCGGACGGTCGTGACGTGCGGGACGTTGCTCCGCGCGACGCCGGGCGTGAAGGCGCGGCCGGGCACACGGCTTCTGGCAGCATCGGAATCCCCCACGGGCGGAGACGAACTCGCGCGGGCTGTGACGGATCGCCTCCGCGCACATGAAGCATATGGCATTCTCCCTCTCCCTCTGGGAGAGGGAGCAAGAGGGGCGGCAATCGCTAATGTGACATACGGCGCGATCCATCACCTTGTCCTGCCCGGGGATGAATCAGCCGACGTGTTCATCGAGACGATGCGCCCGCCGCAGTCGCTGGTGATCTTCGGCGGCGGGTCGGACGTGGTGCCGCTGCTGGAGCTGGCCAAGGCGCTGGGGTGGCACGTGACGATCGTCGCCGGCCGATCGAGTGCCGGCGCGCGGGAGCGGTTCGCGACGGCGGACGTGTTCGCCGCCGGCGACGCGGACGACCCCACCGCCGGCGTCACGCCCGAGACGGGCGCGGCGGTCGTGCTGATGACCCATGATTTTCCGCGCGACGCGAAGGTCCTCGCGGCCCTGGCGGGCCGCCCGCTGCGCTATCTCGGCCTCCTCGGGCCGCGGAATCGTGCGGAACGACTGCTCGCGCAGTGCGCCGGTACCGCGCAGTGGAAGGCGTTCTATCCCGTCGGCCTGGACGTCGGCGCGGACAACCCGGAATTGATCGCGTTGGCGATCATCGCCGAGATCCAGGCCGTCCTCGCCGGCCGGCCCGGCGGGATGCTCCGCGACCGGCCCGGGCCGATTTACTCGCGCGCCCAGGCACCCGCATGACTTCCGATCGCATCGGCATCGTCCTCCTCGCCGCCGGCGGATCGACGCGTATGGGCCGGCCGAAGCAACTGCTCCGCATCGGCGGACGGACGCTGATCCGTCGCGCGACCGAGACCGCGCTCTGCGTCGGCGGGCCGGTCGTCGTCGTGACCGGGGCGGAGGCAGAGCAAGTCGCGGCCGAGGTGGACGACCTGCCGGTGCGGATCATCGAGAACAAAGACTGGTCCCGCGGCATGGGCTCCTCGCTCCGACGGGGCGTGCAGACCCTGACCGAATCGCATCCGGACCTGGAGGCGCTGATCGTCACGCTCTGCGATCAAGTGGATGTCACGCCTGACACGCTCAACCGACTTCGGGCCGCTTATCGTGAGACGCAGAAGGGCCTCTGCGGCGCGAGTTTCGACGAGACGATCGGGCCGCCGGCGCTATTCAGTCGGACCTACGTCGCCGAACTGCTTCGCCTGCCCGACGCGTCCGGTGCCAAGTCCGTGTTGCTGAGCCGCCCCGACGATCTCCTGCCTGTCCCCTGCCCGGAGGCGGCGAAAGACCTGGACACTTGGGAAGAATACCGACGCCTCTTGGGACAAACAGACAAGGACGCCTGATGCCCGACCAGCGGCGCAGCGGCACGCCTGCGGCGTTTGCATATCCCCGCCCCGGCGAACCGCGAAATCATTTTTAGAATAATCGGATCACGCTAGATTCTGCTGGACGCATTCCATAATCGAATTATGCTGATGGTTCGTTCCGCGGCCTCTTAACGGGAATCATCTCATGGACGTCACCATTCACTGCGCGGTCAACGGCAAGTCGCACGCCGTCACGACTGATGACAAGCGGCCATTGCTCGACGTGCTTCGCGAGGACCTGCACCTGACCGGCACCCGCTACGGGTGCGGCGAAGGGCAATGCGGCGCCTGCTCGGTGCTTGTCGACGGCAAGCGCGTCTTCTCCTGCAACACGCCCGCCGCCAGGATGGACGGGAAGCAGATCACCACCATCGAGGGGCTGGCCAAGGGCGAAACGCTCCACCCGGTGCAGCAGGCGTTCCTCGAGGAGGGCGCGTTCCAGTGCGCCTACTGCACGTCCGGGATGATCATGGCGGCGGCGGCGCTGTTGAACGAGAAGCCGAACCCGACCGACGCCGACATCCGGGCGGGGATGAACGGCAATATCTGCCGGTGCTGCACCTACGTTCGGATCGAAAACGCGGTGCGCCGCGCGGCGAAGACGGCGACGGCTGCCAACGCGGGCGGGAGGTGAAATCATGGAAGCGACGATCACAAAGACAATCATTCCCAGTGACATCACCCGCCGCGGGTTCGTGAAGCTGCTCGGGGCCGGGCTGCTGATTGCGGTATCGGACGGCGCGACGTTCGGGCAGGCGCGGCCGCGGCGCGGGGGAGGCGGGCGAACCGCCAAGCCGGTCGCCATCGCGGCCCGCGTTCACATCGCCCGCGACGGGACGATCACGGTCATGACGGGCAAGGTTGAGTGCGGGCAAGGCGCGCGGGCCGAGCTCACGCAGGCCGCCGCCGAGGAGCTGCGCGTGCCGGCCGACCAGATTCACCTGATCATGGCCGACACCTCGCTGGTGCCCGACGACGGGCTGACCGCCGGCAGCGGCACGACGCCGCGGACGGTGCCGTCGGTGCGGCAAGGCGCGGCCGCCGCCCGCGCGGCGCTGATCGCGATCGCGGCCCAGAAATGGGGCGTCGCGCCCGACCAACTCGACGCACGCGACGGCAAGGTGACCCAAGCTTCCCCCAAGCGGGAGATCACCTACGGCGAGCTGGCCGGCGACGAAGAGGCGGCCAAGGAGTTCGCGAAAGACACGCCGAAGAACGTCACGCTCACGCCCGTGAGCGAGTGGAAGGTGCTCGGCACGCCGCTGCCTCGGCCCCAGGGCCGGGATCTCGTGACCGGTGGCCACGCGTATCCGTCCGACATCACCCGCCCCGGCATGCTGTACGGAAAGGTCCTCCGCCCGATCGCCTACGGCGCGAAGCTCACGTCGATCGACCTGGGCCCGGCGAAGGCGATGAAGGACGTGACCGCGGTGCAGGACGGCGAATTCGTCGGCGTCGCCGCTCCCACGTCATTCCTTGCCGAGCAGGCACTGGAGGCGATCGCCAAGACCGCCCAGTGGGAGCGGCCGACGGACGCGCCGTCGAGCAAGCAACTGTTTGAATACCTGAAGCAGCACGCGCGCGATCTGCCGAAGAACACCTTCGCCGCGGCCGACCCGTCCAAGTCGCTGAAAGCAACATACAACGTCGCGTACATCCAGCACGCGCCACTGGAGCCTCGGACCGCGGTGGCAGCGTGGGACGGTGACAAGCTCACCGTCTGGCACGGCACCCAAAACCCGTTCGGCGTCCGCTCGGAGCTGATGAGGGCGTTGGGGCTGGCCGCCGACGCGGTGCGAATGATCGTGCCGGATTTTGGCGGCGGGTTCGGGGGCAAGCACACGGGCGAGGCGGCAGTCGAGGCCGCCCGCCTGGCCAAGGCCGCCGGGCGGCCCGTGTCGCTCCGCTGGACGCGCAAGGAGGAGTTCACCTGGGCCTACTTCCGCCCGGCCGGCGTGATCGAGATCGAGGCGTCGCTCGATCCGGCCGGCAAGCTGGCGACGTGGCACCACGTGAACATCAACTCCGGCCCGCAGGCAATGGAGACGCCCTACCGCACGCCGCAGGAGCACAGCCAGTTCGTCCAGTCCAAGCCGCCGCTGCGGCACGGGTCGTACCGGGCGCTGGCATCGACCGCCAACACCTTCGCCCGCGAGGTCGCGATCGACGAACTGGCCGTGATGGCCGGCGCTGACCCGTTCGCCTTCCGGCTCGCACACCTGCAGGACGAACGGTTGAAGGGCGTCCTCGAAGCGGCGGCCAAGCGATTCGATTGGGCCGGCCGCTCGGCCCGGAAGGATCCGAAGACGGGCGTCGGGCTTGCCTGCGGGACGGAAAAAGGCGGGTTTATCGCGACCTGCGCCGAGGTGCGGGTGGATGACGACGGGATCGCCGTCACCCACGTCGCCGGCGCGTTCGACTGCGGCAAGGTCCTCAACCCCGGCAACCTGCTCAACCAGATCCAGGGCGCGATCATCATGGGCATGGGGGCGGCGCTGCGGGAGGAGATGGTGTTCCAGAACGGCGTGATCCGAAACGGCTCGTTCGGCGAATATCGCCCCCCGCGGTTCGCCGACGTGCCGACACTCGACGTCGAGCTCGTCGACCGCCCCGATCACAACAGCGCCGGCGCCGGCGAAAGCCCGATCATGGCGATCGCCCCCGCGATCGCCAACGCAGTCTTCCGCGCCACCGGCGAGCGGGTGCGGGAGATGCCGATCAAGCTGAAAGGGAAATCGCCCCAGGCGAGAAGTTCAACGCCATAGCTGCGGTTCAAAACCGAGAACCAAGGCGCCGCCAAGACGCCAAGGACGCCAAGAGAGGGAAAAAGGGACGAGAGGCGGCGAGGGAATCGGACCAGATCCCTCATCGCATCCTTGCGTTTTCCTGCTTTCTTGGCGATCTTGGCGTCTTGGCGGCGCTGTTTGGTGGGATTGAAGGAGGCAGGATCACCATGAAAACTCGATTGCTCCCGACCCTGCTCGTCGCGTTTCTGAGTTCGTCGGCCTTCTGCGCCGCCCCCGGCACGCCGGGCGGGCTGCCGCCGGGGGAGAAGGATGCGAAGGCGATCCTGGACAAGTCCCCCCGGCACGGGGAGTGGGTCGACATCGCGGTGCCCGATCACAAGGTGCCGCTCAAGTCGTACATCGTTTACCCCGAGCGATCGGACAAGGCGCCGGTCGTGATCGTGATCCACGAAATCTTCGGCGAATCCGACTGGGTCCGCTCCGTGGCCGACCAGCTCGGGGCGGACGGGTTCATCGCGATCGCGCCCGACCTGCTCTCGGGCCACGGAAAGGACGGCGGCGGGACCGACTCGCTCGGCGGGCGCGACGAGGTCACGCGGGCGATCCGCGGGCTCAAGGCCCCGGAGGTGATGGCCGACTGTGACGCCGTCCGCGAGTACGGCCTGAAGCTCCCCAGCGCCAACGGGAAGACGGCGTCGATCGGCTTCTGCTGGGGCGGCGGGCAAAGCTTCGCCTACGCAGCCCATCAACCGGCGCTCAATGCCGCCGTCGTCTACTACGGCACGCCACCCGCGCAGGACGCGATGCAGAAGATCCAGGCGCCGGTCCTGGGCTGCTACGGCGGCAACGACAACCGCGTGACCAGCACCGTCAAGCCCACCGAGGAGCAGATGAAACACCTTGGCAAGTCCTACTCGCCCCACGCCTTCGATGGCGCCGGCCACGGGTTCCTCCGCGCTCAGGACGGTCAGAACGGCGCGAACATGAAGGCGTCCGAAGAGGCATGGTCCCTTACGATCACGTTCTTGAAGGAGAACACGAAGTAATCGCAGTTTGGGGGACAATGAACTGGCTACTGAAGCAGCCAGTCCGGCGGGCGGGGCAAACGCGTC
>DASXMX010000056.1:0-3492 GCA_036495445.1 Tepidisphaeraceae bacterium
TCGCGAAATCCCGTGCAACATCCCCGCCGGTGGCCCCGAAACGGTGCATTCATTGGCCCGGCGGCTACCGCAGGCGCAAGCTCATTCGCGGAAGCGACTTGTATACGCGTCGACAGCCACATCCGTTTCCACTCCTGCACCCTCCCGCCCGGCCCGGCGTTGCATTCAAGTCCTCACGGTTTCTCGACGCTCCCACGCGGCCGGGGAGAACTTCGGCCGCCCTTCCCAAGTTAGGTCTTTGTTAGCAAACGCCGTACCGCCGCCGAGCCCGCCTCAAAGATGCGGCTGGCGCATCGCCGCGAGGGATCCCCGCCCGCCGCCTGGCCGCCCCCTGTCATTTCCTGCTGCCTGACTGCCGGGCGCGGCAACCTACGCTGCACACTCTCCGAACGGCCGACGACGACGCTGCCTGCGTTCTGCCGCCGGATGGGAGGCTCGATGGTGTCTCGCCCGCCTTTCCCTCACCACGTGCCGCCCGCTCGCGGATCTCGGGTCGGAAACCAGCCGCGACCCCGTTTCACTGTCCTGAAATTAGCTGCGTCCCCGTTTCAGGGTCCGCCCCGTTTCCGTGTTGCAATCGCGGATGAGCTTCGTGAGCTGAACTGGCGCCTGACGCCATGAGGTGAGTTTGTCGTGAAATTGACTGAACGGTTACGCTTGACCCTTCTATTTATTGACATGAAATTATTGGTAATCTCGCCGCGGTGGGAATGGGAACGTTTTCAGCCTGCTCGTTTACTGTAGCCGTGGCCCCCCAGGCCCGCTTTCCCCAAAAGACGCAGCCACCGCGTGGGCGCGGCGGCTAACCGAACAGGAGCGAAGCGTCCCCCCGATCGTCGTTCATGGCAAATCGACATGCCCTCGTTTACCCTCCCGCCCGTCGCCACTAGGCTCTGTCTGAAAACCCAGTGGCCTGACGACGGGCCGGAACGGGCGTGGATGCGAGGCCGAGCGACGACGCAGTATTTGAATACTACGGCGAGGAGCGAGAACGAAGCAGACATGCCCTTTCCGGCCCACCATGTGGGCGGCACCGGAATCGGCCCGTCTGCGTCGTCACGCCCGCTCGAAGGGTCGTACAACTGACCCAGCTCTCGCGGCCGTTCCTAGCATCCGGGCCGATCCTATGCCGTCGTGAGGCCATCGGGTTTTCAGGCAGAGCCTAGCCCAAGGGCCTTGCCGAACAAGCCCGCGCTGTCCGCGCCGCCCTCCAATCCCGCGGTCGCCCCGCCACCCCCGACGAACTCGCCCGCACCTTCACCCGCGCCCCCGTCGACAAGGTCGCCGATCTGCTCGACACCCTCGCGACCTTGGGCCAAGCCCGCGGGCGAGGGACAGTTCGTGGCATGAAGGGAGGGACCAATCCACCCGAATCAATTATTAACGATTGCAACGCCGCAATCGCGGATTTATGATCCGCCCCGTTCGGGGTCCGGGGACCCAAGCCGCGCGTCCGCACTGGTGTCGGCCGGGGGGCTCCGCAGATCCAAGCAAGTCCCAGGGTAAATGCCCCGGCGAATGACCACGCCCACATAAGGGCGGAATGTGTCGCTCAGGTCCACCATCCGCCCGGATCGAAGCGGCCGTTCAGGATCATTCAATCGGGAGGAGCATCTCGTGGCATCAAAAAAGAACGCGCAGTCGCATCGTTCGTCTGGGCTTCGCGCGACGCAGACTCAGCCCGCGTCAGGAAGTCCCGAACGTCGCCGCCGCGTCCGCATCACAGGAGCCATCGGCTCGGCCTTGCGACCGCACACGGAAGCGATGGAGTCGCGCACGCTGCTGTCCGGCTACACCCTGAGCCAGTTCGGCACGACCGACGGGAGTGCGAATGGGGCAAATCCACAATCGATGCTCACCGCCGATCGTTTCGGCAACCTCTGGGGGACGACCTCCGCCGGAGGCGCCAACGGCGACGGAACGGTTTTCGAAATCGCCAAAGGATCCCGGAAGCTTACGACCGTCGCTTCGTTCAACGGGACCAACGGTGCCGCCCCCATTTCCAACGTGGTGTCCGATTCGAACAACGACGTCTTCGGGACGACCACCGGCGGCGGCGGTTTCGGGGATGGCACCCTTTGGGAGATCGCCAATGGAACCAAGACGATCACGACCCTGGTCTACTTCAATGGATCAAACGGGGCGAACCCGCGGGGCGCACTGATCATCGACAGCCTCAACGTGATCTGGGGCACCACCTCAGGAGGCGGCGCCGACGGCGATGGCACCGTGTTCAGGATCCCGCACGGCGGCTCTCTGACGACCATCGCATCCTTCAATGGCATCAACGGGAAGTCCCCCACGGGCGGCCTGACGATGGATGGGTCGTCCAACCTTTACGGGACGGCCGAACTGGGTGGGGCGAATGGCATCGGCACGGTATTCAAGATCGCGAGCGGTTCGACCGTAGTCACGACACTCGCCTCCTTCAACGGAGCAAACGGCCAATACCCCGAGGCCGCGCCAACGCTGGATACCTCGGGCAACCTTTATGGGACCACATACCTAGGCGGGCCCGGCGGAAACGGAACGATCTACGAGGTCGCCAAGGGATTGAACGCGATCACGTCCCTCGCGGCCTTCAATGTGGCCAACGGGGAGAATCCTCAAGGCGGGCTGTGGCTGGATTCCTCCGGCAACCTATACGGCACGACCGTCCAAGGCGGCGCGAACGGCGACGGCACTATCTTCGAGATGCCCGTTGGCCCGAACACGATAGGCGTCCTCGCCTCGTTCAGCGGACCCGACGGTTCGGAACCGACGGCGGGCGTGTGGCTCGACAGCTATGGCAATCTCTACGGGACGACCTCCGTGGGCGGGCCGAGCGCGGCGGGCACCGTTTACGAACTGACGGCGACTCCCACGGTCTCGCTGTGGCTGGCCAGCAAGTTCAACGCGCGGGTCGATGGCTCCAGTTCCGACAACTACAGCGAATCGTTGAAATTCCAGTTGAGCATCAGCGGTGGCGTGCCCGACGGGGAGACGATCGCGCTGGAGGACGCGAGCAACCACAACGCGGTCGTCGCCAGCGGCTCAATTTCCGCCGGCAGCCTGACGCTGGTCGTCCCCGGCCAGGCGTTGGCCACCGGGACGCACAACCTCATTGCCGTCTACGTCGGCGATGGCGTTTACGGCCCGAGCCAGTCGCCAGTGTTCGCGGAGACGATCCTCGAGCCTTACGTCGAAAGCGCGACCGGGTATTTCGGCGCCAATGACGACGGGGTCAATCCAAGGTCGGGGCTGGCGGCCGATTCGAATGGGAACCTCTACGGGACCGCGTACGTTGGCGGCGACTTCGGCCTCGGCACCGTATTCGAGATCGCCAAAGGCTCGACCGCAATGACCAATCTCGCCTCCTTCAACGGGGCGAACGGCGCATACCCGTCAACGGCCGTGACGGTGGACCCATCGGGGAATCTCTACGGGACGACGAGTTCCTATGGCCCGAGCGGCTCGGGAGGCGTGTTCGAGATCGCCGCCGGCTCGAATGCG
>DASXMX010000057.1:0-8022 GCA_036495445.1 Tepidisphaeraceae bacterium
GTCGGGCAGCGCCTTGGCCTTGTCGACCCACGGGTTCCAGACGACGGTCGATTGCGAGCCGGACTTGGCTACGCTCAGGCGGCGACGGTGGACTGGGTCGGCCACGTGAACGTCGTCGGGCGTGTCGAGGTAGACGCGGTCGGTCTCGCGCTCGATGCGGAACGGACCGGCCTGGCGGGTTCGAGCCATCGCGGCGGTCTTGTCGATGAACGTGCGGCCGTCGAGCCCGTCGATCGTCGCCTGCCGCACATCGCCCACGGTGAGATATGTGTGAAGCGCTTCCTCGAACGTGAACTCGGCGTTCGAGCAGTTGCGGACTTCGAGCGTCAGTTCGAGCGTCGGGCCGACGCAGATCGTGTAGAGCAGTTCGAAATCGTGGGGGAACCAGCGGCGGGTTTCTTCGGACGACGTTAGCGCGAGGGTGACGCCGACGGCGCTGCCGGCCGGCTCGACGGCGCGGGCGGTCCATTCGACGGTGCGGGCGAAGCCGTGCATTGGGGCGGCGGCGTCGCCGGCCCGGGGGCCAAACCAGGGGAAGATCACGGGCACGCCGCCGCGGATCGCCTTGCCGGGCGTGAACTGACTTGCCCGGCTCATGAACAGAACCGGCGGCTGCCCCTTCGGCTGATAATGCGTCACGTGCCCGCCGCGCAGGTAGACGTGCGCGTCGGCATCCGGCGTATGAATCGCGATCCGCGTCAGGCCGCCGGCCCCGGTTTCGAACTTCACGTCATCGGTGATCAGGGCCTTGGCGGGCGGGTTGGTCGGATTGGTCATGGACATTCCCTTGCTCGGACAGGGTTCAGCATGCCAAGTATCGGCATTTCGGCAAGGGGTGGGAAGGCGTTGCACAATAGGACGCCCTCAACGCAATGTGAATTGCGCCCCGAGCAAGGGACTGGATTTCTCCCTCTCCCGGTACTCCGGGAGAGGGCTGGGGTGAAGGTTTACCGCGCCAGCATCCCAATTCGAATCCGTACAGTCGCGCGGCAAACCCCCACCCTACCCTCCCCCGGTGTACCGGGAGAGGGAAAACCAAGGCGGCGCGCACCCGGTTACTTGGAGGCTACGCAGGAACGTTCGACGTCCCCGCTTGCGCGGCCGAGGAGGCGCCGCCGTTGATCTCCTGCATCGTATGCGAATAGGCGGTGCCGCGCCATTCGACCTTTTTCGTGACGCACATCTTGAGCGCGCGGTAAAATGTGTAGCACAGCAGCGCGCCGGCCACGGGAAAGTACAGCGCGTTGACGCGGGAGTTGCCGCTCCACTTGTACATGCGGCCGAGATAGAACGTCATGATCGCCAGGTGCGGAATGGCGGCCAACAGCCAGAGCGGCCCGAGCCAGCCGTGGAGCGCGGTGGTCGGATGGATCGTCCGGTAGATGCCCCAGGCGAGCGCGGGATAGACGGTGAAGCAGCAGAGCAGCACGAACGCGAGCGCCATCAGCACCCGCCAGGGGCTGCCGACGCGGGCGGCGTAAAAGATCCGGCTCCAGCCGCGGATGATCCCGGGCAGGCTGCTGTACATGCGGACCGACGCGTAGTCGTTGCCCCACGAGATCCGCGGCCTCAGGCCGTGGATTTTCATCTGTCGGGCGATCTCGACGTCCTCGCAGTAGCGGTCGCGCACCGAGACGTGCCCGCCGATCGCGTCGTAAGCCTGTCGGCTCATCAGCATGAACTGCCCATTGGCGAACGCCTGCTTGGGCAGGTGGCCCTTGTTGTTCAGCGCGATCAGGTACATCGTCGATGCCGCGGCGGCCGACAGCGGGATGAGCATCGCCTCCCAGATCGAGTGGCTCTCGAGCCGGGGCAGGAGGCTGAGCATGTCGAACTGCTTCCGGCGGACGACGCCCATCGCCACGTTCAGCGCCTCACGCTGCAGGACGACGTCGGAGTCGACGAACAGCAGCCAGTCGCCGGTCGCGATCTTCGAGCCCTGGTGCAGGGCGTTGTTCTTGCCCGTCCACCCCGGCGCGGGAGGCTCGGTGACGTGCAGCACGCGGAGCCGCGGGTTCTCGGCGGCCATCCTGTCCATCACGGCGCCGGTGTTGTCGGTGCTGCGGTCGTCGATCGCGATCACTTCCAGTTCGGGATAGTCCTGGTTCAGGCACGACTCGATGCAGCCGCGGATGCGCTCCCCCTCGTCCTTGGCTGGGACGAGAATCGTGACGCGCGGCAGCGGCCCGGGGATCGGCTCCGGGGGCCGCTTCATCAGCAGCATCTTCCGCCGGCCCGCAGTGAGCGCGACGCCGTAGACGGACCAGACTTGCGTACCGAGCAGGCCATACAGGCCCAGGAGAATTGGTTCGGCGTATGACATTCGGTTGAGGCGAACCTCGTGTCCGCCCGTTAATCCCTTATACAAAGAAGGCGAACCCGAGGTTCGCCACGAGGCACGACTCCGATTGGCGGCTATGGAGTAGCCGCTCCGGCCCGCCGCGTCAACCCAGTCGGCCGAACCGTTCGTACAGAAGCGGCTGATAGGCCATCGGATCCTGATAGTACATGTCGGCAGCCACGGGCAGCGTGACCGCCTTTTCGGGCGAATCAGGCGACGCCTGAAAGCTCTCCCACAGCAGGAAGATCCGCACGTATCGCAGCCCCAGATCGCGAATGAGCGCAAACTCCTCCCGCACCTCGCCCGCGTCGAGGTCCGCCCACCAATACATCGCCTTCCGCCGCGGCCAATAGTTGACGCCCAGCAGGAACGGGTCGCCGAGGGACATGGGAGGGATGATAAAGTTGATGGGTGATTGTGGCTAGGTGTTTGTTGTGGGTTGTGGGTTATGGGTTGAACGTCGCCGCACGGGGTTCGGCCACTTTCAACCAGCAACCAACAACGCACAACTAACAACCTGCAACTATCCAATCGAATTCCATTGCCGCTCCAGTTCTCGAATCTCGGACCGGCGGTCAATGAACTTGTGGAGCTTGTAGTAGCCGAGGACTTCGTTCTTGACGATCGGGTTGTTGACGATGTCGTCGATCGTGCGGCCGGTAAAGTTCAACACGCGGTGCAGCGCCCGCTGCCGCATGACGTAGGAAACCTTCGGTTCGTCACCGACGAGCCGCCGGGCGAAGGGGATTCCGAAGCCGCGTATCTCAGGCATGCTGCGTGATTATAGTGCCTTCCCCGTGACACGGGCGATCAGAGCCGGTGCCCGAGCTTTTCCTTTTTAGTCTGCAGGTATTTTTCGTTGTGTTCGCCCGGGTCGGCACGGAGGGGGACTTCTTCGGCAACGCTTAGACCATAGCCCTCAATCCCGTAAATCTTCCTGGGGTTGTTGGTCATGATGCGGATCCGCCGCAAGCCCAGGTCGCGGAGGATCTGGCTGCCGACGCCGTAGTCGCGCTTGTCGACCGGGAGGCCGAGCTGCACGTTGGCCTCGACGGTGTCGAGGCCCTGCTCCTGCAGGGCGTAGGCGTGCAGCTTGTTTCGCAGCCCGATCCCGCGCCCCTCCTGCCGGAGGTAGAGGAGAACGCCCTTCCCTTCCCCCTCGATCCGCTCCATGGCCGTGTCGAGCTGCCAGCCGCAGTCGCAACGGCCGGAGCCGAAGACGTCGCCGGTGAGGCATTCACTGTGAACGCGGACGAGCACAGGGTCCTCTGTCACGATCACGTTCCCGTCGGCGTCAAGCTCGCCGATGCCGCCCTTGCACAGGGCCAGGTGCGGCTGCGGGTCCACCGCGCTCTGGTAGGCGTGCAGGCGGAACTCGCCCCACTTGGTCGGCAGTGTGATGCTCTCGATCCGCTTGACGAACTGCTCGCGCTTCAGGCGGTAACTGATCAGGTCGGCGATCGTGCACATCTTCAGCCCGTGCTTCTGGCAGAAGATCTCGAGCTCGGGGCGGCGCATCGCCTCGCCGTCGTCGCGAAGGATTTCGCAGATCACGCCGGCCGGCTTGAGGCCGGCGAGGCGTGCCAGGTCGACGCTCCCTTCGGTCTGCCCCGCGCGGACGAGCACGCCGCCCTCGCGGGCGCGCAGCGGATGCGTGTGGCCGGGCCGCAGCAGATCCTGAGGCTGGACGTCGTCCGCGATGGCGGCCTGGATCGTCTTCGCCTGGTCCTTGGCGCTGACGCCGGTCGTGACGCCGAATTTCGGGTGGGCGTCGATCGTGACCATGAACGCGGTGCCGAACTGGGTCGTGTTCGTCTGGCTCTGCGGGTGGAGGTGAAGCTTGTCGCACTGCTCGCCGGTCAGGGCGAGGCAGATCAGCCCGCGGCCGTGGACGAGCATGAAGTTGACCGCCTGCGGCGTGATCCGCTCGGCCGCGTAGACGATGTCCCCCTCGTTCTCGCGGTCCTCGTCATCCACGAGCACGATCGGTTTGCCGGCCTTCAGTTCCTCGACGATTTCCGGAATGGGTGAGAAGGGCATAGATACTGAATTGTAGGCAAGGAACGGGGCGATTGCGGGAATGAGCGGGATGCGGCGCGCGTGAAACGTGATGAGTGAAAAGTGACGACGGCCCGCGTGTCACGTTTCACTCATCACCTTTCACTTTCGGCATGTCAACGGTCCTACCGCGCGCGGCCACGAAACTCGATCTTCACCGGCCCCTTCGGCTCGATCGGATTATCGTCGTCGTCCGGGCTGGGCTTCGGCTTGGCCTTCAGCTTCGGGGCCGGGGCGGCGTCATCGTGATCAGCCTGGTCGGCGCCTTCGGTCAAGTCCCAGCCGATGCGCCATTCGACGCCGGTACGGTGGAACCCGCGGGAGCGCAGTCGCTTTTCCATGTCACCCATGTGGCCGGCGCCGTAGAAGATCCCTAGGTTCCGCTTGCCGTCGGCCATCTCCTTGTCGAGCACCTTAAAGCACGCCTTGTTGCGTTCGGTGATGAGGACGGTCCCGCCGAAGCCCGACATCTGCGCTTCGATGTCGCCGAACTGCTTTGCGAGGATCAGCTTGAGCTGGCGGGCGCGATCGGGGCTGGTCAGCGCGTTGAGCAGATCGCCCAGGCCGATCTCCTGCTGGTTTTCAGGCGGGTTGGTCATCTGCCGCAGCATCTGCTGGAGCATGAGCGACCAGATCGACTCGCCGCGATCCTCTTCCATTTTTTCAAACGTCTCGTAGTCGAGGTCCGCGTGGACGAAGTTGGGCGCGGTGTAGTCGATCGCGTCGAGCTGGAACTTAAGGTCGAGCGTATCCTTCATGAACCGCTGGACCACGCTGATGAAACTGTTGCTCCGCTCCTCGCCCGGCTGCGGGGGCGGCGCGTTCCGCGGCTTGACCATCTCGTACAGCACCGCGTCGTACTCCTTGAAGGTCTTATTCAATCCGTCGTAGTAGGACTTGTCGGCAATGTGGATCGCACCGACCAGGTGAACCGTCACGCCCGCGTCGTTTTGATAAGTGGCAACGGCCGTTTCCAGCTTCCCGCCGCCGTGGTGGTCATCGACGAACCGCATGAACTCGGTCTTCACGTCGGTCGTCTGCGCCGGCTCGGCGTACGAGTAAGTTGCGAACAGGGCGACCAGCAGCGCGACGGGCGTGGATCGAATGACGCGAATTCGCATGGCGGGCACTCCTTCCTGCCGCGGCAAACCGCGGCAGGACATGGGAAAGCACGAAACGTCCACAGTATTGTGGGCTCGGACGAGCGAACGCGTCAAGCGTCAGATCCGCGACGGGCGCATGGCGCCATGCTTTGGTGGCATGGCCATGTAACGCATTCCCGTGTCTTTCCACTCATTCGGGTGGCACGGACAAGTACTCTTGTCCGTGGTGGCTCGGCCGAAGACCACGGACATGCGTACATGTCCGTGCCACCCGGAAAAGAATCGCGACGTGGGCGTTCACGGCTTGCCCGACTGCTTCGCCCCCGCGGGTTCCACCTTCGGAAAGAGCGGCTGCCCCTGCCCGAGCTGATGCCCGGCGGGCAAAGATTGCAGCAACTCGGGCAGTTTCTTCCCGTCCGGATCGATCCCGAGTTGCCTCAACCCCGCCGCGGCCTTTTCCGGGAGCACGGGGAGCAGGCCGGCCAGCGCGCGATGGATCGCCTGCGCCGAGAGGTTCAACACCGTGTCGAGCCGGCCCGACTTGGCCGGATCCTTGGCGAGCTTGAACGGCTCCGTCGCATCGATGTAGCCGTTGGTCGCACGGGCGAGCTCGATCGGCAGCATCGCGCACTGCTGCAGGTCGAGGTTGCAATATGCCGCTGCGAGCTTCCCTTCGAACTCGTTGATCCGCGCTTCCAGCGAATCGTCGATCACGTCGCGATCGCCCACGGCGGGCAGGACGCCGCCGCGATACTTGTTCGCCATGCTCAGCACGCGGTTGAGGCAGTTGCCGAGCACCTTCAGCAGCTCGTCGTACGCTTTGAGGAAATCCGGGTCGGTCCAGTCCAGGTCGTTGCCGAACGTCGCGGCCCGGAGCAGGTAGTAGCGGATCGCGTCGAACCCGCCGTGCGCCGCGGCCAGGCCGCGGAGCTTTTCCAGGCCGATGAAGTTCCCCATCGTCTTGCTCATCTTCTTCCCGCCGGCCGTCCACCAGCCGTGGGCGAAGACGCGTTTGGGCAGCGGCAGGTCGAGGCTGAAGAGCATCGCCGGCCAGTAGACCGCGTGGAACCAGAGGATCTCCTTGCCGATCAGGTGCAGGTCGGCCGGCCAGTATTTCTGGAACAGCGACGGGTCGTCCGAGCCGTAGCCCAGCGCGGTGATGTAGTTGCTCAGCGCATCGATCCAGACGTAGACGACGTGCTCGGGATCGTTGGGCATCGGGATGCCCCACTTCAGCGTCGCCCGGCTGATCGACAGGTCGCCCACGTCACCCTTCAACTTGCTGAGCAACTCGTTCCGCCGCGAGGGCGGCTGAACGAATTCGGGGTTCTCCTCGATGTGCTTGCGGACCCGGTCGACGTACTTGCTGAGGCGGAAGAAGTAACTCTTCTCGGTGTAGCGGACGAGCGGCCGGCCGCTGATGGCCGACTTGTATTCATTCGCCTTCGCCTCGGTTTCGGTGACGAATTCCTCCTGCCCCTCATCGTACCAACCGGCATACTCGCCGATGTAAATGTCGCCCTTGGCGAGCAACTGCTCGACGATCTTCTGCACGCCCTGCTTGTGCCGCGGCGAGGTCGTGCGGATGAAGTCGTCATTGGTGACGCCCAGTTCCTTCCACAGTTGCTGGAAGACGCTCACCACGCGATCGGCCAGCGCCGACGGCTCGATCTGCTGCTCGATGGCGGTCTTCACCATCTTGATGCCGTGCTCGTCGGTGCCGGTGAGGAAGAACGTGTCATCGCCGGCCAGGCGGTGGTAGCGGGCGATCGTGTCGGCCGCGAGCGTCGTGTAGACGTGCCCGATGTGCGGCTCGGCATTGGGGTAATAGATCGGCGTCGTCAGGTAGTATTTGCGGTTCATCGCGGTCTCGCTTGCGACGGGGAACGAAAACGAAAAAGCCATCGTCCGCGAACGGGCGATGGACAGGTACGGCCGGGGGCAAGACGCGGCGAGCCAGGCCCGCCGCCCCTAACCCCCTACCGCATCCGCATCTGCCGATTCGAACGATGGCTCATCGGACGCATTATTGATTGGGCGGGCGGTCAGATCAAGGATCGGTCAACGAACACCGGTAACCATCGATAGGGATTTTCTGGACCTCTGGCAGGGCTTTGAACGATTGAGAAAACAGTCAGCTGAACAACAGGAGAACCCATGCGCTCAATCCCCACGAAGCGTTTCGCGCCGGCGTTTACCACGGCATCGGCAGTGTTGATCGGCGGCTTGATTTGCTCAAACGGCCGGTGCGCCGTGACGACCGCCACGGTATCGGCCGACGCCGCCAAGGTGAGCGCGGATCAGACAACCCTGTACACCGACCAGCAGGCGGCCCAAGCCGCGGTCCAACCGGTCCGGCTGGCGCTGGAAGCCGCCAAGCAGAAGCTGCAAACGGATGCGGCCCCGTTCGAGGCGCAGCGCAAGTCCGATGAGGACAAGTGGAAAGCCACGCTGAAGGCGGACGAGGAGGCGATCGTTGCCGCGCGAGCCGCCGATGCCCCCGCGGTCGCGGCCGCGGAG
>DASXMX010000058.1:0-16847 GCA_036495445.1 Tepidisphaeraceae bacterium
GATGTCGGTCGGGCTGGTGGCCGGCTGGATGACCAACTGGGCGGCCGCGCCGCTCTCGACGATGTTGGGCTCGTCCGCGCCCGGGTCGGCGTTGATCACGGCCGCCCCGGTGACCGTCAGCGTGTGAATCGCCGGGTCCCAGATCGCCTGGCTGCCGGCCGCCATCCATGAGGGCAGCGGGGGCGGGGTGATTGTCTGCGCGTACAGGGCCGACTGGCTGTTGGCGAAGGTGGCGTCGCCGCCGAACACCGCGACCAGATTGTGCGTGCCGATCGCGAGCGTGTCGCCGGGGACGGTGAGCGTCGCGGTGCCGCCGCTGAGCGTGGCGGTCGCGACGACGGCGTTGTTGTTGGCGGCGTCTTCAAGCATCACCGTGTCGCCGTCCGGCACGCCGCCGGCGACGGTGGCGGTGAAGGCGAGCGGTTGGTCGGCGCGGGCGGGGTTGGGCCCACCGGTCGCGGCCAGCGACACCGCCGAGGCGTACTTCAGTCCGATCGCGGTTACCGTCCCGTTGGAGCCGGAGATGTAGAGCGTGCGGTCGTCGAGCGCCAGGTGCCCGCCATGCGCGACGGTCCAGAGCGTCTGATGCGTCGCGAGGCTAATGGCGTATGTCGTCGAGCCGCTGCTGACGAACAGCATGTCGTCGGTCGCGATGATGCGACCCGAGATCGAGTCGTTCAGCGGGGTCCAGCTCCAGAGCTTCGCGCCGCTGACCTCGTCGAGGGCGGCGATACAGTTGCCGTCCTGCACGTATACGACGCCGTTCGCGACGGTCACTTGGCCCGTGTACTGGTCCGTTACCACCCAGTTGATGACGTTGCCCGCCGTACTGAAGCAGATCACGCGGTTGGTGTTGGTGGCGAAGCCGTCATTGTCCGCCCCGAGCGCGAGGGCCTCGTTGACCGCGCCGGTGTTGCTGTAATTCTGATAATTGGTGTCCTGCGTGGCGAAGACGAAGGCCCCAGTGGACCGGTCGAGGACGACCAGTCCGCCCGTGTACAGGTAGCAGTAGGCGGAGGTAACTGACGGCGTCGACTGGCCGGCGGGGCCGGTCGACTCCCAATTCAGCGCCCCCGTCGTGGGCGAGAACGAGTCCGTGTAGTAGTACTTGACCTGGGCATAAACGCTGCCATATGCCACCGTGGGTGATAGATACTGCTCCGTCTGTGAACCGATAGAGGTTTTGGCGACTTGCGCGCCGGTCGCGGTATCGAAAAGCCAGAGATAGTCTCCGTTCTTATAGTCGGTCGTCTCGACGTAGAGCATGCCGTTGGCGTAGGCGGGAGGACTCGTTGTGTCGTTGCTGTCGAGGGCCTGCTGCCAGTCGATCGCCCCGGTTGCCGCGCTGAGTGCGAAGAAACTGGGCAGGGTGGCGCTGGCGTAGTAGACGTTGGATGAGACGTAAACGTTCCCCCCGCCCACGGCCATGTCGGTCAGCGACCCAACGGGCAGCACCGTGGACCAGAGGGTCTGATGGGCCGACGGGTCCAGCGCGCCGGCCACGTACCCGTTATGGGCGGCGTTGCCCTGATAGGTGCCCCAGTCCGTCGGGGAGGGCGCGGTCGGGATGACGTAACTGCCGCTAAAGGCGAAAACGGGATTCCCATTCTCGTCGTTGAGCGCGCCTTGCGCCATCGCCACGGTGATCGTCCCGCCGGCGGCCACGCCACTTAGAGAATACTCGACCGTCTGCGCATCGATTAAGGTGGCGGCCGCGATGCTGCCCTGACTGATCGACAGGTTCCCGGGGTTGATCATCGACGGGTCGATCGGGGCGCTGAAGTGCAGATCGAGCGTCGTGAACGACGCCGGCGCGAGCAGCGATTCAATTGCCGGATTCGTGGAGACCACCTGCGTCGGCGTCGGGTCATAGTTGAACGAGGCGGTGAATTCGTCCTGCGGCGTGCCGGCAGTGCCGTCCTGGTTCTGGTCCATCGCCACGCCGAAGGCGGAGCGGATTTGCGGCCCAATCGTCATCGAATATCGCCCGGGCTGCACGGGCGTCGTGAAGTCCACCTGCAGAGTCGTGTTGTTGTTCAGCCACGCATACCCGGTCAGGGTCGGGCGCAGGTCCGTGTCGCCGGGACCGGTGAAGGCGTCAACGCCCGATGCGACCGAGAAGCTGGTCGGATCCATCGGCTCGGCGAAGTTGAATTCGACTGACCGCGGCGCTGCTGATTGCACCCCGCCCGGCCAATAGCTGACCACCGCCGGCGCCCCCACCGGCGCCAAGCCAATCGCGGTCACCTTCCAATTCGGGCCGGCGATGAAGAGACGATTGTCGGCCAGCGCCATCACGCCACTCTCCGGGACGCTCCATAAGACTTGATGAGTGGCGAGGCTGATCGCATAGGTCGAGGTCTCGTCGCCGACGAACAGGATGTTGTCCGTGGCGATGGGGTCTGTAACGAACCCGCCGTTGGGCAGTGACCAACTCCAGAGCTTCGCGCCGGTGGCCTCGGATAGCGCGACGAGGGTGTTGGCGTCATCGACGTACAGCACGCCGTTGGCCACGATCACCGGTCCGGTGTATTGATCGTTGAGGACCCAATTCAGGCCCCCGCCGATCTGCGTGCTGAAGCACAACAGGCGACCCGCCTGGGTGACGAACGCGTCGTTGTTCGACCCGAGGGCGACCGTTCCCGTCGACCAGTTCTTCCAGACGAAACCCGGATCCGACGCGATGGAGAGGACCTGGCCCGTTAACCGGTCCATGATCTTGAACTGCCCGGTGACTGGATTCGTAAAGCCGCTGCCCGTGTAAGAGTAGACATATGCGGAGGTAACGGCCGGCGTCCAACCGTCGAAACTGTACGGCGTGCCCGACCAATTCACTGCGCCGGTGGCGACCGATACGGACATCAACCCCCCACCTTCATCCATATACAGATTGCCATCCGCCACCGTGGGCGACGGGTTATTCTCATTTGATCCCGGAAGGGTTTCTTTGTAGTTCATCGCACCGCTGGCGGCGTCAAACGACCATAGGTAGTCGTTACCGGTGGTAAAGTCGTCCGTCGTCTGGACGAACACGGCGCCGTCGGAATAAGCCGTGCCGGTGGTGTAGGCGTACCGGCCGAGCGCCACGTCCCACTTGGGCGCGCCGGTGGCCGGATCCAGCGCGAACAGGCTGGGCAAATACGCGACGCCATAATATGGGTCGGACGAAAGATAAAGCCCACCGTCACCGACCGACATGTCCGCGATCGAGGCGTTCTGAAGCGTGGTGGACCAGAGGATTGAACGGTAGTACGGGCTGAAGGTGCCCGGCACATAGCCCGTATGTCCGGCATTCCCCTGGAACGTCGTCCAGTCGGACGTTGGTGCGGGCGCCGAGAGGTTGTATGTCCTGTTGAAGGCGAGAATCGGATTGCCGTTGGCGTCCTTGAGCGCGCCCTGCGGCATCGCGACGGTGAGCGTGCCGCCGTTCACGCCACTGAGGGAGTACTCGACGGTGGTCGCATCGATCGCGGTCGCGCCGGACACAAGACCTTGGCTGATCGTCAGGTTCCCGGGGCTGACGGTCGTCGGGTCGTAGGGCGCGCTGAAGTGGACATCGAGAGTGGTGAACGGCGCCGGCACAGTCGATCCGTCGGCCGGGTTGGTGGCCGCGACCTGTGTGGGAGTCGGATCGAAATAGACCGTCCCGCTGAACTCGTCGGCCGTCGTTTCCGCCGAGATCCCGTTCTGGTTCTGGTCCATCGCCGCTCCGTACGCGGAGCGGATCTGCGGACCGACCGTCATCGTGTACGGCCCCTGGGTCGTCGGCGGGGTGAAATCCACCTCCAGCGTCGTGTTATTGTTCAGCCAAGAGTACCCGTTGATGGACGAACGCAGGTCGGTGTTTCCCGGCCCGGTGAACGCGTCCACGCCGGAGGCCACCGAGAAGCTCGCCGGGTCCATCGCCGCGCTGAAATTGAAGTCGATTTGCGATGGCTCCGTAACCTGCAATTCCGTCGGCGCAACACTGCTTACGTACGGTGCCGAAGCGGAGAGATAGGGCACCAGCGTGTTGGCGACGGGTGATCCAATCCCGGTCGCCAAGTCATACCCGGGGGCGGGCAGGAATCCGAACGAGGACCCGTTTTTCGTGATGTCACGGAAGCAGGATGGGGGGCTCGAATAGATCAGCGGCAGCGTCTGGGTGGCCCCGTCGAGCGGTGGCGCGCCGTTGAGCGCCCGGCCCTGGTCGGCGATCGCGATCAGCCCCGTCCAGCACGCCGCGGCCGCGCTCGTGCCGCCCACCTCCACCCACGGCGTTGACACGCCGAAGTCATAGCTGTCGCACACGGCGACACCCGTATTGTAATCGGCGTCGAACGCGACGTCGGGAACGGTTCGCGCACTCGAAGTTTGCGGGACGATCGGCTGCTGATAGCTTGGTTGGGGTTCATACAAGCTGATGCCCCCGCCGGCCTTGGTCCCCGTTTGACTAGCGATGTTGTTCGACCCGTCCAGTGTCAGCGAGATGCCGCCGACGGCCAGGACGTTGGGTGAAAAGGCCGGGTAAACGGACGAAGCGCCGGCGTTCCCGGCGGCCGCGACGAACGTAACGCCGCCGTGGCCGGCCGGCGACGTAAACAGGCCGTCGTAGGCGTTTTCACCCAACGTTTCCGGACATCCAAAGCCCATCAAAACAGCGGAAACGCCCGGGGCGCCCCGCGCCCAGCCCACGGCGGACGTGAGCAGATCGCCGTTGGACGCACTGTTGGCCTCCACCACGATGATACTCGCGCCGGGCGCGATCGCGTGCGCCCACTCGACGTCAAGCCCTTCCTCCAGTTCCCAATCGTTGCCTATTGCGGCCGGATCGAGCCCAGGCAGCGCGCTGCCGCCTGTCTGGTTCACCTGCGTGAAGCTCGGAGGATCGGGCAGGTGCATCTGTTGGTCGAATGTGTGCAGGTCCGCGGCCGCGGTGGGGTCGTGATATGCGTCGATAATTGCGATCGTCTGTCCCGTGCCGTCACCTGCGATCGAACCGAACTGAATGGAGTCGATCCCGTAAGCGTGGCGCAACTGCGTCGGGCTAAAACCGCTACCGGTCACCCATTGACTTCCGTGCGGCGTGCTCGTGCCGGTGGCAGGCAGCGAGGGGCCCTGACCGTTCAGCACGTAATCGGGCGTCGCGGTGTTCGCCGCGGCGAGGCCGGCAGACTGGGGACCCGAAAGGCTGCTGCCGCTCAACAGACAGCGTCGCTCCAGCGCCTCTGCCGCACAACGTGCGGCCCGGCCCAACCCCGTGCCGCTGCGCCCTCGCGATCTCCGATCGTCCGCCGCTTGCGGCCTGACCACTCCCGCCATGTTTCTGCCACTCCTTCCCACTTGCCACTACCCCGGCCGGCCCGGAGATTGGAAACCCCGTTTGTTCAAATGAATGGGCAGAGCACCCCCACAGAGCACCCCCGTCGGGCGCCCCCGTCCATCGCTTGGAACTTGGCTACAAAACTCACGCCGCCCCACTCAATGTGACCAGATACTTATCGCGAACTACCTTAGCGGCCTCATCGCGCGCATGCAATGCGACCTCTTGCGGTCCCGCACCGGACAAGCTCGCGTTCAGCCGCCTGAACCGGACGGCTCCGGCAGGGTTCCGCCGAACCCGCCCAGGGGGCTCCGCCGCAGTCGAAGCAGCACGCCCAGCCGATACCCGATCCACCGATACCACCGCGGCGCGGCAACGTGGCTCGGCGCGGGCGGGCCGGCGATGTCGGTCCGCTTGATGCGGATCGCGATCCCGGCGTCCTGCCACCGCCGCAGCGTGTGGGCCAAATCGGATTCGGGTGCGCTGGTCTGCGATTGGACGATCACGACTTCGCAGACGTCGCGGTGCTGGAGCACGTTGGCGCCGGGGAAGTCGGTGGGGAAGCTGACCGACCGGTTGTCGAACCGCCCCGGCAGCGCCGGCCCGCGGCCCGTGCGGCGGTTGGCGTCGAGCAGGAACACCGGCGGCGCGCCCGCCGGCAGCTTCAGCGACGCCAGTTCCGGGCCGAATTCACGCAATGCCCACAGGATCGGCCGCACCTCGACCAGCGCCGGCGGCAACCCGAACGACAGTTCCGGCCCGGTCGCCGGGGCGGCGTTGTAGAGCGGAATCGGGCGGTACCCAATCCGCGCCAGCGCCATCCCCATGTGCACGCCCGCCTCATCCGGCAGGTCCACCACGATCGCGGTGCGACCATCAGCCCGCGGCGCCCACGCGACATCCGGCACCGGCGGCCCAATCAGCGGCGCCGGCCGCGGCGCGACGACATGCGCGAACAGCACCGGCTTCACCCAAGGCGACCAGATCGCCCCAGCCGGCGCCCAAACATCGAATAGTTCGTACTTCGTCAACTCTCGCCCTCCAAACCCCCAAGGGGCTCCGCAGATCGTTTCCCTCCCCCGGTACTCCGGGGGAGGAGAGGGTGGGGGTTTGCCGCGCGACGCTGTGGGTTCGATCGAGCAAGCTCGCGCGCTAAACCCCCTCGCTATCCCTCCCCCCGGAGTACCGGGGGAGGGGATTGTTGGCCGATTCCGCGAAGCGTCGAGCACCCGCCCACCAGCACTGCCACATCAATCGCGGCGTAATCGATCACCGCCCCGCTGGCCATTCGCCCGTAGATTCCGGCCGCGCGGCCGTCGACGGTGTAAACGCCGATGCACGGCTGCATCGGCCCGAGCGGCGTCGGGACCGCAACACCCTCGAATCGCCGCTGCGCCACCCACGCGCCGGGGTTCCACCGCACGCGCCAGGCCGCTTTGCGCCATTGCGCCGGCGGCAGCCGTTGCCGAATCACCACCTCGTCCCCGTTGTTGCAGTACGCGGCCTTCAGCAGCCAGGAATCATCGTGACGCCAATCCACCTCCCGCGGATCACGGGTTTCCGGCAGCAGCGATCGCCAAGTCGGCAGCGGCGTCGCCAATTCGCTCCACAGCAGCGGGAACCGCTTGCTCTCAAGCAGCAGCGCAGATCCGGGGTTCGATACCGGCGTCGCGCCACCGCAGAAGAGCCGCGGCCAACCGGATCGCGCCGGGAACCTGGCAAGCCATTCGCCTTGGTAGAACCGGACGATCGCGTCGATCGGCGACCGACGGAACTCGGTCTCAAGACAGGCCCGCCCGCCGGGCCAAACGATTTGGCGCGGTTCGCAGATCCGCGGCCGCAGGCCCCGCTCGCGCAGCCGGCGGGCCAGAAACTGCACGACCTGCTGGTCCTCCATGTACCCCGGCGCGACCAGCAGCGCGACGGACGATCCCGGTCGTACCCCGGCGGTGAGCGCGTCGGCCCACCGGTCCGCGGGATCGCCGGCGAGTCGCAGCGTGCCGGGCGAATGTTCCGCCATCAGACGGGCGAAGCTCGACGCCTCGGTGAACCCGCCAGGCACGTCGCTGTTGGCTTCGGAGATCCGCCAGCCCTCGGTCGTCGCGTGGAAGTCGAACCGGATCACCCGCGCGAGGCCCGGCGTCAGCCCCTCGCATCGCGCCGACGCGAGCAACCGCCGCACGTCGCGCGGCAAGCCCAGGAGGCGGAGCAAATCCGGGCGGTTGAGCAGTTCCGCCTCGGCGGCCGAGGCCTCCGCCGCTAGCGCCTCGGCCCACTGGGCCAACTGCCGCCACGTCGAATCGCCCAGGATCAGCGGGAACGGCGCGAGCGTCCCCGTATCGCCCACCTGCGGATCCCACTTGCAATGATCCAGCACCATCGCCCGACGGACCCTCTCGAACGCCTGTGGATCGAGGGCCGGACCGGCCCAACATGGGAGCGCCGCATCGGATTCGCAAACCGGTGGCGCGAGCAGTTGAGACATTCTTCCTTCACCTTCCGTTCGGATGATGCTCCGGCCCGCCGAGCACGAGCAGATCAAGGATCGCAACGAGAATCATCGAAGCCACGGGAAGCAGCCCCGCGCGAAGGAGGGAACCCTCCGGCCGTCCCGGCGTCGGTCGAAGCGCGAGTTGGAGAATCATCGCCCACGCCCAAATCGGGATCGCCGGCCACCCCTCGGCCAGGAAGTCCCGCCAGGTGCCGTCCCACGAATGGAAATCGCCCGCCACCGCCCGGCCGAGCACCAGCCCCGCCGCGACGAGGAATCCCGCGAGTCGAAACGCGGACGCGACGTCCCGGTCGATGCTCACGCTCTCCGAGACGCCGGTCGCGATCGCGAGCAGGAGCCAAAGGCCGAACAGCGTCCCCGTCGCCGCGGCGGCGGGGACGAACGTCGTCCAGATCGTCGGCCCTTCCCCGATGTTCCCGCCCGCGTAGCAGAGCGTCGCGCCGGCCCACGCGCCGCAGACGGCCACGACCGCCGCGAGGTTGCGGGTTTCGATCGCGTCGTCGCGCGGGCACAGGTCCAGCAGCGGCAGGCCGACGGTTGTTAGCCCCAGCCAAGCCGCCCCGCCGGCGAGGAAGAGCACGTCGTATTCCGCCGCCTCCCTCACCTCGTGCGCCGCGCAGCAGGCGAGCACGTACTGCACGCCCGCCAGGCACGCGAGGGGAATCAACGCGAGAATGAGTCGATGATGCGCCGGCGCGGCTCGTCGTGTGACCGTCACCAGCGCCGCGTACCACCGCACCGCCGTGACGGCCGCGATGATGCCCCCCGCCACCAACGCAAAAACTTCGTCCCCGTCCAATTTCGCTTCGCCCTCCCACCGGTTAAGTCGACCTGCAAGTGCCACCTGTTCCGCGCCGCCGACTCCGACGGCGCAAAGGGCGAAATTGTGCAATCGCAGCCTTGCAAGTGCGCGTTACAATTTCTCCGCATCCGTATAACTCGTATGTGGCACAGCCGCCCTCGGCTGTGTTCGACCGAAGGTCGAAAATCGAAGGCAGCCTCCGAAGTGGTTGTCGGTCGCATTCACCCTAGACCGGCCCTCCCTTCGCGGGGAGAATCCCGGCATGTCATCCGGAACCGTTCGATCTGCCGAGGAGTCATCGTGGTGAGGCGCGCCGCGATCGTCGCCGGGGTTGTGTTGTCGTGGTGCTGCGTCGCGGGTGCGCCCGCGGCCGAGACGGAAGCCCCGTCCGGCGCCGCCACTTCCGCGACCACACGGTCGTCCGAGTCGATCGCCACTCTGATCGCCGGCCTGGGCGACCCGGACCCCGTCGCGCGGGATCACGCGAGCAAAGCCGTCTGGGCGCTGGGTCGGGACGCGGAGCCGGGGTTGCAGGCCGCGGCCCGGGGGCCGAATCCCGAGATCGCCCGCCGGGCGCGGGCGATCCTGCGCGACTTTGACTATGGCCTCTATCCCGACGCCCCGCGCGAGGTGTTCACGCTGCTGGAGCAATACCGCCAGGGCGCGCCGCAGGAGAAGCGGGCCGCGATCGTGCAACTGGCCAACCAGGGCGTCCCCGGCCTGCGCGTGCTGCTGAAGCTGCGGGAAGACGAGCGTGACCCGAACTGGAAGCTGATGATCTCCCAGGCGCTGAACCCGCGCGAGCACGAGGTGTCGGTGCTGATGCTGGCCAACGGTCAGGCGGCGGAGGTCGAGCGGATGCTCGAGCGATCGGCGGTGGATTCGCCCGTCGCCGCACAGGATTACGCGGCCCTCCTCTACTTCAAAGGCACGCTGAAGCAGACGTTGGCGGCGATGAAGAGCCAACCGATCACCGCCGAAAACGCGGCGATGCGGGTCGCCCTGGCCCGCGCCGCGGGCGACGCGCCGGCCGCGCGGGAGGCGGCGGAGAAGAGCGGGAACAATGACCTGCTCGACTCGATCCTCGTCGAGCAGGGCGATTGGAAAGCCCTGGCCGCCCGCATCGAGGCATTCCCGCAAAGGCTCCTGCCGGCCGAGCGGGTCGCGTTCCAGTGCGCCTTCGCCCGCCTGTCCGGCGACCGCAAGGCCGCCGACGCCGCGGCCGAGCGGCTCGTCGACCGCGCCCGCATGGCCCCGCAGGACGCCCAGCCCGTCGCCGAGGACCTGTTCCTCAACGATTACCCGGACCTCGCCGAGAACATGCTGCTCCAGCAGCACGAGTACCTGTACGCCTCCGAATTCTTCGCCACCCGGCTGCAATTCAAGGAGGCGCTCGACCTGCCGCGCCAGGCCGCCCAGAACCAGCCGGCCGAGGCGCTGAAGGTGAAGGCCCGCACCGTCGGCACGCTCTATTTCCTGGGCGAGGCCGAGCAGGCCGCGAAGATGATGGACGAGGTGATCGCGGAGAACTCGCTGCGGCACGACTTCGCGACGTGGGTCTACCTGTCCGAGGCGGCGCGGGAGGCGGGCTTGAAGGACCGTGCCGACGACCTTTCCGCCCGCGCGCTGGCCGCCGCCCCGCAGCAGCAATTGCAGGATGAGCGGACGATGCGCCTGCTGGATCACCTGCGGCTGGGCAACGACGGCGGCGCCACCGCCCTGCGGTGGTGGCAGTTCCTCGCCCGCGACATGAAGGAAAAGCCCGCGATCGACCGATACCGCCGGCTCCGCGCAATCATGGCAGGCACGCTCCCCGCGGCGGAATGGGACGCCCTCTCCGAATCGGCCCAACGCTTCGGCGGGGAGATGGCCGTCGGCGATCGCGGTGCCTGGCAGCAGAACGTGACCGACGCGTTGGTGGCCGGCCGGCGCATCGACCTGGCGAGCCAGTGGATCACCCGCCTCGAAGAGTCGGGCGGGCCGGTCTCGCTCGTTTACGCCGGCGACTTCCGCGCCAGCAGGCAGAAGGACTGGCCCGCCGCCGCCCACGATTACGAGCAGGCATGGGAGCACGACCGCACGCGGGCCGATGCGCTGTTCCTCTGGGGCTGGGCGCTTTCGCAATCCGGCCACGCGAAGGAAGGGGCCGGGCGGATGGCCCAGGCGCGGGAGCTGCCGCTGGGCAACGAGACCGGCCGGTTCGAATTGGCCGAGGCCATGGCACGGCACCACCTGAAGGACGAGGTCGCGAAGCAGTACGAGCTGATCCTGACGCTGACCGAGCCGCGGTCGTATGAGCGGAACGAGGCGCTCCGCCGCACGGCCGAGGATCTTGCGACGGCCGGAGACAACCTCGCCGCCGCCGGCCGGTGGGACAAGGCGTTCCTGCAGAACCTGACCAACCTGCTGTCGTTCCAGGAGCCGTGGGCGAATGTGGTCGTCCCCGCGCTGATCCACAAGGCGCGGGCGCTGGGGCAAATCAAGGCCGGCCAGGTGGAGGCCGGGTTGAACGAGGCACGGCTCGCGCTCACCGAAACCCCCGCCGACGCGGACGCGCTGATCGACCTCGTCAACGCGCTGGACGCCGCCGGGCATCATAAGGAGGCCGACGCGCTCTACGCGTCTCAGACCGCGCTCTATCACAAGCTGATCGAGACCTACCCCAAGAGCGGCCCCCTCCACAACCAGCTCGCCTGGGCGCAGGTGATGTGCCACCGCGACCTGGACGACGCATTGAAGAACGGCCAGCGCGCCGTGGACCTGGAGCCCTTCAGCACCGCCAGCCGGGACACGCTGGCCGAGGTCTTCTTCGCCCGCGGCGACGCCACCGCCGCGGCCGCGCAGATGCAAAAGTGCATCGAGCTCGAACCCAACGTCCCCCGCCACCGCCAACAACTCGCCCGCTTCCGCGCGGCGGAAACGCAACCGACCACGCGGCCCTGATTGGGGGGATTCCCTCATCTTCGGGTGGCATGGGTGGTGGGATTGACGGATTGTCTTCGGTTCCTCGTGTAGCCGGGGAGCTTGCTCCCCGTATTCACATCGGAACGGGGAGCGAGCTCCCCGGCTACACGGGGCTGAGCGAAAGCGGAAGGCAAATCCGAACCGCGAACTTGACGTGAATCAGCCCGCCGTCAGCACATGCCAGGCGGACAGGTTCCCGCCGGCAAAGAGGAGCCGGATGCGGGTGGCCCCCGTCCGCGAGACGAACTCCCAGGCGATGATCGGCCCCGCCGGGTCGTCCATCACCCCCACGTCCAGGCATCGCCACCCCATCAACGTCTGACACACGTCCGCGATGCCCATTCCCACTCTCAACGCGTGAGCTGTGCCCATAGCCCGCCAGAGTAACATCCCGATCGGTCACAATCGATAATTAAATATGCGCAATATCACTTGACGTTCAATCAGTTTGGTACGGTGCCGTACTCTGAGGAACCGCGGCGTGCTCCCCGTATTCGAACGGAACGGGGAGCCTGCTCCCCGGCTCCACGGGCGCAGAGCGGAAATCTTCCCCAAACGCCCAACCATTCGGACCGCCCCGTTAGAGACGTCCGTCGCGAAGGTTTCCGCAGGCGCTGCTCCGACGCAGGAGTCCGTTCGGAGCTCAAGCCACGTAACGCGGTGCGGGTGAAATGCGTGGGGCCGGCCTTTCGGCCGGCGCGGGTGTCTTGGCTCCCCCCCGGACGACACCGGAGCGTTCAGCCAGTAGCTTCTGAGGGTCGGATCGCGACGATCTCCGCCACCAGCCGCCCGATCGCCTCCCGCACCGGCGTCTGGCTCACCTTCAACGACCGCGCCAACGGCCGGTTCACCAACCGCGCCCCCGCCCGCAACTCCCCCTCACCACCATCCCCCTCAACCCGGCGTACGCCCGGTCGGTCAACGTGTTGGGCTTGTGATATATCATGCTATATCAACTGCCATAATACGCGGCAGGCGGGGTCGTTCAAGGGCGAGCCGCGTCCGAAACCGGACCCGTCCCGGTTTTCTCCATTCGTCGGCAACGAACGCGGCGGGCAGACCGCCGCCATCCTCTCGTCCATCACCAGCACCTGCCGAAGGCACGGCATCGACCCGCAGGTGTACCTCGCGCAACTGCTGGCCAACCTGCCCTCGGCGCCGATAAGCCAACTGGACCAATGGCTGGCGGACACCTGGAAGCAGCGGCAGGACCCCCAACTCATTGCCGACGCTCACGCCAGGCCGTAGCCCGACCCGCAGAGCTTAAAACGAACCTGCCGCGGCGGAAGATGCAGTTCATTCAACGGATACGGAAGTCGCGTATAGATGCGTGGTGGTCGTCGCGGAGCGATTTGCCGATTGAAAGGTGTAGTGGAAAGCGGTTCTGGGTGGGTGTCGCAACCTCCGTTACCAGTTCATGCACACCGCCCAGACCGCTGCCACCCTCCCTCACTGCGGTTAGCGCCTAGATGGAATAGTCCAAGGCGTTGCCCACAGCTTCAATTCCCAGAGTCCGTCCCAAACGTCGAGCGAAATCCAATTCTTCAACCTCTGGGTCCGGAGCGGTCAGATCAATCCTAACGGCATGGACTGTCCGTCCACCTACGGTCGTTCCATGCAAAGAAGCTGACGATTGCTTTGACATCTTCGGACAGACGAAAGCAGCGGTGTCGACACCCAGCGCTTCGCAGAACGCCAGTAATTCGTAGCGATCCTCGGATGCGATTTTGGGTTTGTATTTAGCGTCGGCAACCGCCACACAGACCCGTTGCCGTTTGAAATAAATGTCTGGCTTCGCCGGGAATTTCTCCCCTACCAGAAAGAGAGGAACCATATCCCGATTACCATTCATGACCCTGCACCCGCTGAAGCAGGTCGCGGCCTTCTCCTCGCAGACCTTGCGGATGTACCGCTCGAACAAGTCTGCCATGTCAATTACGACCGACTCGAACTTCGCGCGCCCCACCGCCTCCATCTTGACCCCGCTTCGGGTGGCGATCAGGTAGGCGAGCCATAGGGCTGGCTCGTAGAACTTGTGGCTACGGGGAAGGCTACGAATCAGGCGAGGTGTCTCGCGTGCTATCTGGTCCACCCTCGCGGGGCCGGCGTTCACCGGGTCGAAAAGCCGCAACAGGTCTCGAAGCTGTATGCTGATCTCCCTGCCTTCTTTGCTGGTGTCACCGCTGAACCGCTGGAGGAGTCTCTGGGCGGTCGCCTTCAGGATGCGGTTCTCAAGGTTGTTCACCGTGTGGTCGTAAATCTCGAACGTGTGTTTGTGCCGGATGCCGTGAGAACGGAATCGTGAGACGGTCTTCCCGAGCAAAACCCTGCCCCTCAACTCCTGCTCTGTTTCGGCCCGGATGTACCGTTTTAGGAGACCGGTTCGCCCGGCTGACCGCATCGTGGAAAGGAATGTGTTCACATAGAGTCGCTCGGGGTCGGCGACGGTGCCGGGCGTCTCCCGATAGCCCCGAACGTACTTCGAGAGGCCCGACAGTTGAACGCCAGATCGCCAGATCATGTACAGGAGATTCGGGATTGGCGTGCGTGGTTCGACTCGAATGGCGGCCTTGTCGGAGATCGGAATCAGTCCGACGAATCCTCTCGCCTTCAGGACGAGTTCCCCCTTTCGATAGTCGATGTCGAAGTACCCTTTGCCGGCCACATCTGGATAGATGTCCAGCGTTCCTTCAGTGCCGAGGAGATTCTTCACCGGAAGTGAAACCTCCTCGTACTCTTTGCAGGGGTAGACGATTTGGCCCTCTTTGAACATTGTCAAGCGCCGCCGGTCTGTCCTACGACAGCCTTGTACATCCCGTCGAAGCTCCTCCTCACATCTTCCAACTTGTCAGGCTCCAGTTCGAGAACGGCCTCGCAGTAAGGCAGCACGCGATACTGCCAGATCGTCTGCAACTGCTCGGGGTTCTTCACGTCTTTGAAATAGGTATGACCTACACCGAAGGGGAGAAGGTTCTGAAGAGCCTCGAACCACTTCAAGATTCGGGTGATCTGGTCGGCGGTGAACCCTTCCGATTTCTCCAGAAAGCTCTGAAGGATTTCCGACGAGGGCTTGAGGTCAATGTGGTCGAATCTCCGCACCAGCGCCACGTCGAGTTGGGTGATGCTCTTGTCGTGCGGGTTCATCGTGCCGATCAGCACGAGATTGGACGGCACCCGTGCCGCTTTCCCAGTGTAAGCTCGGTTGAAATTACTTCCTCGATAGCCGTGTTCGATGTAGGTCAACAACTCCCCAAATATCCGTGCTGGATCGCCCCGATTGATCTCGTCGATGATGAAGACCACCGGGGTCTTCGGATTCAATCCTTCGGCCGTTTCGCACGCTTTCAGGAACACCTTGTCGATGATCTCGAAGCCAGATTTGGTGTTTTCATTCGGCACGTACCCCTCGACGAAATCCTCATATCCGTACGAGGGATGGAACTGAACTTTGTAGATGTGCGATGCTTTCTCGACCAGATATTGGGCGATCTGTTGCGCATACCATGTTTTGCTGGTGCCGGGGCATCCACGAAGAATGATGCCCGAGGTTCCCAATTTGAGCAGCTTTTTTACCTCGGTCAGAACCCAATCTTCCTCGTCCAGAAGTGACTCGACATCTTCTTCATCGTTTTCGGCCTCGACGGCTGGCGTGGCTGGGGCGGTGGGAATCACTGAGCCTGTTGGCACCAGCGGCTCCTCTATGGCCGCCCTATAGTCCGCGTCCGAAGGCTTGGCGTCGGTGTAGATGTGTGCCGCATCTTCATCTTGGAACTCACACAGCTTTTGGTAGTCGGCGTCTGAGATGAAGAATGTTTGACGGAACTTCTGTTCCAACGTGCGAGCCGTGGCATTGTCGGGAAACTGCTCGCCCTTGAAAAGCCAAACGGCCAGATCGACTACCGGCACACGATGCACCACTCCATCGCGGGTCAGCACCTTGTCCACAAAGGTCTCCGCGTAATCTTTTTGAGAACCCACTCGCTGGAGTTCGGATTGAAAGTCGCGGCTTTCCACGCATTCAGGAACGTTCTGTCCCTGATGGTGGCCGGGCTGCGATGGTAGTAGTCGGAGGGCTTTTTCTGGAGCAGCAGAGGTTCGACGTAAAAATCCTCGGTGAATCCGCTCGGAGCCGAGGCGTCATTCCGATCACGTGTATCTCCCGGCAGGCGGGCATAACGATCCCAGAACGCACGGTCATCGGCTTCTGTGAACTCTACCGGGTTGTCGGTGTTGACGGATCGTTCCAGAAGGGCGAGGAGAGGCCAGAGGTGCATCGCCGGCTGGCTTTTCGCCTGCCTGCGCCATTGGTTCAGGCCTGCGATGGCGGCACGAACTCTAGCGGGTCTAATCCATTTGGGCATTTCACCCCCGTCAAACGGGCAGGAGTTGAGTGTTGGGCCGTTGTTTCAACTGGCCAATCGTCAGCAAGTACCGGATGTGTTGTCCGAACGCCTTCGCCAACAATGGCGGCACCGCGTTCCCGATCTGCCGTGTCAGCATCGACCCGCGGAAGGTGTAAGTGTCCTGAAACGACATGAGTCGAGTGGCTTCCCGGTACGAGAGCGAGCGATCCTCCAGAGGATGCACGAATGGTCCCGATGCGACGTTTCTGAAGTAACAGGTGATTGTATACGAGGGGGCGTTTCTGGAAAGCCGGTGGTAGAGTGTCGTGCAGTCTTTTCTGAGAGCGCCGGTTGAAATGCGGCGCATCTTTTTGAATCGGTCAGGCAATAAGTCGGGGTGAATGCTTCGCAGCCCCTCGCCCTCTTTCACCAAGCTGACGACTTCTCGTGCCGCTTCCGACAGGCCGTTTGCTCGATGCAGGGTGACGTATTTGGAGCGACTTCCATCCCGAGCGTATCGTTGATAAGCGTTCTGGGGCGAACTGGCGTACTCCCAGCGGTCCTGATCCAGAATCCCATTGAGGAGAGGCAAATCACCGATGGCCTCGTCCACGGTGACGTAGGGCTGTCCATCGGCGAAGAGGTCGTTCTCGACGTGCGTTTGAGTCGGGAAGTTGAGTGGCACGTCCAGCCGCGTCCCAATGAAAACGATCCGGTTCCGTCGCTGCGGTACGCCATAGTCGGCGGCACAAACGACCTTGGCGATGACTTCGTAACCGGCGTCATGGAACGACTCGGCGATCAATTGCCGGAAATATCCCTTGCGGTAGGTGAGTAACCCCTTAACATTCTCCATCAAAAAGAACTTTGGCTGGAGTTCGCGGACGAGTCTGGCGAAATGCTTGAACAGGATGTTTCGAGGGT
>DASXMX010000059.1:0-29294 GCA_036495445.1 Tepidisphaeraceae bacterium
TTGTGGTGCAGGCTTCCAAGCCTGCACGTGCAGGCTTGGAAGCCTGCACCACAAGCGACGCGGATGGCGAGACGATTGCCCGGGCCGAGAAGTGGCTGGCGGAGAAGGCCGGCGGCATCGATCCGGATCACCTGGTCCCAGCGATCATTCGTCGTTACGGAAAGGATCACACCTTCTCCGTGCCGATCCTGACGATGTGCGCCCTGGCCGGTCGGCTGGGCGAGGGGCGGGCGGCGTGGGAACGCGTCCCGCAATTGCCCTTTGAGCTCGCCGCGTTCCCGCAGCGGTGGTTCAAGTGGCTGCGACTGCCGGTCGTCAGCTACGCGCTGCCGGCGCTGATCGCGATCGGTCTGGTGCGGCACAAACATCGCCCCACGCGCAACCCGCTCACGCGCGCCGCACGCCGTTTGGCGTGCCGTCGGGCGCTGCGCCTGCTCGAGACGATCCAACCTACCAGTGGCGGATTCCTCGAAGCCACGCCACTGACGAGCTTCGTTGTGATGAGCCTAATCGGCGCGGGATTGTCGGACCACCCGGTCGTGCGGCGCGGGACCGAGTTCCTCGTCCGCTCCGCCCGGGCCGACGGGAGCTGGCCGATCGACACGAACCTGGCGACGTGGGTCACCACGCTGGCCGTCAACGCCCTGGCGATCGACCGCGACTTCCACCAGATCCTCCCCGAGCCCGACCGCCGCAAGATCCGCGACTGGCTGCTCGACCAGCAATACACGAGCGAGCACCCGTACACCCTTGCCAACCCCGGCGGCTGGGCCTGGACCGACCTCCCCGGCGGCGTCCCCGACGCCGACGACACGCCGGGCGCGCTGCTGGCCCTGAAGAACCTCGGCCTGATCGACGACCGCACGAAGAAGGCCGCCGCCCTCGGCGTCCGCTGGTTGCTGGACCTCCAAAACCGCGACGGCGGCATCCCGACGTTTTGCAGAGGATGGGGCAAGCTGCCGTTCGACCGCAGCAGCGCGGATCTGACGGCGCACGCGCTGCGAGCGTGGGCCGTGTGGCGAGAAACATTGCCGGATGATCTTCGTGCGCGCGTCAGAAGGCGTGCATCTCGCGCGATGTGGTTTCTATTTCGGCAGTCTCGCCGGGATGGGTCTTGGGTTCCGCTCTGGTTTGGCAACCAGCAAGTCACGGACGATGAGAATCCAACCTACGGAACCGCGCGCGTAGTGCTGGCCGCGGAGGCGGGAGATCGCCACGACTGGAACTGGGCTCCCGCGATCGCGATCGGGTTGGAGTGGTTGGTCCGTGCCCAAGGTGCAAAGGGCGGCTGGGGTGGCGGCGGCACGTCGACAACCTCGATCGAAGAGACGGCGCTGTCCGTCCAAGCGCTCGCCACCAGTCGTTCGCACGCCTGCATGATCGACGGAACAGGGAAGAAGCTCTTTGATCCGGGCGAAATCGACCCCACGATTACCCGCGGCGTCGCCTGGCTGATCGAGCACACCGATCGCGGCACCCGCTTCGACCCGTGCCCCATCGGCTTCTACTTCGCCAAGCTCTGGTACTTCGAAAAGCTCTACCCGCTCATCTTCACCGTCGCCGCGCTCAACGCAGTAAAGGTTTCGATGGCAACAGATCAAAAGAAAACCGCGAAGGCGCGAAGGCGCGAAGCAGATCCAAAGGCACTCTCTTGAATCCCTTCGCGTCGTCGCGCCTTCGCGGTTCAATGCCTTTTGTCGAGCGCCCCTCCGTGTCCTCCGTGCCTTGTATGTTCAAAACTACCGTGAAATCGTGTTCAATCCAGCATGCCGGTTCGCGGGCTTCGAAGCGTAGCGAGAAGCCCGCGAACCGGCGGCCGCCGGCAGATCGGTCGTGCCCGGGCGTTAAAGACGCCGTCACGGAGCGTGATCGTCGGCGGCCGCGTGTACCTAACCCGAACAGCCGGTCGAACGCCGCCCCGCGCGGCAGTTCGCATCCGCAAGGCAGGGCAGGGAAGCCACCATGCACGACGAACACGATCCGTCCGCCCATCGCCGCGACCCGGTCCTCCCGCGCACCGTCGTCGGCATCGACGTCTCCAAGGCGACGCTCGACTGCCACGTTGACCCCACCGGCCAGCGCCTGCAGGTGCCCAACGACGACGCCGGCATCGCGCAGCTGCCCGCCACACTCGCCACGCTCGAGGTCGAGCTGGGGGTGATCGAGGCGACCGGCCGGCTGCACCGCCGCGTGGCCGCCGAGCTGCTCCAGGCCGGCGTCCGCGCGTCGCGCTGGTCAACCCGCGCAGCGGGCCCGCGAGTACGCCCGCTCGACTGGGCGGCTGGAGAAGACCGACCGCGTCGACGCCGAGGTCCTGGCCCGCTTCGGCCGCGCCGCCGAGCACCGGCCCCTGCGCAAGCCCTCGGCGAAACAGGTCGAGCTCGACGACCTGATCGCCCGCCGGCGGGCCCTGGTCCAGATGCGCGTCGCCGAGAAGAACCGCCTGGCCGAGTCGCAGCAGCCCAAGCTCGCCCGCGACCAGGCCAAGCGGCTGCTGCGGCTGATCGAACAGCAGGTCGCGGACCTGGACCGCGCGGCCGCCGAGCTGATCGACGGCGACGGCCAGTGGAAGCGCAAGTCCGAAATCATCACCACCGTCCCGGGCGTCTCGGCCGGCACCGCCAACGCGTTGCTGGCCGACCTGCCGGAGATCGGCGAGCTCTCGCGCCAGTCGATCGCCAAGCTCGCGGGCGTCGCGCCGCTGGCCAACGACTCGCGGGGCCGCCGCGCGGGCAACGCACCATCCAGGGCGGACGTCAGCCCGTGCCCAACACCCTCTACATGGCCGCCTTCAACGCCATGAAATACTGCGAGCGGTTCCGGCGGTTCGCCGACCGCCTGCGCAAGGGCGGCAAGCCGTTCAAGGTGATCGTCACCGCCTGCATGCGCAAGCGCCTGGTCACCCTCAACCAGATGATCAAAACCGACACCACTTACAATGCGTCGCTTAATGCCTCCATCCCTTGACTTTTTACACAGCCGCTCTGTGGTGAACCCGTCTTCTATTCCTTCTGCGCGCTCTCCACCGCAGACTTCAGTTGCTCGGGGGTTTCGCCGGGGTTGAAGCCGACGAAGACCTTTTTCACCTTGCCGTCCTTCCCGACGACGACCGTCTCTGGGATGGCCGTCGCGCCGTATTGGCCGCCCATTTTGCCGTCGCTGTCGAGCAGGACGGGGACGGTCAGCTTCGTCGAGTCGACAAAGCCCTGCACGTCCTTCTTCTCCTCTTGCTCATTGACGGCGTAGATCTTCACATCCTTGTCCTTCATCGCATCCCACAGCTTGTTCAGGTGCGGCAGCGACGCCCGGCAGGGCGGGCACCACGTCGCCCACAGGTCCAGCACGACGACCTTGCCCTTCAAATCGGCGAGTGAAACCGCCTTCCCATCCAAGCCATCCAGCTTGAAGAGCGGGGCGTCCTTCCCTTCCAAAGCCGAGGCGTCGGCCTCGTCCTTGGGCTGGGCGGCGGCCATGGCTGCCGCGTCGCGGGCGCCCGGCGGGGGCGACCAGGCGAACAGCTCGTCCTTGGCCGCGTTCTCGTCCGGCGAGGACTTGCTGTAGTCGGTCGTCACGACCGCCCGCGCCAGGTCCGGCCGGCGCTGCTTTAGCTGCTCGGTCATATCAAGCGTCATCTGGCGCACCAGGTGGGTCGACGGATCGACCGCCACCGTCGCGACCGACTTGTCACTGTTCACCAGTTTCAGCGTCGGGCACGAGGCGTCGCCCACCTTGGTGTCGTCGACCTTAGTTGCCTCGGTCACGCCATCGAGCAGCTCGTCGCCGGCGTTCTTCGAGATCGCCAGCAGGAGCGACGGGTCCTGCATCGCCAGGAGCGTCGCGACCGACTTGGGCAGATCCTTCGACGCCACCTTCTCCTTGGGCGCCTCCGCCTGCGTGTAGGCGTTCGGCTCCGCCTGGAACGTGTAGAGCGTCTGCCCCGTGTTGCCGATCAGCACATCGCCCTTCACCTCATGGCGGAATCGGTTGGGCGCAACGTAAGCCGAGGTAAACGGGCTCGAATGCTTCTCGGCCGACGAGCCCTCGACTTGCAAATCGAGCGAAACCGTCCCCGCCAGATTCAGCGAGTGAAGTTTGCTGTAGGCGTCGGAGATCTGATCGATCAGTTGCCTTGCGTCGGGGCTGATCTTCGCCGCCGCCGGGGTCGCGGGGGCATCGGGTTTGGCCTGCTCGTCCGCGCGAGCGAGCGAGGTGCCAAGCGCCAGGGAGAGGACGACCATGCCGATCGCGTATCGAGGTTTCATGCGAGCTCCGGGAGCGGTTCGACCCGTCTTTCAGCAGTAAAGACCAAGTCCCCCATCATTTGTTTCAGATCGGATCAGGTCAAATGGAGAAATGTTGGCGGGTCTTTATCCCATCGGGTTTCTTCTTCGCGGTTTCCTTCGCGTCTTAGCGTCTCCGCGGCGATTCCGTCTTTCAATCGAACTCGTCCCCGCGGAACGTGCTGCCCAGGTAGGCGCTGCGGACGCCAGGATCGTTGATGACCTGGCGGGGCGTGCCTTCGAATTGGACTCGCCCGTCGTTGATGATCAGGGCGCGATCGCAGACTTTGAGTGTTTGGGGGACGTTGTGGTCGGTGATCAACACGCTCTTGCCGAATTCGTGCTTCAGTCGGCGTACTTCCACTTGAAGATCTTCGACCGCGAGCGGGTCCACGCCGCTGAAGGGCTCGTCCAGCAGGATGAGCTTGGGCTCGGTGACGAGTGCCCGGCAGATCTCCAGCTTGCGCCGCTCGCCGCCGGAGAGGGTGTCGGCGTTCTGGTTGCGGCACTTCATGAGGCCGTACTGGTCTAACAGGTTGTTCGCCCGCCGGTTACGCTCGGCCCGGGAAAGGTTGAGCGTCTCCAGGATTGCCTGCAGGTTTTGCCAGACGGTCAGTCGGCGGAAGTCGCTGCGTTCTTGGGAGAGATACCCGATCCCCCGCCGGGCCCGCTTGTACATGGGAAGCTGGGTGACGTCGTGCCCGTCAAAGGCCACCGCGCCGCTGTCCGGCGTCACCATGCCCAGGATCATGCGGAAGGTCGTCGTCTTCCCCGCCCCGTTGCGGCCGAGCAGGCCGACGAGCTCTTCCTGCCCAATCACAAAGCTGACCTCGTCCACGACGGTGCGATATCCGTACGTCTTTACCAGCTTTGTCGTTTCAAGCAGATTCATTCCACTCCGCGCGAAGATTCTTTGGTATGTTCCTCGCAGATCAAACGAATATCAAGCCGGCCCGCGATGTGGATAACTCGTGGAAAACAACCCCGCTGCCCGCTACGGGCTCATCGCGTGTTTCTTGCGAACACAACGTCAAAAGGGATCAGTTTCGATCGGGATACGAAAATGCGAAAGGGTGTGCCGCATAATTGCATGAAGTATCTGGGATGCATTGAAGATAAGTAATGGTATATTTCGTGTTAGACGCCTCCTGGCTCGGTGGGTCGAGACGCAAATTGTTGCATTTGCTATAGGATGGGGCAACGGGTTCGAGGCGGCATCGTTTGACGGATTGTGGATAAACAGTTGGCTTTTGTGCCGGTTGACCGCTTGACAGCTGCCACAAAATTTTTTGCATCTTGTATTGTGTTTGATTATTCTCGGGCTCAGAAGGGGTTCCGTCCCTCGGCACAGGGACCCGTTCCGCTCGGGAAGGGCTCGGCGGAGATGTTCGTGCCGTAGTCACGCGAACGCGATCCTCCTTACATCTTGGTCGGTTGCGTTCGCTGCGGTTCGTCCGGCCCTGCGCCGGGGGCCGCATCATGTCTGTAGGGAAAGGACTGGCTCACCATGGCCACCGGTAAGGTCAAGTGGTTCAATGATCAGAAGGGCTTCGGCTTCATCGCCTCCGAACAGGGAAAGGACGTCTTCGTCCACCATTCCGTGATCGAAGGCAGCGGGTTCAAGACCCTGCAGGAAAATGAAACCGTCGAGTACGACGCCGAGGACGGCCCCAAGGGCATGAAGGCCACCAAGGTCCGCCGGCTCACCACCGGCGCCGCGGCTCGGTAACCCCGGGACAAGGCCTCGAAAAACCAACCAAGCCCACCGCTCGGCGGTGGGCTTTTTCCTGCGCACAAGAGAACGCCCGTAAAGAATTTGCGTTTTCGTGTGGCCGCACCGTTTTCATTGGCATAGAGTGCGCGAATGCGCCGGACCGGTTCCCGCGCAAGGCTTTACGGAAAGGCTCGGCCATGCAAATCGGCAAGGACAAGGTGGTGACGGTCGACTACACGCTGAAGGACGACCAGGGCCAGGTGCTCGACACCAGCGAGGGCCGCGGCCCCCTCGACTACCTCCATGGCGTCGGCGGGATCGTCCCCGGCCTCGAACGCGCGCTCGAGGGCCACGCTGTCGGCGACCAGGTCCACGTCAAGGTCGAGCCGCACGAGGCTTACGGCGCCCGCGACGAGTCGCTCGTCCAGCCCGTCCCCCGAGCCGCCTTCCCCCAGGGCCAGCAGATCGCCCCCGGCATGCAGTTCCAAGCCAACGCCGGCGGCAACACCCGCGTCGTCACCGTCGTCGGCGTCGACAACGACCAGGTCCGCGTCGACGCCAACCACCCCCTGGCCGGCAAGAACCTTAATTTCGACGTCTCGGTCCGCGACATCCGCGATGCCACCCCGGAAGAAATCCAGCACGGGCACGCTCATGGGCCGGGGGGGCATCATAATCATTGAAACGGGATGAGGGAAACGTGACAGGACAGCCGCCGCGGGCGCAACGTTACTATGAGGGGGCGGACGTATTTCGGATCCGCTGGAAACGGCATACCTGCTCCCTTGGCCCGTCGCTTCTTCGATTACGAAAATGGCTAATGGACCTCAGCCGCCGTTTCCCAGTCATCGATCAGGCGCTGATGGTCCTGGCCGGCGTAAAGCTCGATCCGACAACGGTAGCGCCCCGGACCCGGGACGACCAGGAACGGGATCTTCGCGGCACTGCCTTGCGTCTGCCACTGGACGGGGATCTTCACCCCACGATCGTGCTGCTTGGGGGCCCACGTTCCGGTGTTGTGGAACAGCAGTTGATCGTCGCGGTAGATGAACAGCGCGAAGGAGGGGGGACGGACGCTCAAGTCACTGACACGATAACTGACGCCGATGTTCTCCACCGTAAACGATCCGGAAAACCGGTGGCCGATCGCCGGCGAGTCGAATTTGGCATCGACGATTCGCAAAGCCAAGCCCCATTGTGCGTCGGCACGAAGCAATAAAACCGGTTGCTCCAGATACGGAATCAGCGCCCGAACGGTTTCAATTGATGGGTTTTGCGGCGGTCGCCAGTCCTTCGTCATGCCCGGCACCCGCCACTCCGTCCCGGAGGGCGGATTCGGCCACCCCGCGATTGGCGTGCGCGGGCGGACGCTGGTCCTGGCAATCGGTGCGGCAGGGGGCGCGAACGCACCTGCCGCATTCGCGGCCTTCGGGTGGAGCGCCATGTTGAATGACCGGACGGCGCCCGCGAGGCATGCGCCCAGAACCAAGGCCACCGCGGCCACCGATTGCCGCCGCCGATGGCCCGGCGGATTCACCAGCGGGGCGGTTCTCGCTTGCGGTGGAGTGTAACAGGTGGGGACGCCCTGAGGCGTGCCAAGATTGCGGCGCCCGCACACGGGGCAATACGGCGACCGCATCCCGCCTCGCCTGCACCGCGCGCATCGCACTTCCATGACAAACCGCTCCGATCACCCGGGCCGGACCGCACGTCGCTTCATGTGGAATAGCCCGCCGGCGCGCGCCCCTCGTTCGTTGACACACATTCGTCATACAATTCATCGGCGCTCCGGGCCATGGGCATCAGCTTCGAATCGACTCAAAAGGCGGACACCGGGACGTCTCTCTCTGTCTCTTCGTCTCAGCGATCGCGTCGTGACGCAGCCCAGGTCCGCCCCACGCCGGGGCAGCGCGGTGGGAGATGGACTCGAATCAACCCACTCACTCGCGCCGCTGTGCCCCGGCGTGGGGGGTAATCGGAAGCGAGGCCGAGCAAGAGTGTCTCTTTCTCCCGCGCTCTCTTTGTCCTCTTGGCGTCCTTGGCGTCTTGGCGGCGCTGTCTTTCGTCAATACCGCACGAACATTAGCCACCCAATCCCCACCGCCAGCGTGAGGATCGTAATCGGCACCCCCGCCTTGCAGTAGTCCCAGAACGAGACGTGTACGCCCTCCCGGCGGGCGTTTTCGACGACAATCAAATTCGCCACCGACCCGAGGATCGTCAGGTTCCCCGCGAACGTGCTCGACATCGCCAGCGCCAGCCAGCCCGTCTGCTGCGAGGCCGGAGGCATCGCGCGCATGATCGGCTCGAACAGCAGCACGGCGGGCACGTTGCTCACCAGGTTCGACAGGGCGGCCGAGACGACGCTCAGCAGGTCCACCGGGCGGGTCAGGATGAACGTCCAACGCTCCACGTGCCACCGGCTCACGACGTGGAGTTGGAACGCGTGGACCACGATGAACAGGCCGACGAACATCAGCAGCAGCGTCCAGTGCGCCTCCCGGTAGACGCGGGCGGGTTTGATGCGGGTGAGCATCAGGAACGCGGCCGCGCCGGTGGCGACGAGGGCAATCGGCAAACCCGTGAAGAAGAGGACGACCGTGATTAGCGCGACCGTCCCGCTTTTCATCAGGAGCCACCCGTGGGCGCGGCTGGTGGGGATCCGAGGGCGCACGATCGTCGCGCCGTTTCTGTTTCGAATTCCGTTCCCATTCGCCTCCCCATTCCCCCCCCCGCCGGCGCCGGGGGCTTTCGACAGCGCGGTGCGATAGACGATCAGAATGACCGCGTAGTTGATCGCCAGCCCGATCAGGGCCACGGGCATCAGGTGCAGCGCGAACTTGAGGTAGGGGATCTTCGACTGGATCCCGATGATCATGTTCTGCGGATTCCCCGTGATCGTCCCCGTCGATCCGACGTTCGCGGCGGTCGCGAGCCCGATCAAATGCGGCACCGGGTCGAACCGCAGCCGCTTGGTCAGGTGCAGCACCAGCGGCGTCAGCGCCAGGCAGACGATGTCATTCACCAGGAACGCGGACAGGACGCCCGAAAGCAGGATGACGACCGCCAGCAGCCCCCGCGGCGAGCGGATGCGGTCCAGCGCCCAGTGGGCCACGCGGATGAAGAACCCGCTGATCCGCAGCACGCCGACGACGACCATCATGCCGAACAGGAGGAAGAGCGTTTCGTAGTCGATCGACTCGGGGCTCGTCGCCTGCCGCAGCGTCACCACGCCGGTGCAGAGCATCAGCGCCGCCCCGATAAACGCGATCCCGGCCCGGTCGCACCGGAGCCTGGGGATCTTGCCGATCGCCAGCGCGATGTACGTGAGGCTGAAGAGGGCGGTGGTGACCCAAAGCGTCGCCGACGGATTCAAAGCGGCTCCTTCCCGGTGGTGGCGAGGTTCTACGAGGGGGAAGGCAAAATTGGAACGCGAATGGACGCGAATCCACGCGAATCGATGAGCGCAAGCGGCTGTTCCTTCCGCGCGGCCGCTGCCATAGTGACACGGGAGTGGCGGTCACCCCCTCACCTTGTCACCCCCTCATCCCTGTCCTTCATTGCTTGCCCCGGCTGGCCCGTTACAATCCCCCGGTTTCCCCGCGATAAGGAGCGTTGTCGTTGATCGCACTGGTGCTGTCCCTCTGCGTTTTTGTCTTCCTGACCGTCGTTGGCTACGCGGTCCTGGCGCTGCTGGCGAAGGATGAAGAGCCGCTCTATCGGCTGCTGCTCGCCCCGGTCACGGGTGCGTCGGCGACGATCCTTCTGTTGTTCATCGGCAACGAACTGGGCTTGCCGGTCGAGCGGTTCGGGCCGGCGCTGGCGGCGGCGCTCGTGCTCGGTTCGGGGGTCGTCCTCTGGCGGGCCGGGCGGCGCGTGCCGGCAAAGGATCTCTGGCCGTTCGTGCTGCTGTCGGTGCTGGCGCTGTTTGCGACCGGGTGGCCGATGCTGAAGTTCGGACTCGACTGGGTCAGCTTCTGCAACGACGACATGGCCAATTACTGCTTGGGGGCCGAGCGCCTGCTGCGGCACGGGTACTTTCAGGCGCCGGATGCCACGGCCCTGGCCGGGGCAGACTACACGCAGTTCATGTGGCTGTTGCACGTGCTCCATCGCCCCGGATCCGAACTGGTCCTGGCGATGGTGTCGGGGATTACGCATGTCGTGAGCCTGCGGATCTTCATGCCGGTGGTGCTAGCGTTCATGCTCTGCCAGATCGCCGCCGCGGGCGCGATGACCTATGCCGCCGGCAGGTCGCGGCTGGCGAGTTGGGTCGTCGTCGGTCTGGTTGCCGTCTCGGGGTTGGGGGCGTTCGGCACCCTCTATCAGCTCATCGCGCAGGTGATCGGACTGGGAATCGCCGCCGGGCTCACGTCGGTGCTCTTGCGGCCGGTCGAAGAGACGACCCGGCCCGCGCGGATCCGCCGTGGCGCGCTGATCGGGCTGCTGCTCGCGGGGCTGATCGTCACATACACCGAAGTCCTCCCGTTCGTCGCCCTCGCCTGGTTGCTGTACGCCGCCCTCACCGTTCGCGGCGGGTGGGCCGCGTGGCGGCCGTTGCTCATCGTCCTGGGCATCGGCGCGATCACGGTCCTCGCGCTGCTGAACCGCTATTTCCCGCTGTCGATCATCTACCTGCTGCAACAGGTCAGCGGCACCAAGCCGGAGAACCCGGCGACGACGATGTTCCCCTACTATCTGATGCCCAGCGGCCCGGTCTACATCTGGGGCTTGTTTGCGCTGGGGCAGAAGTTCCCCAGCGACCAGGCCTTTTCCACGCTGATCGTGGTCGCAATCCTGCTTACGATCGCGGGCGGCGCGTTGGTGGTCCGGTCGCTCCGGCGCGGGCACGGGCCGGCGTTCGTCTGCGCGGTGATGGCCCTCGTGTTCGCCTGGCTGTTCCACAAGCACATCGGGTTCGGGTTGTACAAGTTGGCGATGTACCTCCAGCCGTTCCTGCTGTCGGCCGTCGTGTTGGGATGGTTCACAGTGGCGCGCAGCCGGATCGTGCAAGTGGTCCCGCTGGTGTTGCTGGGACTGGGGAACCTGAGGAGCCAGCACATTTACACGCTGATGAGCCGCGGCGTCGGCAGCGGGTTCGCCGAGATCGTCTCCGCCTCGTCGACCCATCTGCTGCGCGAGTACGCCGACCTGCTGAAGCGCAACCCCAGTCGCCCGTTGGAGACCGACACGTACAACCTCGTGCTGGCCAAGTTCCAGATGGGCGAGTCGGTCGGCCGGCCGCTGATTCTGCCCAGTGAGAATTTCCTGGCGAACCTGAGCGGGGAGCGCGCGATCGCGTCGCTGGTTGGCCGCCAGCAGGCCACGATCGGCATGGCCGACTACCTGAATTACCTGTCCCATTTCAAGACCCGCACATTCGACATGCACCCGGCGGCCGGTTCGGGCGGGCCGCAGTCCAATTCGTTTTTCCTCTCCCTCGTTGGCCGCGACGGCGCCGCCGACGCGGAGGCGGCCGGTCACCCGCTGCTGTTCGTGGGCTCCACGGGCCGGCAGTCCCCGTTCAACCGATGGCACGACCCGGAAGAGGACGGCCCCAATTTCCGCGGCGGGGGCCTGGCGGATTTCCCGAACCACCTGACCTTCGTTGCCTCGCGGCTGGGCGAGCCGTATTACGTTTTCGGCCGCGAGAACGTAGGAATCTATCAGCTCGAGGGCGACACCCTGCTCAAGGGGCGGACGATGGCCGCCGTGGGGCGATACCTGCTGTTCCAGGTGGTAAACCCGTCGCCCGCCGCCCGGCTGGAGCTGGACGTGACCAACAGCATCATCGCCAACGGGGACGACCGGCTCCCGCCGGCCGAGGCGATCGGGGCCGGCCGCGGTGCATTCCCAATGGTGGGCCGGGGCTCGGCCCGGATCTTCTCGCCCCCGCTCACGCCGCAAGTCATCGACGGGTACCCGTTCGTCGCGATCGACATGGGGACGGAGGGCGATTTCCTGAACTACGCACCCGGCGGGCTGATGAAGCTCTGGGGCCGCGAGGTCCGGCTCGACAACCGGCAGCTCACCGGCTTCCTGCGCGACGTCTCGCTGGTTTCCGAAGCCGAGTATCAGGCGCTTCGCGCGCCCGCGATTGTCGAACGGTTCCCGGAGGATCTGGGCGATCGAACGCTCGAATACTCCGGGTTCTACGAGGACGGGTTCGTCGGCGAACGGGCCTGGGTCGCCCTCACGCCGCCAACGGGCATCAGGCGCCTGATTGTGGAGGGGCGGATCCCCCGGACCAACGACCCGGGCTTCACCACGGACGCGGTGCTGACGGTGGACGGCAAGGAACTCGTCCGCCGCACGCTCGGCCTCGATATCTTCCGGCTGACCGCCGAACTCGCCGAATCCGCGTCGAACGTTAGCCGGCACAGAATCGAACTGTCGTTCTCCCGCGCGCAGCACCTCCCCGACCCCGACAACCGGCCAATTGCCGCACAGGTGCTGCGGATCGGCTTTGCGCCGGGTCCGTCGTCGGTCACCTGGTCGGGCGGGGATCCGGCGAGATTGGGCGTCGAATATTCCGGCATTTATCCCGACGGCTGGGCCGGCGCTGACGGCTCCATCCGTCTTGATCAGCCCGCCGGGGCGACGCGGCTCGTGATTCGCGGGATGGTCCCGCGCATCGATGATGCGGACTTCAAGACCAACGTCGTGGTGAAGGTGGACGGCAAAGAGGTTGCGCGAAAGACCGCCGGCTTGGGCGACTTCGAGATCGCCGCCGATGTGCCCGCCGGCTCGGCCGAGCGGAAGATCGAACTCTCGTTCTCGAAAGTCCAACCGTTGCCTGCCCCCGAAAAGCGGTCCGTCAGCGCGCTGCTGAGGTCCGTCGCATTCGAGCGGCCGAGCGAACACCGGTCGGATTCCAAATAACCATTCGGCAGAGTAGGGCAGACGGGAACGTCTGCCCTACGATGATGACTCCCAAACGAACATATGCGGGCGGCCCCGACTTCATCCAGCCTTCGTCCCGTGCTGTCGGGTGTTCCACGGCGGCTGCCTTGGTGGGCCGGGTGGTCGCTGATGGCGGGGCTGATCCTGGTCGAGTTCCTCCTCTTCCGGCACTACCTGCATCGCGAGGTGGTCTGGGCCTACCCGCAATACACCGACCAGGTGGCGTACCTGAGTCAGGCGTACGAAACCTATGAATCGATGAAGTCGCGGGGGATCGTCCGCGCGATCGCGGCGCAGCCGCCGATCGCCCAGGGGGCGTTGATGCCGGTGCAGGCGGGGCTGTTCTTCTTCGTTGCCGGGCCGTCGCGCCAGAGCGCGCTGGACCTGAATTTCATCTACTTCGCGCTCCTGCAGTGCGGCTTAGTCGGGACGGTGCGGTGGCTGGCGGGGCGGTGGGACGTCGCGTGGATCGCGCTGGGGCTGCTGCTCTCGGCGGGCACACCGTTCCTTGGCGCCGGCGGGATCGCCGACTTCCGAATGGACTTCATCGCGTTCTGCCTCTACGGGCTGCTGCTGTGCGCCGTGATCCGCTCCCGCGTGCTGGCCGACTGGCGGTGGGCGCCGGCCGTCGCGCTTGTGGGGGCGGTGCTGATCGGATTCCGGTTCATCGCCGCGGTCTACGTCGCGGGCGCGCTCGGGCTGCTCGCGGTTGTGTTCATCGCCCGGCTGTTTTCGCGCGATGCGCCGACGAGGCATGATTCGCGGCGGCGCCTTGCGGCGTTACTGATTGCCGGCGCGATCCTCGCACTGCTCGTCGCGCCGCTGCTCTGGGCCAACCGCAACGCGATCCACGATTACTACTGGGTGAACCACGTCACCGGGGCCGAGAAGGAGGTGCGGGCGGCCGAGGTGGGGGCGAACGAGTGGGCCGCGGCGTTGATGTATTACCCCCGGTCGCTGCTCACGAGGCACGCGGGGTTCGCGTTTCTCGCAACGGCCGGGGCGATCCTGATTGGCGCGGCATTGGTTCGTCTCGGGGGCGAACGGGTTCGAGCGGGGTCCGTTGCGCGTTCGGAAGAGGGCACGACCGGCTCAAAACGGGAGACGACTCCGCTCGACACATACCCGCTGTCGCTCGCGTGGGCGGCCTCGGGGGCGTTTCTGATCGTTCCGCTCGCGGCGCTCACGATGGACGTCTCCAAATCGCCCGTGGTGGCTGACGTCATGGTCGTCCCGCTCGTGTGGCTCGTGATTCTCGCGGGCCTGACGTTGCTTCGGGGCCGGTTCCCCTCGCGGCCGACGCCGCTCGCCTTTGCGCTGGGGTTCGCGGCGATCGCATCGATCGGCTGGGGCGTGCGCACGCAGGTAGCGGCTTATTCGGCCGACCGGTTCATGAGCCAGCACCGCCGGGCGGTGCAAACGATCGCGCGGCTGTACGATGACATGGCCGCCGAGACTCGCTGGCGGGGGTGGCCCGACATCGGTGTCTTCTGCAATTCGATCGACGACTGCCTCAACGGACAGATCGCCACCGTCCTGACCTACGAGCGGCATCGTTACTTGCTGCACGCCGGCGACATGTCGATGACGGTGCTGGCGATCCCAGAGGAGGACGTCTTCCGCCAGATCGCGGCCAGCCACTTCGTGATCCTCTCCCTCCGGCCCAGTCCGCCGGGCGCGTTCGACTACCCGTTCAACCAGGAACTCGACGCCCTGCGCCCGCGCGTTGAGGCGGTCTGCCAGCGCGACATGACCGAGGTCGGCCACTACCCCATCTTCGGCAGCGACGTGCGGCTCTTCGTGCGCCGGGCACCCCGGTGAACGCTCCGACGAAGGCCCTTGTCCCCAACTGCCATATGAAAGACGTTTGTAACCCGAGTTGCCGCATGATGTTCAGGCCCCGAGGAGAAAAACTACTTGCGTCCCCGTTTTCTTCCCGAGCCGGCGGAAATCACGGGAAATTGCCCCGCCCTTGCGTCCCGTTGTCGCTGTTGATATCTGTGGCGGTTTTGGCGTGGCCCGCGGGCCGCGGCGACCCTGTACGCGCGGTTAACGGTGGCGGGGGGTCGAAGAACGTCCGGTCGTTTCCAGGAGCTTGCCCGTGCCGAGCGGCGGTCCCGTACTGAGCATCATCATTCCGGCCTATAACGAGGCGAAGACGATCGTCCGCACCCTGACCGCCGTCCGCGATTACCTCGAGGGGCAGGGCAAGGCGTACGAGATCATCATCGCCGCCGACGGGAACGACGGCACCCGCGAACGGGCTCGGGAATTCGCAGGCAAGGACGATCGCTACACGGTCATTGGCTCCGCCCAGCGCGGCGGCAAGGGGCGGGGCGTCCGCGAGGGGATCCGTATTGCCAAGGGGCAGATTATTGGATTCGTTGACGCCGACTATAAGACGCCGATCGAGGAGATCGAGAAGATCCTCCCCGGGTTCGACCAGGGATTCGACATCGTGATCGGCTCCCGCGGCGTGGGCGATTCGAAGGTCGTGCGGAAACAGAAGGTTTATCGCCGGATCGGCAGCAAGGTCTTCGCGATCGGGATGCGGGCGGTGACGGGGCTGCGGGGGATCGTGGACACGCAGTGCGGGTTCAAGTTCTTCACCCGCCGGGCCGCGCGGGACATCTTCAGACGGCAGACGATTGACGGGTATATGTTCGACGTCGAGATCCTGCGGTTGGCCCAGACGCTGGGATACAAGGTGAAGGAAATCGGCATCCGCTGGCAGGACGACGGCGACAGCCGACTCGAGCTGGTCGCCGGCAATTGGCGCAACGGCAAGGATATCCTGCGGATCGGTCTCGGGAGGTTCAAGGTGCCGGCGGCGAGCGATTGGGGAACGTCCTCCGAAGCGTCCGCCGGCCCGGCGCTGAAGACGCCGGCCCATTCCTGACGGCAATCGCCTTCCCCGTTTCGGCCCGTTTGCTTCGGAACCTTCTGGCATGACGTTCCCCGACGACAGCACCTCATTCGCGGCGATCTCGTCCGACGCGCCAGCGTTGGCGCCCGTTGCGCCCGGGCGCTTTGCGGTGCCGCGCAACGCCGGCCCATTGTTGCTCTACCTGCTGATCGGGCTGGGCATCCTCTGGCCGTACCGCGGGAAGCAGTTCCGCCCGGCCGGGGACCTGTCAAACGTCATTGCCCTCTCGATCGAGGCCGAACGGGGCTGGCGAGAAGGGCAGTTCCCGGTCCGCGTCGCCCCCGACACGCAGCAGCGACAGCGGTACCCGATCTTCCAATACTACGGCAACTTCCCCTACAGCGTGATGGGGGGCATGTCGGCGTTCCTGCGCATCAATCCGTATACCGGGTGGAAGCTGATGTCGCTGGCCAGCTTCCTGGCGGCAGGGTATTTCACGCTGCGGCTGAGCCTCTGGCTGTGCGGGAACTTCCGTGCCGCGACGCTGGCTGGCGCGGTGTTCCTGTGCGCGCCGTATTTGATGACCGACCTGAACGCCCGCGGCGCGTTCGCCGAGATGCTGGCGCTGAACCTGATGCCCGCCGCGTTCTATGCAACGGCGCGGTGCCTCAGCTCACGTCGGCCGAAGTGGATCTGCTGGTGCGCGATCAGTTGGACGCTGATCGGGCTGACGCACAACATCACCTACCTGTACGGTGCGACGTTCGCTGCGGCATTCTTCTTCCCGTTCCTGTTCCTCGGCAAACCGGTCCGGCGGGCGGGGCGCCTTGCACTGGCCGGAGCGGCTCATGGGCTGATGATGCTTTGGTACGTGCTGCCGCAGTTCCGCACCGTCCCGCTGCTGAGCGTGCGAGACGCCGCGGGCGACCCGTTCGGCATGAGGGTCCTGACGCCGATGCGGATCCTGCTGGCCCCCGTCCTCACCAACACGCCGGAGGGCGCCAGCACGCCGGCCTTGGGGCTGCAGGTCGGCTGGCCAATCCTGGCGGGCGTGCTGCTGGCATTGTTCGCCTTGTTCCATCGGAGGCGGCGGCCGTTCCGGTGGGTGGCGCTGGTTTGCCTGTTGCTCGGGTTCTTCACGGCGCTGTTCGCCGCCTGGTCGCCGGTGGACTTCTGGCGGCATCTGCCCAAGCCGTATTACTTCGTGCAGTTTACGTACCGACTGCTGGTGTTCGTCGTCGTGTTCGGCTCGGCGCTCACGGCGTTCGGCCTGGCCCGGCTCTTCCCGCGACGCGTGCCGACGTGGGCGGTGTTTCTGATGCTGGCGACTGCCGGGCTGGCCGTCGCCTCGTACGTGCCCCGCGGGCACTATGTGCAAGCCGGGCTCGTCAAGGGGTTGTATGCCTATCCGTTAAACGACGGCCTGCCCGAGTACCTGCCGGCCGGGCCGGCCATGCGCGCGACAAGCGTCTCGAACGCCGATCCGGAGAACCATCACTGGTCCGACCACCTGTCGGGGCTGGCCGCGCACCCGGTTCCCGCCGGCCAGCGGCCGCGCGTCGGGCTGCCGCTCAAGGCGGTGCAGTACGGCGCCAAGACCCGGTGCAACTACGACGCGGAACAATCGGTTTGGCTCGACCTGCCCGTGCTCGACTATCCCGGCATGCTCGACGTGCAGGACAACGGGCGCCGCGTGCCATATTTCAACTCCGGCATGTACGTCTCGCTTCCGCTGGAGGCGGCCAAGCATCACATCACGGTGCGATTCGTCGGCGTGCGGTGGGCGAACTTCGTCAGCCTGCTCGCGACGATCGCGGTAATCGGCGGGCTCGGCTTCGCCATCGCGCGCGATCGCCGGAACTGGAGCCGGCCGCATGGGAAGCCGGAACTGCCTGCGGCACAGCCGCGGGTTGCCCGCGACGCGGGACGCTTCGGCCCCGGCGAAGCGCTGGTCGGGTTCTCGGTCCTCCTGCTGATGGCGGGGGTGCCGCAATTTCGCCTCATCCAACGGCTGATGGACCACCGGCCGGACCTCGTCAGCGTCACGGCCAGCGCCAGTGAGACGGGGCCGGAAAACGCGTTCGACGACGATCAGTTTACCGTTTGGCAGGCGGACGGCAGCCGGCCGGCCTGGCTGGAGGCGACGTTCGCCCGGTCCGGCCACCTCCACGCCATCGTGCTGGACGCGCGGATCACCACCCTGTACGAAACGTGGGAGCACGTGGCCGTGACGTTACGCGACCACGGGATTATCACCTACCAGGGCGACTTCGACCTCCCGCTCGCGTGGACCCGGGCCCGCGAGACAATCGAGTTCCCCCAGGTTTCGGTTGACGAGATCGATCTGCGGTTCTCGAAGCCGGTGACCCGCAAACCGGACGGCGTCAAGCTGGAGGCCGATCAGGTGAACCCCGGATACAGTGAGATCAAACCCCAGTGGGACCGTTGAGTCCCCGCGCGGCCACATAGGCGCAGAGAGATCAGAGGCAACTGAAAAGCATGCGTTACTTCGTCACCGGCGGCGCCGGATTCATCGGGAGCAACCTGGTCGACCGGCTGCTGGCGGACGGCCACGCCGTCACCGCGTACGACAACCTTTCGACCGGCCAGGCCCGCTTCCTCGACGTGGCGAAGAAGAGCCCGGCGTTCCGGCTCGTCGAGGGGGACATGCTCGACGAGCGACGACTGACCGACTCGATCAAGGGCCACGATTTCGTCTTCCACTTCGCGGCCAATGCCGACGTCCGCTTTGGCACGAACCATCCCCGCCGCGACCTCGAGCAGAACACGATCGCCACCTACAACGTGCTGGAGGCAATGCGGACGCACGGGATCAAGCAGATCGGGTTCTCGTCGACCGGCTCAATCTACGGCGAGCACGACGTTGTCCCGACGCCGGAGGACGCGCCGTTCCCGATCCAGACGTCGCTGTACGGCGCCTCGAAGCTGGCCGGCGAGGGGCTGATCGAGGCGTACGCCAGCGGGTTCGGATTTCGCGGGTTCATCTTCCGCTTCGTCTCGATCCTCGGCGAGCGCTACTCGCACGGGCACGTGTTCGACTTCTACCGCTCGCTGCAGCAGGACCCGACGAAGATCCAGGTGCTGGGCAACGGCAAGCAGCGCAAGAGCTATCTTTACGTCGGCGATTGCGTCGAGGCGATGCTGACGGTGGCCGCCAACGGGACCGACCCGGTCAACATCTATAATCTCGGCACGGACGAATACACTCAGGTGAACGACTCCCTCACCTGGATCTGCGAAAAGCTCGGCGTCACCCCCGCCCGCACCTACACCGGCGGCGAGCGCGGCTGGATCGGGGACAGCCCCTTCATCTTCCTCGACACCAAGAAGCTCCGTTCGCTGGGCTGGAAACCGAAGCTGACGATCCGACAAGGCGTGGAAAAGACGGTCGATTACCTCCGCGCCAACGAGTGGCTGTTTGAAAGCCGCGGTTGAATCGCGTTTCTTAGAAATGCAACCACAGAGAACACGGAGGGCACAGAGGGAATACGAGAGTTAGCCACAGATGGACACAGATGCACACAGATAAGAATTTCAGATTTGAGATCTCCAATCTGCATTTCATCTGCGTGCATGCATCTGTGCCCCATCTGTGGCAAAGATCTCTCTGGCCTTTTCTCTGTGTTCTCCGTGTCCTCTGTGGTTAAACCCCGGGGCCTCGCATGAACGTCACGGTCTTCGGTATCTGGCATCTGGGCTGCGTGACCGCGGCCTGCACCGCCTCCGCGGACAACCGCGTCATCGGCCTCGACTTTGACCAACAGGTGGTCGCTGACCTGCGCGCCGGCAGACCGCCCATCAGCGAACCCGGCCTGACGGACCTGATCGCTTCGGAAGCGAAGGCGGGCCGACTGTCGTTCACCACGGATGCTGCCGAGGCGCTGCGGGATACGGACGTGCTCTGGGTCACGTTCGATACGCCCGTGAACGAGCGCGACGAGGCGGACGTGGAGTTCGTCCGCCGCCAGCTCGAACTCATCCGCCCGCACGTCCGGCCCAACACGATCGTCCTGATCTCCTCCCAGGTCCCCGTCGGCTTCACGCGGCGACAAAGGGGTCTGACCCCTTTTCTCGCTTATTCCCCGGAGAACCTGCGACTGGGAAAGGCGATCGAGGTATTCCGCAATCCTGAGCGGGTGATCCTGGGCGTAAGCGATGAGTCGATAAAGCCGAAGCTGGCCGAGCTGTTCCGCCCGTTCGGCAACCGGATCGAATGGATGTCGATCGAGTCGGCGGAGATGACCAAGCACGCGATCAACGCGTTCCTGGCGACATCGGTCACATTCGCCAACGAATTGGCCCGGCTCTGCGAAGTCGTCGGGGCCGACGCGAAGGAAGTCGAGCGCGGACTCAAGAGCGAGGGGCGGATTGGGCCCAAGGCGTACCTCTCGCCGGGCGGCGCGTTTGCCGGCGGGACGTTGGCGCGGGACCTGCGATTTCTCACGCAATTCGGCAAGCAGTTCGGCGTCGAGACCCCTCTGTTTGATGGCGTCATCGCCGGCAACGAGCGGCACAAGACCTGGACGCGCGACAAGGTCCGCCAGATGCTGCAGGGCGTGGCCGGGCCGGTCGTGGCGGTGCTCGGCTTGACATACAAGCCCGGAACCGACACCCTCCGCCGCTCGACCTCGGTCGAGCTGTGCCGGTGGATGCGCGGGCAGGGCTGCGTCGTGAAGGCGCACGATCCGGCGATCCGCGAGCTGCCCGAGGACCTGCGGCCCGTGATCTCCCTCAGCCCCTCCGCGCCCAATGCGCTCAAGGGAGCGGACCTTGCGGTCCTGGCCACCGAGTGGCCCGACTACCGCACCCTCACGGCCCAGGACTTCCTCTCAGCCATGCGCCGCCCGGCCGTGATCGACCCCAACTGGTTCCTGGCGGGCGTGCTCGGGAATGAACGCAAGATCCACTACGTCACGACGGGACGCGACAGCGCGAAGGCCTGAATCAGCATGAACCCACCGAATTACGATCTGTCCGGCCGCGGCGCGATCATCACCGGCGCCAACCAGGGGCTTGGGCGCGCCATTGCCGAGCAGTACGTGCGCGCCGGGGCGAGCGTGTTGCTCACCGCGCGGGATCAGCGATTGCTCGAAGAAGTTCGCGACGCCCTCCAGCCGCTCGCCCGAGCGCGCCAGAAGGTGCTGATCGAGCGGGGCGACGTGTCGGACCGGGCGAGCTGCGATGCGGTCGTCGCGAAGGCGAAGCGCGAACTGCCCGATCTGAGCATCCTCGTGAACAACGCCGGGGTCTATGGGCCCAAGGGCGCGATCGAGGACGTGGATTGGGAGGAGTGGGTGCGGGCGATCGAGATCAACCTGTTCGGCACGGTCTACATGTGCCGGGCGGTCATCCCGATCTTGAAGGCCAGGAAATACGGCAAAATCGTCAACCTTTCTGGCGGCGGCGCCACCGCGCCGCTGCCGCGGATCAGCGCTTACGCGGCCTCCAAGGCCGCTGTCGTTCGCATGACCGATACATTGGCCGAGGAGCTGAAGGACTGGCACATCGACGTCAACTCGATCGCGCCCGGCGCGCTGAACACGCGCCTCCTCGACGAGGTGATCCAAGCCGGCCCGGACAAGGTCGGTAAGGCGTTCTACGAGCGGTCGCTCAAGCAGCAGTCCGAAGGCGGCGCACCGCTGGAGAAGGGCGCCGCCCTCGCGGTCTTCCTCGGCGCAAAGGAAAGCGACGGCATCACCGGCCGCCTGATCAGCGCCGTCTGGGACGACTGGCAGAACCTCCCCGCCCAACGCGAGAAGATCGCTAGGAGCGACGTCTACACGCTCCGCAGGATTGTCCCGAAGGACCGCGGGATGGAATAGCTGAACCACCATGCAACTTCGAACCGCCATCATCGGGTGTGGGCTGATCGGGAACAAGCGGGCCAAGGCGCTGGGCGATTGCCCGCTGGTCGCCGCAGTGGACGCGAACCTGACCCGCGCCAAGCAACTCGCGGCACAGTTCCCGGGGTGCGAAGCGAACGACGATTGGCAATCCGTCCTCGTTCGGAAAGACGTGGACCTGGTCATCGTCTCCACGACCAATGACGTGCTCGCGCCCGCGACGCTGGCCGCGGTGAAGGCCGGGAAGCACGTGCTGGTGGAGAAGCCGGCGGCCCGGAACTTCGCCGAGATCGAGCCGATCCTTCCCGCCGCCAAGCAGGCCGGCGTCGTCGTAAAGGTCGGGTTCAACCATCGCTTCCACCCCGCGTTCCTCAAAGCGCGAGAAATCGTGAACTCCGGCGTCCTGGGCCCGCTCATGTTCGTCCGCGCCCGCTACGGGCACGGAGGCCGCCTCGGGATGGAAAAGGAGTGGCGCGGCAACCCGCAGATCGCCGGGGGCGGGGAGATGCTCGATCAGGGCGTCCACCTGATCGACCTGTCCCGCTGGTTCCTTGGCGACTTCTCACAAGTCAGCGGCGCCGTCGCGACGTTCTTCTGGGATTGGCCGGTCGAGGACAACGGGTTCGCGCTGCTCACTACGCCCACCGGCCAGATCGCCTGGCTCCACGCGAGTTGCACCGAGTGGAAGAACACGTTCTCGTTCGAAATCTACGGCCGCACCGGCAAGCTCCACATCGAAGGCCTCGGCGGCAGCTACGGCGTCGAACGCCTCAGCCATTACCAGATGCTCCCGCAAATGGGCCCGCCGCCGACCACGATCTACGAGTACCCCGGCGAGGACACGAGCTGGCGGGCCGAGTTCGCCCACCTCCGCGAATGCATCGAACGCCACCAAACCCCCAGCGGCTCACTCCAGGACGCCTACGAGGCGCTGCGGGTTGTGGCGAAGCTCTATGAGCAATCGCAGGCCGCCCGCTGAGGGAGCCGGGGAAATCGGTCCGCGAATCGACGCGAATTGACGCGAAGAAATGCGCAGAACCGATGCCCAGTGAGGCGGGCGAGACGATAGGCCGCCGGTAATTTCCTGCTGATTCTGTTGTTCGTCGTCTTCTTGTTCTTTTATCTTGATTCGCGCTCATTCGCGTCCATTCGCGGACCAATTCTTTCCTGCCTCCGCCTCGCGATGGTCACGACCCGTAAAGCGCGATCGCGAGCGTCCGGAAGTGGATCAGCAGCGCGCCCATGAGGATGAGCAGGGCGGTGAGCCGCTGGGCCAGGCCGATGGGGCGGTGGGTGACGCTGAAGCGGCCGGCGCGGTCCCAGGCGGTGACGCCGCCGTCGTGGAGGGAGAAGTAGGCGCTCAGGACGGTGCAGAGGCTGAGGACCGGGAGGCCCATTCCGATCCCCTGCACGAAGACGCGGAAGCTGCGGTGCAGCGCGCGGCCGAAGGAGAGGACGGCGCCGTCCGGATCACGGACGATCACGCCAAAGAGCGCCTTCCCCGGCGTCGCGCCAAAGCCGTAGAGCATCGCCGCTTCGATCACTACGAATGCCGCAGGGAAGATGGCGAACAACAGGACCAGCCGCGTCAACATCGAGGGCGCCGTGAACGGGGCGACGGCGGCCAGCAGGGCGGTCCAGACGATCAGCGCGAGCGTCTCGTCGATCCACCGGGCGGCCCATCGCCGCCAGGGGCGCGGCGCGTCAAACGCGGGGACGACGATCGGGACCGCCGGGCGGGTCTGCTGGGCCACTGGCGGTGGGGCGGCTCCAGGAGCAGCGGCAACCGGCGCGGCGGCAACCGGCGCGGCCGCGCTCGGCGCAGGCGCGATGATCGTCGCCGCGGCTACCGGCGCAACCGGCACGGGTGCGGCCGCGGTGGATATGGGCGCGGCCTGCTCCTTGGCCGCCTTTGTATCAAGGGCCGCTCCGACGGCTGGCACGAGCATGCGGAACCCGGCGATCGTTGACGCCGGCACCCAGTAGCCGAACAGGTCGGAGCGGACCATCGTCTCCAGCGGCATCGCCCCGGAGCGGAACACCTCGACGATCTGCTCTTGCGTGATCGGCCCGATCCGCTGGCCTTCGTGCAGGTAATACCAGTGTGCTTCAGACATAGCGGCCTCGCATCCAATGTCGTGCAGGCTTTCCAGCCTGCACGTGCAGCCCGGAAGGGCTGCACCATAAAGCGCCGTCATTACCCGCCAACGCTCGCATCACAGATCATTCGCTTGTACAGGGGCGCGTTGCGGCGATAGGCGGAATCCAGCGCGGCCTCGGGCGCCGAGGCGTCGACGCCGGCCGAGAACCCGACGTTCACGTACTTCTCGCCGCAGACGAGCGTGAAATCGACAGCTTTCATCCGATACGGCGCGTTGCCGCGCGTCTGGGTGAACGTGCACTCGCGCCACAGCGCCTGCTGGCCGTCGGGCAGGACGACGATGCCGGCGTCAAGCAGCTTCGCGTCCGGGGCCGACTCGAGCACATCCACGAGCGTCAGCATGCTGCGAAGCTGTTGCGGCCGAGTGATCGACGAGTTCGGCAGGTAGTCGGCCGAGATCGTCGCGGCGCTCAGCCCGCTGCGGCGGTCGTGGAAGTGCTGCACCAGCAGCCCCGCGCCCGGTGCCGGTTGCCAACTCCGCGGGTAGACGAAGGCGATCCGCAGCCCGCCGGCGGCGCCTTCGCTTGGCGCGCGATACGTGTTGACGAAACCGTCGTCGAACTCGCGGACCGGATTGGTGGCGTAGACCGGGTCGAAGGCCAGGAACGTCTCCGCCATGGGCGACGGAAGGTGTCCGCGGGTTCGTTTGCGCAACTCGGCGGCATAGGCGCGTGCCTGCGCCAGCGAGAGGCGGCTGACGTCGACCCGGTGGGCGGCGGTGCCGGCCGTCTCGTGCATCTGCCTGGCGGTGGGGGCGTTCCACTCGCTCACCAGCGAATCGATGTTGCCGACGGCCGGGCCGTACTTGGCCTCGAACTGCGATTGCGCTTCGCCCAGGTCAGCCTTCAACGCGGGGAACCGCCCGGCCAGCAGCCGCGCGACCTGGGACTGACCGACGTAGAAGCCATACGTCTTTTGCATGTCCGCCAGCGCGTAGCGGGGCAGCAGGCGGGCCGGGATCCGGAAGTCGCCCGGCGGGGGCGGCGCATCAAACGCGGCGGGCCAGCGCGGGGCGGTCAGGTTGAACAGTGCCTCGGCGATCGGCGCTGCGGACGGCGCCGGCGGAGGCGGTTCCGCGGCAGAGGCGACGGCGGGGCTGCTCGCCGTCCGGTGCGGCGCGGAGATCGGAACGCGGTTGAAGAGCAGGAACCCGCCAAGGATGCCGCCGGCGACGAGGGCGGCGGGCAACCAGCCCATTTCGCCGCCGGGTGGCCGGCGAATGCCCCGGTCCGGCTGGGCCAATGCCGTCGCAAAGGACGGCAGCGGTGCGGCCGGCGGGGTGATCGGGGCTGCTGCCGCGGCGGCCGGAGCCGGGGCCGCGCTGGGCGGCGGTGGCGGGGCCACCGCTGTTTGCGGGCCGGACAGCAGAAGAGGTTTGGCATAATCCTGCACGGTTTCCTCCTCGCCGGGGATTACCTCCCCTGCCCAGTCACATCGGTGGAGGAATACGAAGACTTAATCCTCGACCAAGGGCTTTGGAAATATGCGAAACATATGTGAGACTGGGAGTTGTGCCGCTCGCGGCTTCGCCAACGAGGGGCGTTCCCGTCGCGATCACGATGTTCCCTCTGATGTCATAAACGGTATGGCTGGCGCCGACGGCGGACCGGGCGGCGCTCGCGAAGCCGACAAGCCGCTGACCCTTCTCTTCTTGGAATTGTCGCGCCGATCCGTCGGTGATATCTTCACGCCCGCTTCGCAGGAACCCCGGAGAGATTCATGATCATTACCCGCAGCCCCCTGCGCATTTCCCTGGGCGGGGGCGGGACGGATTTGCCGTCGTATTACAAGAAGCACAGCGGCTTTCTCATCGCCGCCGCGATCGACCGGTACGTCTACATCACGCTCCACCAGACGTTCGTGCCGGACCTGATCGTCAAGTATTCGAAGCTCGAACGGGTGAAGTCGGCCGACGAGGTGCAGCACCCGATCATCCGCGAGGCGCTCAAGCTCGTCGGCGTTGACGGCTCCTACCTCGAGATGACCAGCATGGCCGACATCCCCGCCGGCACCGGGCTCGGCTCGTCCGGCAGCTTCACCACCGCGCTGCTCAAGGCGCTGCACGCGCACAAGAAGAACCTCGTCCATCGGCGCGACCTGGCCGAACAGGCCTGCCACATCGAGATCGACCGGCTCCGGGAGCCGATCGGCAAGCAGGACCAGTACATCGCCGCCTACGGTGGGCTCACCTGCTTCCAGTTCCTCCCCAACGGACACGTCGAGGCCACGCCGCTGCAGCTCGATTCCGAGACGCTTTACAACCTCGAGGACAACCTGCTGCTGTTCTTCACCGGCTACAGCCGCTCGGCGGGCACGATCCTCAAGGAGCAGGACGACAAGAGCCGCCATAGCGACAAGGACATGACCGACAACCTCCACTTCGTGAAGGAACTCGGCTACCAAAGCCAGGAAGCCCTCCAGGTCGGCGACCTTCAACGCTTCGGCGAACTGATGAACGTCCACTGGGAACACAAGAAAAAGCGCAGCGGCGGCATGAGCAACCCCGACATCGACAAGTGGTACGGCCTCGCCATGGAAAACGGCGCCCTGGGCGGCAAGCTCATCGGCGCCGGGGGAGGCGGGTTCCTCATGTTCTACGCCCAGGAAAAAACCAAGCTGCGCCACGCCCTCACCCACGCGGGACTGAAGGAAGTGCGGTTCCGATTCGATTTTGAGGGGACGAAGGTCGTGATTCAGTAGATCAGGCTTCAGTGGGGTCTCCCCTCGTTAATTCTGAATCTGTTACGCGCAACTTGCCATGCAAACAACGACACGAACGCTGCTCATTGCGCTGTTTCTCACAGGGACAGCGATTCTTGGGTGCGACCGGAAGGAAACACGGTCTCAAACCGCGGATGTTGCGCCAAAACGACCGAAACCGACTTTGAGCGACGCGCGACGTGGATTTGAGACCAAGCTCACGCGTCACGATTCGGAGAATTTCGCCCCGGATGATCCGCCCGCTGGGGTCCTTCGGCTCGTGAAATACGACTCCCCATCAGGTTCGCTTGCCGCTTACGTGAGCCTTGCGCCGGCCGACGGCAAAAAACATCCCGCGATCATTTGGCTCGTCGGGGGGTTCAGCAACAGCATCAGCGAGTATTCCTGGCTGCCCGCGAAACCATCCAATGACCAATCCGCCCGAGCGTTTCGCGAAGCGGGGGTGATCACCATGTATCCCTCGCTCCGGGGCGGCAACAATAATCCGGGCTACAAGGAACGCTTCTTCGGCGAGGTCGATGACGCGTTGGCGGCGGCGCGATTCCTGGCGAAGCAAGACGGAGTGGACCCGAATGCAATCTACCTGGGCGGTCACAGCACGGGCGGCACGTTGGCGTTGCTCTGTGCAGAGATGCCAAACCCGTTTCGCGCGGTCTTCAGCTTCGGGCCGGTAAGGGACGTTCGCAGCTACGGCACCAAAGATGCTCCTTTCGATGCGTCCGACCTGCATGAGGTCGTTCCTCGGAGCCCCGCGTACTGGCTCGATTCGATCCAAGTTCCCACGTTTATCTTCGTGGGGACGAAAAAGCCTTCGAACCTGGGCGAGTTAAGGGCCATTCGCGCGAAAACGACGAATCCGCAGGTTCATTGCTTGGAAATCAAGGGCGCGACGCATTTCAGCACCCTCGCGCCAGCAACTGCCCTTATCGCGCGCAAGATCATCGCTGCAGATGCAGGGAAGACGGACGTCTCGTTCGACCAAGGGGAATTGGATCGACTTGTCCAATGATGCGCGGTGGACTTCATTACACGGGCCGATATGGCTGAATTCATCGACGTCAACGATTTGCCACCGCAGTTGGAAAAGGTAATGGCGATGGTTGAGGAAGGGATCGATGTGTTTTTGACGCAGGATTCCGTTCCTCGCGCTCGGCTTTTGCCAGCAGGGGTTCCGCGCCCGGCCGGGGAACGCGTTCGTGGGCTCCACATTGGGGCAATCGAAACGTCCGATGATTTCGACGATCCGCTGCCAGACGAGTTCTGGGGCGGCACCCCGCAAAGCTGAGATTTCAAATTGCAGATTTCAAATTGCAAATTTCAAATTGAAGAGGTTCCAGTTGCACTACTGGCCGGCGGGCTCGCAACCCGGTTGCGCCCGATCACGCAGACGATCCCCAAAGCGCTCGTGGACCTCGCGGGCAAGCCCTTCATCGATCACCAACTCGCCTTGCTCCAACGCAACGGCATCCGCAAAGTCGTCATGTGCCTCGGCTACCTGGGCGAACAGGTCGAGCAGCACCTGGGCGATGGGTCGCGCCTCGGGATGGAGCTGAACTACTCTTACGACGGCGAAAAGCTGATGGGCACCGGGGGCGCGCTGCGCCGCGCGGCGCATCTGCTGGGCGACGTCTTCTGGGTCATGTACGGCGACTCGTACATGGACATCGATTATCGGGCCGTGCTGGCGGATTTCGAAGCCAAGCCGCAGGCGCTGGGGCTGATGACCGTGCTGTGGAACAACAATCAGTGGGACCGCAGCAACGTCGTCTTTCGCGACGGTCGGTTGATCCGCTATGATAAACGCGTCCAGACGCCGGAGATGAACTTCATCGACTTCGGCGTGCAACTGCTGCGGCGGGGCGCGCTGGAGCGCATCCCCGCGGACCGGCCGTACGACCTGGCCGACCTGTACGCCGGGCTCTCGAACGAGGGCCGGCTGGCGGGGTACGAGGTGTTCAACCGGTTCTACGAGATCGGCACACCGGCCTCGTTGGAGGAGGCGCGGAAGTATCTGGAGCGGACGGGGCGGTGAATTCGTCCACGAAGGGACACGAAGAATCACGAAGAGGAAGAAGGCTCGGATTGACGTGGCACGGGCGCCTCGCCCGCGCAGAATTCACGCACGTGCCAGGCGCGCGTGCCACGTTGTTGGGGATTCGATCACACACATGTCGTTTACCACTGATTACCTGTCGGAAGCCACTCAGATCATCGCCAAGCTCGATGTGGGCGCGATCGAGCGGGCGGTGCAGAAGCTGGCGGAGGTCCGCGCGCGGGGCGGGCGGTTGTTCTTCCTGGGCGTTGGCGGGAGTGCGGCGAACGCCTCGCACGCCGTCAATGATTTCCGCAAAATCGCGGGGTTCGAGGCGTACGCCCCGACCGACAATGTTTCTGAGTTGACGGCCCGCGTGAACGACGAGAGCTGGGAGAGCGTCTTCGTCAACTGGCTCAAAGGCAGCCGGCTCAACAAGAATGATGCGATCGTCGTCTTCTCCGTCGGCGGCGGCGACCTGGAGCGCAACGTCAGCCCGAACCTCGTGCGGGCCGTGCAGTTCGCGAAGGAGACCGGCGCGGCGGTGGTCGGCATCGTCGGCCGCGATGGCGGATACACCGCACAGGTCGCCGACGCGGCGGTCGTCGTCCCCGTCGTCAACCCGACCCACGTCACGCCGCACTCGGAGGCCTTTCAGGCCGTGATCTGGCACCTGTTCGTCAGCCACCCGGCCCTCAAGGCGGCGCAGACGAAGTGGGAGTCGACGAAATAAGATCAAATGCAAAGGCGCCG
>DASXMX010000060.1:0-5017 GCA_036495445.1 Tepidisphaeraceae bacterium
CGGCTGCGGTCTCGCTGCTCGTTGCATCGGGCCACGCCGCCCGGACCTCTGCCCCCACGTCGCCACACCCAACCCGAACGCCCGCATCAACACCACCGGCTCAAGGCCGAGCACCTCCCGGCAGAACCGACCGAATCCCTCCCACCGAGACAGCAGGTCGGTCGCATGCGCCCGACCCACCACGTCGAGCAGGTTCTCCGCCGACCGCACCATCGCCTCCCCAGCAAGCGTACACAGCTCCTCCAACCGCGTCCCAAGCTCCGGGTCGGCCGCACCTCGTCGGCCAATTCCTTCGGATTCCGCAACTCCGATCGTCTCAATGGTTCCGGCCTCCCACCGCCCATACTCCCACCCGTAGGAACGCCGCCTGCGCCAGCCGGGTCGTCGGCCCGGCGAACTGCCCGGCACAGGCCTGGAAGGCCTTAGCCATCCGCAACTGTGCCAGACCCTCCTGCATGTCCATGCAAGCCCGGCTGGCGATCGTACGCGTACCGCATCCGCCCGCGGAACGCTTGGTCCTCGCCCCGATACGTCTGCCTGCCGGTCAGCGGTTGCTGATAGCTAAAAAAATGCGTGTCCGCCCTTCGTTGCTTGCTCGGACCAATGACCATTTGCGGAGCGCCGCCGCCACGTCCGGCGACACTCCGCATGGCCTTTGTCACGTGCGGTGCGGGAGTTCCTTGCGGCGGGTGCGGCCGTCGAGCGACGGCAGGCCCTGCGAGCGACGCCAAAAGTCCAGCGAGGCTGCGATCGTGTTCCGATCCCGCCCAACTCGACGGGCAATCGCCTGGAGTTCGAATCCCTCATCGGCCAGTTTCCCGACCTCCGCCGCGATCTGCTGATACGCGGGCAGCTGTTCGTGCTTCACCTCCAACTCGGACCGGCGGGTCCGCCCGTCCGGGCACCGGCCGAGCCCCCGCGAGCCGTGCCAGTGGTCCAGGGCCTTGCGCACCAGGTTTTGGTCGATCCGACGACCGTCCCGCGCAGAAAGCTCGCGGGCGATCCGCTTGAGCAGCAGACCTTTGTCCCAAAGCGCCTTGGCGTCGTCCGCGAGCAACTCGGCCTCGGTCGGATTGCGAAAATCAACGACGACCTCCACGCCCGCCCCGGCCTCGGCGCCGCAGCCCGCCCGTTCGAGAACCGCGTCGACCAGCCGTGGCCGGAAGCGCCCCTGCAGCCAGCCGCCCTTGCGGCGAGCCTCGCCCTGTTGACTCAGCACGACTTGGCCGCCGGTCAGCGTCAGGATCACCGTCATCGCCCGTTCGTGCTCTTGGGCTTCGCCCTTCTCACCCGCGGCGCGGCCCAGCACCGCGCCCATCTCGGACAGGATCTGGCGGATCTCCTCCTCGCTGGGCGCGGCGGGGCGTGATGGTACGCGTGCCTTGGCCAGCTCGACTTTCGCCTGAACCTCTTGCCGACGAGCACGAAGTTGGGAGAGCACCTCCATCTGCTCGCGCTGGTCTTGTTCAGTCTCGCCGGGATTCGCCAGCGCGAACCGGATCCGCTGGCCCAACGAATTCAACTCCTTCTCCAGGTCAGCCAACTGATTCCCGTCCGACTCGCCACCGCGTTCCAGCTGCCGGCGGGCGGCGTCGACCACCCGCGTCTCCAGTTCCGCGTCGGCGTTCACCAGCGAGCCCAGAGCCTCACACAACCGCCGCAGGCCCACCTTGCGGTTGATCGAGGAGAACAACGCCCGCTCGCATTCCGGCTCGGCACGGCACGCGGGGCAGGCGATGCTCGCGGCGTTGGCACCACAGACCGAGAGCTTGCGGTTGTGCTTGGGGCAGCGGCAGACCTCGACCAACGGGTCGGCCACTCTGGGGCCGCCCTTGTGGCTGGGCCGGCCGCCGCGGCCTGCCCGTTCCGCCAGTCGCGCCTGCGCCGCGTAGAACAGGTCGTCCGGCACGATCCGCAGCCCCTCGACTCGGTGGGTCCGCCGCGGCGCCTCCCGCCGCCGCTGGCGGGAGTAGCCGGCCTTGCTCTGCCAGACCGACTCGGTCCAGCCGTAGCTCCAGTCGCCGACATAGCGACGGTTCCCCAGCAGGTACTTGACTGCCGTCCTAGTCCATCGTGCGACCCGCGGGGGCGGCGTCACCTTCGCCTCGCGGAGCCGGCGGCCGATCTCCTGGAAGTTGAGCCGACCCTCGTCTGTGAACCAGCGGAAGACCTGAAGCACCCATCGCTTCTGCTCGTCGTCGACGCGGGGCGTAGTGCGTGGCCTGCCAAGACGCGTATTGGTGCCCTCGACCGCCGTCGGACAGTAGCCGAACGGCAGCGTGCCCCACACCCAGTTCTTGAGCAGCAGCCCCTCGTGGGCGGCGCGGACCTGGCCCGCGATCGCTTGAACCATCATCTCATCGTGGGCGGCGCACACGTTGAGCAGCTGCCGCCAGAGCTCATGATCGGTGTCGATGTGCTGGGCGACGAACACGCACCGCTTGCCGCGGTCGACGATCTCCTCCTCGACGAACGCCAGGGAGCGGTAGAGCTTGCGGAACAGGCGGTTGGTCGCGAACGTGATTACGACGTCGACTTCGTTGCCCGCCAGCGCCTGGAGCATGGCGGTGAAGGCAGCGCGCTTGTGCGTCTTGCCGGTCACCGCCTCGTCGGAGAAGATATGGCAGTCCTTGAGTTCCACGTTGTTGGCGGCGGCCCACTCGCGGCACTTGCGGGTTTGATCCGCGGTGCTGTGCTGGAAGCGTCTGGAGAAGCGGGTGTAGATACACCCGCGCAGCTTCCGCCGGGGCCGGGCACGTCGGAATCTGCGGTCCGGCGGCAGCAGGTCCGGGCCGTTCAGCACAGGGCGGAATTTGTCCCGGTTTTGTCCCGGTCCGAGATGTCCGCAACTGCACTCAATGGCACTCAACTGAACGGGACCGCATGAGGCCAAGTCTCTCCGAAACATCAGCTTACGTGGCAAGTATCGGAGGGGGCGGGAGTTGCGAAGAACGGTCGTTTCGAATCTCCCCCTCTCCGTTTGCCGAGCGGCCCGCGAGTGCCCAATGCCCTGGACTCGCGGTCGTTTTCGTCTTTTTGGGTCCGGCCCATGGATGGGAACCCCCCCCTCCGATGCCGATAGCTCACTCCTCGTGCCCTCGCCGATGTCTTGGCCTGCTGCTGTCGCTGAGCTTGGCGATGGCGATCCTCGGTGGGTGCAACGGCGGGCCGCAGGAGGCGAAAGAGGTCACGATCTACTGCGGGGTGGATGAGCCGTACGCGGGCAAGATCTTTGCCGAGTTCGAGCGGCAGACCGGGATCCACGTCAACGCGTTGTACGACGTCGAGTCGAGCAAGTCGGTCGGGCTGTCGGAGAAGATCCGGGCCGAGCGGGACCACCCGCAGGCGGACGTCTGGTGGGGCAGCGAGGCGTTCCTGACCGTCCGCATGGCCGAGGACGGCGTCTTGAGCGAATACCGCCCGCCCAACGCGGCCGACGTGCGGCCCGAGTACAAGGATGAGCAGGGCTTCTGGACCGGCGTCGGGCTGCGCGCCCGCGTGCTCGCCATCGGCGACCCGCCGCCGCCGTTCCCGGTCAAGTCGATCCTCGACCTGACCGACCCGCGATTGAAGGGGAAGTTTACAATCAGCCGGCCCACCGCCGGCGCGACGGGTGCCCAGGTCGCGGCCCTCTACGTCTTCTGGGGACCGGAGAAGGCTCGCGACTACTTCCGCCAGCTGCACGACAACGGGTGCGTGATGGTCGGCGGGAACGCGGTGGTGGCCGACCAGGTCGGCGCCGGCAGCTTCGCGGTCGGCCTGACCGACAGCGACGACGTGGCCAACACCGCCGCCAACGGCGTGAAGATCACCGCCGTCGTCCCCGACCAGGACACATTCGGCACCCTCGCCATGCCCACGACGGTCGCCCTGGTGAAGGGCGCGCATCACGCGGAAGCCGCGAAGCGATTGATCGACTATCTCGTCAGCAATCACGTCGAACAGCAACTGATCACGATGAACTTCGCCCGCTGGAGCGTCCGCGGCACCGGGCCGCCGCTCAAGGCGATGCCGGTCGACTACCACGCCGCCGCCAAGATCTACGGCCAGGCCCAGCGCGAGGCGATCGCGATCCTCGAAGGGCATGGGCCATGAGCGCGCAACCGAGTCTTCGGGTGGCATTAGCCTGTACTGATGCCCGCGCGAATCGGCGCCGATGCTGGATCGTTTCCGGGTGGCACGGACATGTACTCATGTCCGTGGCGTTGATCGAAATCGCCACGGACAAGAGTACTTGTCCGTGCCACCCAAGTTGGTCCCGTTCCGCGGCGCGCCCGGAGGGCCGCGTGGCCATGGGCGTGAGCAGACGCCCACGAAACCCAGCGACGCAAGTGCGTTGCCCGCTTACGCCCCCGGCTTCTCCGACGCCTTTACGTTCGCGTCGGGCGTGGCGGTGGCGATGTTCGGCGTGACGTCGCAGTCGATCCGACGGCTCGCCCAGTTCAGCGCGCCGAGCACCAGCGCCTGGAACTCGGGCTTCTGCCACACGTCTTCACGGTGGCCCATTGAGGTGTAGAAGACGCGGCCCTGGCCGTGCATGCGGGCCCAGGTTTCGGGGAATGACCCGCGCTGGTACATCGGGCCGGTCATCCCGCTGCAGTCCTGGGCCAGGATCACGTGCAGGTCGTCGGCGAAGTTCTTCAACGAATACCACTCCTCGACGAACCGCCCGTCGTTGAACGCCTCGGCCCCGGGCCACTTGGGGTCGATCGTCTTGAGCAGCGCCTTCTGTTGCTTGCCGTGAACGACGAACTCGCCACCGATCATCTTCACGTAGGGGTCGAAGTCGTCGGTGCCCTGGGCATCGATGTCGCGCAGCAAATCCGCCTTCCCGCGAACATGTCCTTTGCTATGGAGCGTGTCGGTCGCGCAGTGGAAGCCGATGAACCCCTTGCCCTGCTTGATGGCGTCGAGGAACGCCGCCTTGCCCGCGTCGCCCATGCCCGGCTCGTCCGCCTGCGGGCGGGACTTGTCCTGAACCGTGACGCCCTTGGCGTTGGTCTTACCGAGGTAGTTC
>DASXMX010000061.1:0-13836 GCA_036495445.1 Tepidisphaeraceae bacterium
GCGGGCTTCGGCTCGGCTGGAGCCTCCCCCTCCCCGAACGAATCGCGCTGCAGCGGGCGTTGAGCCGAGCCGACGTAGAGGCTAAAACGGGGATCCACAGCTATGTCGTTCGGACGCCAGAAGAACATGGTCCGTCGCGCGGCCCGGCCCGACGAGTCGTTTTACCGCAACCGCCGGCTCAGCGGGGTGGACCGCGCGTCGATGCTCGACACCCACGCCCGCCGCCGCCGGTCCGTTTTCACCCGCGCGCTCAACGCCTTCGTCCGCTTCCTCTCACGGCACTGAACGAAACAGTTCACCGCGGAGGCGCAGAGAACGCGGAGCAAATGCAAAATGCGCCGCCAAGACGCCAAGAGCGCCAAGAAGAACAAGGCCAAAACGGGATATCAGCGAGCGCTTCGCCCCTTAAGTTGCTTGGTGCGTTTCTTGGCGTCCTTGGCGTCTTGGCGGCGCATTTGTTGTCTCTCTCGGCGATCTCTGCGTCTCTGCGGTGAACCCGATATAATTCCCCTGTGACCCCGCAGACCACGCCAACCCGGCTGAACCTGAAGAAGGACGAGAAGCTCGAGATCGATTGGCAGGACGGGCATCGGTCCGTCTACAAGATTTCCTACCTGCGTTCGATGTGCCCCTGCGCCCAGTGCAAGGCCCTAAAGGAGGAGCAGCGGCAGCGCAAGTCGCTGCTTCGCATCCTGCCGGGGAATTACTCGAAGCCGCTGGCCGCCACGAACGCGGAACTCGTGGGCAACTACGCCCTCCGCATCGACTGGTCCGACCAGCACGGCAGCGGGATCTACTCGTTCGAATACCTGCGCGAGATCAGCCCCGAGTAACCATGTTACGGATTCCGGAGGGCAAGGCTCACCGCCTCGGATGAAACTTCTCGTGGATCGCCTTCAACCGCCCCGTATCGACATGCGTGTAGATCTGCGTGGTGTTGATGTCGCTGTGGCCCAGCAGTTCCTGCACGACGCGCAGGTCCGCCCCGCCGCCAAGCAGATGACTTGCGAAGCAGTGGCGGAGCGTGTGCGGGGAGATCGACTTGAGCAATCCGCTCTTGCGGCCGTACTTCTCCACCAGCATCCAGAGGGCAATGCGATCAAGCGGCTTTCCCGTGCGGGAGAGGAACAAACGTTCGGACGGGCCGCGTTCGAGCCTCGGTCGGGTCTCCGCGAGGTATCGCGTGATCGCCTCCGCCGCGGCCCGGCCGAGCGGGACGACGCGCTCCTTGCTCCCCTTGCCGAACACGCGAACGCACCCCACCGTCAGGTTCAGGTCTTTGAGATTCAGATCGCACAACTCGCTGGCCCGCAGCCCGCTCGCGTAGAGCAGTTCGAGGATCGCCACGTCGCGCGAAAAGAGCATCGATTTGGGATCCGGCGCGGCGATGAGCTGATTGACCTGGGCCCGGCTCAACACCTTGGGCAGCGGCCGCTCGGGCTTGGGGCGTTCAAGTTGCTGCAGCACGTGCGTGCGGTCGTGCCCCTCAGCGGTGAGGAACCGCAGCAGCACGCGGATCGCCGCCAGACGCCGGGCGACGGTGCGGGTGGCTCGGCCGTGGCGCGTTTGATCCTGCAAATAGGCGCGAAGGTCGTCGGCCTCGGCGCTCAGGAAGTTCTTCGCGCGCGCGGCAAGGAAACGATCGAGATCCTCGAGATCCCGGCGATAGGCGTGAAGGGAGTTATCCGCCAGCCCGCGTTCGGAAGCCAGGTGCAGCAGCAGCGACCGCAGTTCAGGCCGCGTGCTGGCCGTATCGGTGGGCGACCGCTTCGGCCGCCGGCCGGCCATGGAGCGTGATCTGGACGAGTGGGCCTGTGGCTGGGCTTCCATCGGCTCGCTCCGCGCTCACCACCCTGCCGGTCATCCGGCGGACCCGCCGCTCCACCAGCAACTCCAGGTAGACGCGGCACTGGGCGTACTCGTTAAAACAAAATCCGAACGCGTGGTTGAGCCGCTCGAGGCTGAAATAATCCGAGCAGCGGGCATCCGCACGGTTCAGAAACGGGCAATGATGGCCATGGTCCGACATAGAGTTCCCTCTCGCTCGCGGACCGTCTCCTTATCGGCATCCGGGCGGAGATTTGATGAGGAGGATTGATGACGACAGGGTGACAAGGTGAGGGGGTGACAGGGTGAAGGGAAGGAAGGATTCAGGGTTCAGGAAGATCGTGATTCGCGTAGCGGTCGGACCGAAGGTCCACCCTCTCGCCCGATCCGGGACGGGTGGACCTTGAAAGCAGCCTCTTCGATAATATGCTCCTTGGGGACAGGTGGACCGCGGGATCGGTATTGCAAGCCGCTTTTCGAAATCCGTGCTGCATGGGTGCCGTACCGTGCAGGTCGCGCGCATTGCGGTGACGACACCGGGCAGCTACCACGTACACGTCGAGAGCCACGAACAAAACGGCGGGTGGTTCTCGATCGGAAAGCCGCCAACCCTCATCGGCCCGGGCCGCAACGTGCTGCGTGCAACCCCGTTCATCGCCCTGTTCGCCTTCCTGGGAATCGTGTTCGGCATCGCCGCGATGCGCGCGCGATCACAAGCGCTAAGACAGCGCATAGGCGTGGCCTTGTCTTGACTCGCCCGCCCAACCCCGCGACATAGATCTCTGGAGACCGCGACGCACTCTTCCGACTAACCCGGTCGGCGGTCCAAGCGGCAAGCGTGAACGACCACAGAAAGAGCGAGAATCAGAATGTCCACCCGACAGACGTCAACGACCAACAAGTTGAAACTTCAACCTCTCGAACTGCTGGATCTCGGCAAGTGCCACACTATCAGTCAGATCGTTGACGGCATGAGCCGCTGCGCGTTCGGCGCCCGAATGCTCGGTGAAGTGGCCGCGAAACTCACCACATGGTGTTCCGAACCAAGCAAGCCCGCCCTGATCTATGACGGCATCCCCGCGAGCCCGCTGGGGAAGCTGCTGGGCAAGCAGCTCGTCCAAACGCAGAAGCTCTTCTCCGAAGTGCTCACCCCGGAGGAGTACGAGCGCATCCCGGCCCGGTCCCGGCAGGGTCGCGCCAAGACTGCCCTCGTCGTCGGCGCGTTTTCCGAGCGCCACGCCGCCGCGCTCTACGCGCGCGAACCGGGAAGCACGATCTACATCAACCCCTACGACATGTGCGCGCCAGGCCAGGTGAAGGACGGCTTCTTCCCCGACGCGGTGTTCGCGGATCCGAACTTCATCCTGCCGATCCTCGCGCTCGTCCTCGACGAACGGCTCGACGGAACGGAACACCCGGTCAATGACCTCATGGACTCGCTGGCCCCCATGCCGGGCGTCGGCGTGCAGGTGCGGCAGGGAGCGGAAGTCCTGCGCCTCATGATGGAGAAAAAGGGCATTATTCGCTTCCTCACGCTCTCGGGCGCCATGACGATCGCCCAGATGTCCCTCGTCCTCTGCGACATGATCGACCGCGGCATGGTCCACAGCGTCACCAGCACCGGGGCGCTCATGGCCCACGGCCTGGTCCCGGGCCTGGGCCTCAAGCACTACAAGTACAACCCCAGCGATGACGACGAGAAGCTCGCCAAGCTCGGGCTCAATCGCGTGACGGACGTGCTGGAGCCGGAGACGAACTTCGATCACATCGACGAGATCATGAGTGCCGCGCTGGCGACGTTCTCCGGCCGCGAGACGATCAGCCCCAGCGTCCTGCACGCGGCGCTAGGCAAATACCTCGAAGATCATTACCCCGAACATCGCGCCGTGCTGCTCTCGGCCTACCGCAAAAAGGTCCCCGTCTTCGTGCCGGCATTCACGGACTCCGAACTCGGCAACGACGTCTACTGCACCAACAAGATCCGCGAACTCACCGGCAAACAGCGCGTCGTCATGGACATGGAAAAGGACACCGCCAAACTCCTGGACCTCATGACGAGCCACGCCTCCGCCGGCATTTGGACCTTCGGCGGCGGCGTGCCGCGGAACTGGACGCAAAACGTTTCGCCCCTCATCGAGATCTACAACAACCGCATCAACGGCCACGGCCCCAAGCTCCCCATGCGCAAATACGGCTTCGGCGTCCGCTGCTCCCCCGACCGCCCCCACTTCGGCCACCTCTCCGGCTGCACCTATGAGGAAGGCATGTCCTGGCGCAAGTTCCATTTCAACATGAAACAAGCCCAAATCCAGGCCGACGCCACGCAGGTGGAGCCGTTCCTCGTCAAGTACATCATGGACCTCCAGGACGCCGGGCGGCTCAAGTAACGACCGCGCGGTTCAGATCACGAGCATCACGACGATAACGCCGGACCGCGACAACGTTCATCGCGGACGGGGACACGGGCCAGGTGGACAGGTGCGATGTAGCGGATGAGCCGCTCGTCCCTTTTCCCGTCGTCATTCCGAGCAAGTCGCCTGATCGGCGAGAAGCCCGTTTCGGCGAGAATGGCTGACGCAGCGATCCGTCGCGCGACGCTTCAAGCCGGGGTACCGGCTGCGCGGTCGCGGCGGGAGCCAGACCGCCTCCTGCTGATGAGGCTTGGGCATGAAGGAATCCGCGGCGCGGATGCAGCGGACATCAGAGGAAATGCCCGGTCCGGGCGACCTCCCTCGTGACGGGCCGCTTTGGTTCGGCCTGCTCCGCGGGGCAACCGGCACGCCGCGGACCGGACCGTTCCTCGTAGTCAGCACGCCTGCTCGTCCGGTCCGCGTCATGCCGGTTGCATCCGCTGCGCAGCATCATGGATAACGTCGGAAGTAGCATCAGGGAAACTTCCGTGCAGTGAATGCACTCACTCGGAACATGACCGCCTCGAATTACAAGTACCGCCGCTTGCGGCTTCGCGAACGCCGCCCGATCCTCGCCGGAGTGCCCGCGCATCTTGGGCGCTGCAAGGACCCGATTGACGAGCCCCCACCGATTACCCGCACCGTGAAGTTTCCCTCCCGCCCCGCATTGGACGGGGGCGGGCGGGAAACGATCGGATCGGATCTCACGAGCGCAGCGGCGCGCGTCGCACAGCGGACGACCATGACGCGGGCACGTACCGGATCTCGCTCAATGAGGGAATCGTCCCGCCCGCGGCATGGGTCCAAAAGCCAGCGTGTGATGGCGCGAAGCGCTCCGCGCGCCACATGTGGCGCAGAGTTAAAATGGAGAATATCATCGCAAGCCAAATACCAGTCAATGGTTCAAGATGAAACGGAGCAGACCGATATTCGATTTTGCGCCACAACACAGCACTTTTTCCTGGCAGTGGCGCTTAGTATTCCAGCTTCTGCACCGGCTCGCCGGTTCCGGCTGCGGAAGCTACACCGGGTCATCGGTTTCAACGATTCGCCTCAGGTCGTTCAGTTGCGGCACGATCTGCCGGTCCTCCTTCAGTTCCGCCAGCGGCTTGAGTTGGACTTGGATGTAGCGCCAGTCGAGCTTCTTGCGCCGCTGTTTGGCGATGATTGATTCAACGTCCATCCAATCGATCGGACGGCCGGCGAAGGCCTTGTAGACGATCAGGTCTTCGGCGGTACAGAGCCGGAGCCGCACGCCGGGAATGACCTGCACCTTCCTGGCCCGGGTAACGGCCGCATTTTCGAATGGGAATGCTCCGCAGGAGACGTCCAGATCAACTCCGTCGCGGGTGCGCAAAAGCAGGACGCGGTTCTGGATGGCGAACTCGCGCGCCGCTCGGATGCGAGGCTTGAATGATGCGAGCAACGCATCGATGACCTGCTCCTCGCCGCCAAAGCCGGTGAAGATCGTCAGGTCCACATCCTGGGTGAAGCGAGGCTGCCCCCATTTCTGAACCGCGACCCCGCCGATGAAACAGTACCGCCACCGATGGCGGTCCAGGACCTCTTGAACTCGCGCGGCAGTCCGGATCACGCTGACCATGGCGATTCAACGATGGGCTGCGCGGCTGAGAACCCTGTACATATGAACGAATCCCGAAGAGGTTCGCGATTTGGAGTTCCTTAGAACGTGTCGGGAGAGTTCGTCCAATGAGCAGATCACCCGAGCGTTGTTCTGCCGACGAATGTCCGTATGGCGCGCCTTGCGAAGCCTAGGCGCCGCGGCTTTCCACTGCATGGCGAGCGCCTTTTGCTGGGCGTGGCTCAGGGGCATCAACACATCATAACAAGCGCGCGGATTCCATCCCACACCGCGCCGGCCGGCGGCCGTCAGTACTCCAGCTTCTGCACCGGCTCGCCCTTGAGGAAGTCGATGGCGGTCTGCTTGATCGTGGGCAGATACCAGGCGGCGGTGTAGTGGCCGCTGGGGAGCCAGAGGAGCGTCGGCTTGCCGATGGCTTGCCAGAGGGCGAGCGTGCAGTCGTTGGGGATGACCTCGTCCCTGCGGGCATTGATCATCAGGCAGCGGGCCGGGTCGATCCGGCCGGCAAAGTGCAGCGGGTCGACCGGGGCCATGATCGGTTCGAGCTTCTGCTGGTCGAACCCCTTGTCGACGAGCTTCGCCCTGACCTTGCGCGTCTCGGGCGCGTGGAAGATCATGTTGGCCAGGTCGCCCCCGGCGAGGATGGGGCAGACGCGCCAAAACTCGCCGTCCACCCCGGCGGCCAGCGACGCCATGATGCCGCCGAGGCTCACGCCGGTGATGCCGATCCGGTCGGGATCGATCTCCGGGCGCGAGGCGAGGATCGCCCTGGCCCGGCGGATGTCGAGCACGGTCTGCCGGATCGGCTCCAGCGACCGGGCCGGGTCCTCGTCGATCCAGCGGATGTGGGCATCCCCCTTGGGCCGGCGGGCGTTGTAATAGGCCATCGGCATGTAGACCGCCGCGACGCCCTGCGCCGCCAGGCCGCGGGCCAGCCCGCGGGGAACGATTGCGTTCCCATACATGATGTCGAGCACGATCGCCGCCGGGACGGCGCCGGAGCTATGCCTGGGGATGTAGAACTCGGCGGGGACGATGTTGTTCTCGGGAAACGGGCTCTTCACCGGCGACGCGAAGACCAGCCGATAGGCGGTGAACCGCTCATCATCCTCCACCCGCTGCAGCGTGTAATCGAACTGCCGCGGCGGGATCTCGAATGCCTTCAGCCATCGAGCGGTGTCGCCCGCCGCCCCATCAACGCGTAGCGGCAGGTCCTGCGCGGTCAACGTCTCGACGGGGGTCGTCGGCTGGGTTGCCGGCGCGATGAGCCGGGTCAACGTGCGCGGCACCGCCCCGGCGACGACGACCTCGGCGGCCAGCGCAACGACGCAGACGACCTTTCGAATCATGTCCGACCTCGCTCGAACGCCCTCACAACGACTGCAACTCCTTCATGACGCCTTCCGCCTCGCCGGCTTCCTCCAGCGGGCGCTTGCGCAGCTCGCGATACGCTTTAACGATCCGCTTCTCATCAAGCTCTTCGAGCCGGACGAACACGCCATGCCCTTGTTTGCCCGAGAAGAGGTGATGCGACACGATCCCGATCCGCTCCGCCGCGACGATGCCCGGCCCGCTCTCGGGCACGACCGGCACCTCCGCCGCCGGTTGCACGGGCGGCTGCCCGAGCGGCACGTCGCCGTCCCGGCCGATGCTCGCCAGCCCGAGTTTCAGCCGCCGCTCGTTTCCCTCCCGCTCGATCCGCGTCCGCGCCTCGGCCGCCGCGAGGATGATCCCGAGCAGCTCGGCGGGCCATCGCGGCTCGGCGATCATGCAGGCGATCTCCTCGATATGGCCGGGCGTAATCAGCAACACCTTGGCCGTTCCCTCCCGCGGGCCGTGCTGGAACGAGACGAACTGAAAGTCCTTCAGCCATCGGGCGTGCCGGTACGGCCCCTTGCCCAGTTGGGAGAGTTGGTCGACGTATGCCTTGATCCTCCCGGCGGACTCGAACTGCAGTTCGGCCGCCGCCTGCTGCATCCGGCCGGTGTGCGTGCGAATGGCATCGGCGGGATCGACCAGCGTCCGCGCGCTCCACTCGATCAGGTGCCGGTACTGCTCCATCGAGATCGACCCGTCGCACGGCGCAGGGCACTTGCCCATCTCCTTGTACGCGCACGCCTTCGCGTTGGGCGCCTCGACCAGCAAATTGTAGTAGCGACAAAGGTCGAAGAGGTCCTCGACGAGCTGCACAAGCCGGCCGGCGACGTGCTTGTCCTCCAACGGGCCGATGTACAGGCCCAGCTTGGCCAGATCCGTCGTCTTCGTATATCGGGGGAATTGCGCGTCGGGATTCACGTGCACGAACCAGGCCGGGCGGAAGCCGACCATCCCTTGATAACTCTGCGGAAAGAGTTGGCGGGCAACTTCGTAGTAGAGCCAGTCGGCCTCGAACGCGCTGTCGACCCGCCGGTAGTGGACGTGGCGAACGACGTCACGGTAGTTGACCCGTCGCGACGGCCCGACTTGCTCGTCGCCGCCGAGGCGGCGCTTCAGGCTCGCCCTCAGGTTCTTCACGCACAGCAACTGCACGGGCCGGTCGTCTGCATCGGACACCAAGTACACCGCCCATTTCGCGGGCACGGCGCGCAAGTACGCCTCGAAATCCCCGCCGGGGTCGAACGTGGCATGGTGTTCCAGGAGTGTGGAGACTTCGTGCATCCAGAGAGTTATGGTAGGATCTGAACGCACGAAGGTGAATCGCAGAAACGGTTCAGAGCAAAACATAAAGACGTAAAGCGTAAGGGGCTTTCTTACGTTTTGCGTCTTTACGTTTTGGCCCTTGCCGCACGACGTTGTTCGAGGCTTGGAATGACGATTATGGCCAACAGTCCCAATCCCCTCGTCTCCGTGATCATGGGCAGCAAATCCGACTGGGAGACGATGCAGCACGCGCAGGCGGTGCTGAGCCAGTTCGACGTGCCGCACGAGTGCCACATCGTGTCGGCCCATCGGACGCCGCTGTGGCTGGCCGAGTTTGCGGCCAAAGCGGAGGGACGGGGCGTCGAGGTGATCATCGCCGGCGCCGGCGGCGCCGCGCACCTGCCCGGCATGGCCGCTGCACAGACGATCCTGCCCGTATTGGGCGTGCCGGTTCAGGGCCATGCCCTTAACGGGATGGACTCGCTCCTGTCGATCGTCCAGATGCCCGCGGGCGTTCCCGTCGGAACGCTCGCCATCGGGAAGGCCGGGGCGACGAATGCAGGGTTGCTGGCAATAGCAATCCTCTCCACGAGCCGCCCCGAACTTCGCGAGAAGCTGCGGCGCTTCCGCACCGAACAAACGAACAAGGTCATGAGCGACTCGCTTCCGCCAGCTTGAGCAGCATCGTTTTGATTCTTTGACAGCACCCCCGCTAATCTCTGTCCATGCAGACGCTTTCCGCCCCCATTCTTCCCGGTTCGACCGTCGGCGTGCTCGGCTCGGGACAACTCGGCCGGATGTTCGCGATCGCGGCCCGCCGGATGGGCTATCGCGTTCACACCTTCTCGCCCGACACGGACACGCCGACGGGACAGGTCGCCGACTTGGAAATGGAGGCATCGTACGACGATCTCGACGCCGTTCGGAAGTTCGCGGCGGGCGTGAGCGTCGTGACGTTCGAGTTCGAGAACGTCCCCGCCGCGACGGCGCAGGCCGCCGCGGAACGGGCACTGGTTCGCCCCGCCGGGTCGGTACTGCACACCACGCAGCATCGTGTGCGCGAAAAGAGCTTCCTCCAGGGCAACGGGTTTCCGGTGACCCCGTTCCGGGCGATCCGATCGATCGAGGACGTCCGGGCCGCGGTCCGCGACCTGGGCGTGCCCGCGGTGATGAAGACGGCCTCGTTTGGATATGACGGCAAAGGGCAGAACACCGTCCGCTCGCTGGCCGACGCCGAGGCGGTCTGGAACGCCGGTCCCGGGGTCGAACGCATCTACGAAGCGTTCGTCGATTTCGATCGGGAAATGTCGGTCGTCGCCGCCCGAGGCGAGGACGGCTCGTTCACTCATTGGGGCGTCATCGAGAACATTCACCGCAACCATATTCTCGATTTGAGCATCAGCCCCGCCGACGTCCCGCCCGACGTGGCGCAGGAGGCAACTCGCATCGCCCACGGCATCCTGGAAACGCTCGGCGTGGTCGGCGTGCTCTGCGTCGAGTTCTTTCTCACTCGCTCGGGCAAGCTCCTGGTCAACGAGCTCGCGCCGCGGCCCCACAATTCGGGCCATCTGACGATCGACGCGCATATGACCAGCCAGTTCGAGCAGCAACTCCGCGCCGCCTGCGGGCTGCCGCTCGGTTCAACACGGCAACTCCAACCCGCTGCCATGGCGAACCTCCTGGGGGACCTATGGTCAAACGGGGACCCGAACTGGGTCGGCGCCTTGGAACTGCCGGACGTCCGGCTCCATCTCTATGGAAAAACCGAAGCTCGACCAGGCAGGAAGATGGGACATCTGACGGCGTTGGCAGATACCCCGGCGGAGGCAGCACCCATCGCCCGCGCCGCACGGGAGGCGCTCACCCGGTAACCGCTTCGAGCGCCCGCAACACCGCCTCCGGATCGATCGCTTTTCGGTATGCGATCACCCCGTCAGTGTTTCCCTGCTTTCCCCGCAACGTCTTTTCGGCAACCGCGAGCAAGATGCGGTGCTGTCGGAACCGGCGCAGCGTTTCGCGCTTCTTCTGCAGATACTGCGGCGTCCAAAACCCGACGATCTCCAGGAACGCCTGGCGCCCGTCCGCGTGACGGAACATGAAATCGGGAACGAACGTCACCTGCGCCTCGTGCAGGATCGCCCCCTCGCGCGTCAGCCGCCAACCGGCTCGCTCGGGGCCGAACGCGGCCGCGAACGCCTCCTCGACGCTCGAATCGAACTCTTCAGGCGGTGGGAGATGACTCGTCCATCCATCCGCCGACGAGCAGGCCAGCGCAGCCGTGCCACCCCACGGGGTGCCGACGGTCGCGCGCATCGTCCACCCGTCGCACGCCAACAACGCCGGGAGGAACCGCGCGAAATTCACGCCATACCGGCGGCCCGCGCCCAGCGCGGACGCCGGGCCGTCGAGGTCGATCCGATACGACTCCGGCCCGGTTCGGCGGATCGTGTGCAGCAGCCGGGCAAGTTTCGCATACCGCACGATGGTCTTGAAGTCCCGTGACGCCGTGATCGACATCGATTCGGCGCGATAGAGACACGCCTGCAACTGCGCCACGTTGTATCGCGCCAGCAACGCCTGCCCGCCCGCGTATCCTTCAAACGATTTGAGCGGTTGGGCGTCGATCACGTCCGCGTACAGCGCGGCCGCGAGTTGCGGCCAGGTCATCCCGACTTCGGCCGCGATCTGGTTCTTCACCTCATGCTCGGCCCGCTCAAACACGCGCGTGGGATTCGTCACCAACGGATGATGTTTCGCGGCCAGAGTGAAGACCCGCAGCCGCAACGCGGCCGCCCTGCCGCGCGCGTCGCGGTCGAACGTGGCGCGGTCGTCCAGCAACTTGCAGAACGCCGCGACCCGACGCCGGTCGCAATCCGGTTCGGCGGTGAGAAGATTCTGAACCGACCGGTGCAGTTCCCGACGCGTCGAGCGGATGCCCGATCGGTAAACCGCGAGCATCCGCTCCGCATGCTCGACGTAATGCGCGTGCCGCGTCCGCGTGAGCCGGTCCGGGACCGCCCGGCCGCCTTTGAATTCGATGATGGCGTGCTCGCTGCGCAGCACCGGGAATTCAAGCCTTGATCTTCCGCCGGACCCGTTTGAACGCGTCGCTGCGCCGGCGCTTCCGCGACCGCTCCTCGTCGTTGGTGTCCTGGCAGACGACCTCGTAAAGCACCGCCTTGGCCGCACCGGATTTGCGGAGGATGCGGCCGAGCCGCTGCTTGGCCTGCCGGGTGGAGGCCTGCCCGCCGAGCACGACAGCCACTTTTGCGGCCGGGACATCGACGCCTTCGTCGAGCACCCGGTTTGCAACCAGCACCGGGAATGTGCCCGACGCAAATCCTTCGAGCACGGCCCGCCGTTCCTTCTTCCGCGAGTGGCTGAGCAGCGTCGGGACGAGAAACCGGCGAGAGACGTCCATCGCCATCGCGTTGGATCCGGCGAAGACGATCACCCGCTCCCCAGCATGGAGGCGAAAGAGATCTTCCAGGACGCGCAGCTTCTCCGAGGCCCGATCCTCGATGCTCTTGCGAAGGTAATAGGCATTCTGTGCTCGTCGAGCGGCGGGATCTTTTCCCGACTCGGCGCACAGGTCCTGCCAAGTGTACTTCGTCTGGCCCTCCGCGCGCTTCGCAGAGAGAAAACCACGGACGATCGCGCCGGCGGCGTCGTAACTCGCCTGTTCCCGCTCGTCGAGTTTCACCGGGATCCGCACGACGTCGAATTCGGCCAGCGACCGCCCGCGGGCGTGGGCGATCTCCTGCCGATAGACCGTCGGGCCGATCAGGCTTTCCAGGTCCGCTTCGCGCCCGTCGGATCGTTCGGGCGTGGCGGTCAGTCCCATGCGGAACGGCGCGGCGCAGAAGTTCGCCGCGTCGCGAAAGCTGCGGCCGGGCAGGTGGTGGGCTTCGTCGAAGACGATCAGGCCGAAGCGGTCTCCCATCTCGGCCATATGGAGATAGGCGCTGTCGTAAGTCGTCACCGTGACCGGGCGGAGATTGAACAGCGAATCGCCGACGATTCCCGCGTCGTATCCGAGACGGCGGAGAATCCGTTGATGCCACTGGTGCATCAGGTCGCGCACCGGCGCGACGATCAGTGTCGAGATCTTCGTGCGCGCCATGGCCGCCAACGCGACCTCAGTCTTCCCGGTCCCAGTCGGCATGACCAAAAGACCGCGGCCGCGGGCTGCCCGCCAGGCGGCGAGCGCTTGGGCCTGATCTTCCCGCAACGACGGCAGGTCAGACGAAGGCCAAGTCACTCGCGCGGGGGCCGCGACCGAATCAACGAACCCGCCGCCCCATCTTGCGCGAAGTTCCTTCCGTACATCCCGGTAGTCGATCGCAAGTCGCCGCCAGGCTCGTACCCGCGAATCCCAAGTCCAACCACGAGAGCGGAGAAGTGACGAGACCTCGGGATCAGAGCCGGCCGACAAAAGCAGCGTTCCCCGATCAAACGAAAGAACGGCCGACGACTTCGGCTGCGTTCTCTCAACATGCCATCTAGAAGGCACGGCCATCGCATGGGATACTACCTGCTGCGGCTCATTGCATCACCTTTAGCGCAACAAAAAAGCCCCGACCTCTCTGGCTGGAGAGGTCGGGGCTTGGTTTGAAAAGGCTGGCGGTGACCTACTTTCCCGCGGAGGCAGTATCATCGGCTTGGCAGGCTTAACGGCCGTGTTCGGGATGGGAACGGGTGTGGCCCTGCCAATGTAGCCACCAACCAAGGCGCCGCCGGGCCGTTTCCGGCCCGGCGGGCCGCGCGTCTTGATTCGTGAATCACGAGGTTCAAAGCGTTCGACGCTGTGTGTTCTCTGTCTTCCCGCCCGTTGCGTTGCAACGGAGGGGTTGTCTTGAGCTCCACAGCCGAACCGCCTTCCGCGACCTGTTCGTCGAGCACGCCGTTTTGGCGGTTGCAACGATGATCGATAAAAGGGGTCAAGCTGTCGACCGTTAGTACCGGTAACCTCAAGGCCTCTCGGCCCGTACAGCTCCGGCCTATCAACCGGGTGGTCTACCCGGGGTCTGCCGCGGGACCGAAGTCCCGCATGGAACCCTCGTCTTGGCGTAGGCTTCACGCTTAGATGCTTTCAGCGTTTATCCGTTCCGGACATAGCTACCCAGCCGTGCCGCTAGCGCGACAACTGGTACACCAGGGGTCCGTCCTTCCAAATCCTCTCGTACTATGGAAGAGGCGCCGTCAAGGTTCCCACGCCCACAGCAGATAGGGACCGACCTGGCTCACGCCGGTCTGAACCCAGCTCGCGTACCGCTTTAATTGGCGAACAGCCAAACCCTTGGGACCGCCTTCAGCCCCAGGATGCGATGGGCCGACATCGAGGTGCCAAACCGC
>DASXMX010000062.1:0-7886 GCA_036495445.1 Tepidisphaeraceae bacterium
GGACGTTCTTGGGGAGCCGGTGGACGTAGTCAACCAGCGTGCCGGGGAGGGCGATCAGGTTCGTCAGCAGGAGGGCGGAGCCGGTGATCGCGTAGCCGGCGACGGCGCGCCATCCCAGGTCGATCACGAGCACCGCCGCGAGGACGGTGGCGACTTGGGGCTTGTAGAACATCAACCCGCCCACCACCCCGGCGAGGAACGCCCGGCGTGAGCGCCAGAGCGTGACGGTCGCGGTCAGCAGCAGCAGCGAAGTACAGGTGTTCTGCGCGTGGCTCACCGCAAGGATGAACGGCGCTGAGAGGACGATCAGAACCGGCGCGAGTGCCCGCGAGCGCCAGCCCGTCTCAGCCGGAAGCATTCGACAGAGCAAGACGCACGCGGCCGCGAAGCAGGCCAGGTTGAACGCGATCCAGATCCCCGCCGCGGTCGGATAGGGGAGCCGCGACAGTGGCCCGAACACCAGTGCGTAGAACGGTGGGTTCCACCACGGCCCGCAGGCGCGGCCGATGTCGAAGTGATTGGCCGCGGCCAGTTCCCGCTGGAACTGGTGGACGGCGTCGAGGCTGTACAGATCCCCGAGCCGGCCTTCGCGGACGAACGTGCCGGCGGTGTAAAACGCGATGAAATCCAGCCCGAACCCGGGCTCGCGGTTCTCCTCACGTGAGCCCAAAGCATGCGCGGTCCAGACCGTCGCGATGAAGATCGCGATGCCGGCCGCGGCAAGCCAAAGCCGTTTACCGGACGAGGCCCGGACGATCGCGAGGTTCGACCAACGTGCCGCAGCAGCGCCCATGCAGGGCGATATCGGCATTGATGACGCCGAAGGTGAGGGATTGCTTGTGGCACAGCCGCCCTCGGCTGTGTTCGACCGCAGGTCGAAATCCGATGTCCGCCTGTCGGCGGACCACAGCCGAGGGCGGCTGTGCCACATTTCACCCGCAGGAGACGTTGCACTCGCCGGCTGACACGCCGATGCCGCGGAGGGCGCGGACGAGGCGGATCACCTTCTCGGCCGCGTAGTCGACCTCCGCGTCGGTGGTGAACCGGCCGAGGCTGAAGCGGATCGAGTTGTAGGCCAGGTCGTCGCTGAGCCCCATCGCCCGCAGGACGTGGCTGGCCTGCAGGCTGGCGCTGGTGCAGGCGGAGCCCGAACTCACCGCGATGTCATCGAGGCCGCGGAGGATCGAACTCCCATCCGCGTCGGCGAAGGACAGGTTGCTGACGTTCGGCAGTCGATGGAAGGTGTCGCCGTTCACGAAGACGCGTTCGAGGCTCGACAGGATTCTCGATTCGAGCTTGTCCCGCAGGGCGGCCAGGCGGCGCGACTCGGCGGGCATCTCTTCGCGGGCGATCTCGCACGCGGCGCCCAGACCCACAATGCCGGGGACGTTGAGCGTGCCCGAGCGGTAGCCCCGCTCGTGCCCGCCGCCGTCCAGCAAGGCGGCGAGTCGCACGCGCGGCCCCTTGCGGCGGACGAACAGCGCGCCGCATCCCTTCGGGCCGTAGAGCTTGTGGGCCGAGAGGCTCAGCAGGTCGATCGCGTCGGCCTCGACGTCGATCGGCGCCTTGCCCACGGCCTGCGTCGCGTCGGTGTGCAAGAAGACGCCGCGGGCCCGGCAGACGGCGCCGATGTCGTGGATCGGCTGGATCGTCCCCGTCTCGTTGTTCGCGACCATGATCGAGACGAGGATCGTGTCCGGGCGGATCGCCTCGGCCACCTGCTCGGCGCAAACCCGGCCATAGCGGTTGGTCGGCAGCCAGGTGACTTCGAATCCTTCTGATTCCAGCCGCTGGCACGGATCGAGCACGGCCTTGTGCTCGGTCGCCTGGGTGATGATGTGCCGGCCTTTGCCGCGATACGTCGCCGCGACGCCCTTGATCGCGAGGTTGTTGCTCTCGGTTGCGCCGCTGGTCCAGATGATCTCGCGGGCACCCTGGCGTTCGTCCCGTTCGACGTTAAACAGGGCCGCCACCTGGTTCCGCGCGCGGACGACCGCATCCTGCGCCACGCGGCCGAACGCGTGGCTTGTGCTCGCCGCGTTGCCGAACGTCTCCGTGAAGTACGGACGCATCGTCTCAAACACGCGGGGATCGACGGGCGTCGTGGCGTTGTAGTCGAGGTAAATCGGCAGGCGCAGGGACATCGTGTATTCTATCCTCTTCTCAATCGTAGGCTTGGCACCCCTCTTTCCCTCTCCCGGTACTCCGGGGGAGGGTAGGGTGGGGGTTGGCCGCGCAAGCATCGTTGCTCAGCACAGCAACATCGCGCGGTGAACCCTCACCCCAGCCCTCTCCCGGCGTACCGGGAGCGGGGGAAATCCAAGATACCCATCGAGGCGATGGCACAAACTCCCATCGGCCAGGCCGTCGGCATGAAATCAGACGGATCGCACCCGCTCAATCGGGGATTCACCTAACCGGGGCCGTCCCCGATGACTGTCGCGGGGCGGCGCAGCAGCGGCCAGGCGAGCAGGGCGAGGTATCCGACCCCCAGGATGGCCCACATCGTCAGCGGCGGCGGGGGCGCGTCGCTGACGTCGTTCGGGTCGAAGTAGCCGCTCTCGATCGCAAGCACGTGCTCGTGCGAATACTTCATCTCCTTCAAGACGAACGAGGCGACGCTGACGACGGTCAGCACGCCCCAGAGGATCGCCAGCGTGATGACCCAATCGGCCCGCCGGTGCCGGCGGGACCAGGCGATCATCACCGGGATCGACGCGGCGACGGCGACGCCCAGCACGATCCCCGCGCACGTGAGGACCGTGACCAGGCTCCCGAGCGTCGGATCCACCGATTCCGCCCGCCCCAGCAACGTTCCGGCGACCATGCGTCCAGTTTACGTCTGAAACGCCTGCCTGTCAGGCCAATGGGCAAAGAGGTGGCGCGCCGGGTTCGATGACCCGTTTGGCCCGCGGGGTCCATCGCAGGATACTGAAGCCGCCCGGGCAAGGCGGAAATCGGGCGTGCGATAGACAAATCGGTCGGCTTCGTCTCTCCATTGGAGTGAACGGGCGCTTATGGACTCGGACCCGCCGGCGAACGTGGGGATTGCAGAATCGCTGGCGGCGGGCGACCCGGCCGCTTATGCGGCGCTCTACGCGCGGCTGGCCCGCCCGCTGCTGCGCGTCGCCGCGGCGATGCTTGGCGGGGGCGCGGGCGAAGCCGAGGACGTCGTCCATGACGTGTTCGTCGCGCTGGCGCGCCGCCGGGAGAAGCTGAGGCGCGTCGAGGACTTGGACGCGTACGTCTTCGCCAGCCTGCGGCACGCGATCGCCGCCCGGCTGGAGCGCCGCCGTACCGAGCGGCGGCACCTGGAGCGGATCGCCGCGATGCGGGACGAGGCGGTTGGGCCACCCGAAATGGCAGTGGACGACCGGTTGGCCGACGCCCTGGCGACGCTGCCGCCGGAGCAGCGGGAGGTCATTCTGTTGAAAGTGGACGCAGCCCTCACATTCGCGCAGATCGCGGAGGTGCTGCGGATCAGCCCCAACACCGCCGCGAGCCGATACCGCTACGCGATCGAGAAGCTCCGGCGATGCCTGGAGGACCGCTCATGAAAGGCGACTCGTATGACGATCGCATCGCCGCGTTGGAGCGGGCGCTGCGAGGCCGCCCCGGCCCGGAACCGACCGCCCGGTTTCGCGAGCGGGTGACGAGCGGCGTCCGCCGCGCCTTGTCCGAGCCCACCGCGCCGGCCGGCCGGCCATGGCTTGTGAGGGCCGACCTTGTCGGGTGGGCCGCGCTCGTGTTGATCGGGTTGACCTTGTCGCGCGTCGCCTCCTCGACGACGTCGTTCTTCGTTCCGCCGACGGCCGCGCCGTCCATCCCGGCGGTCCGTGCGACCGCGGAACTGTTGCGACAGGTCTCCCCCGACCTCACGCCGGACGAGGCGAGCCGCATCACGCTCGCGTCTGCGTATCGGCGCGAGCTGTTGCCAATGCCCGCCGTCGATGGCGGCGGGACAACGTCGCTGCGGGCGGCGCAACGTTCACCGTTTGTTGGAGATGCCCGATGAGCTATGGCCTGCTGTGGGTCGAAGGATTGGCGATCGCGTGGCTGTGGGTGGCGATGTGGGCCGCGGTTGCGGCGCGGCTGCGCCGCCGAAGGCGGGCGGGCGTGCTGCTGTTCCTCGCGGTCGCGGCGATGGTGCTGTTCTTCGGCTCGTTCGTCGCGGTCTCGGCTCAACTGAAGTTCGGCGCGGGGCTGGAGGAAAACTGGTTTGCCTATTGCCTGTCGCTGTTCATCGCCTGCCTGATCGGCGCGATCGTCATCCTCGTGCGCGCGGCCCGGCGGCCGGATCCCGGGATGCCGAGGGCCGCGGCGTCGTGGCCGGCCGGGCGGCTTGCCTTGGGGCTGGCCGCCGTCATCGCGATCGACACGATGACGCTCTGGAACATGGACCTGGCCGTCCGGGCCGAGGCGGCAAACCTGCGGACCGAGGCCGGGGCGTTGCTCCTGTCGGTTGCGCCGCCGCAGGTCGAGGACGATCGCAACGCCGCCGTGCTTTACGAGAAGGCGTTCGCCCGCATGCAGGCGGACAAAACGCTGTCCGATGCGGGCTCGCCGCTGGAGGCTGACCGGCCGGACCTGAGAGGCCCGTCCGTCGCCCAACTGCTGGCCCGCCACGCGGCGACGCTCCGCCTGCTCCGCGAGGCGACCGCGATGCCGGTGTGCCGGTTCGAACACGATTACGCCCGGCCCAGCATCACCATGCTCCTGCCGGAGTTGAGTCGGATCCGCAGTGCCGGGCGGTTGTTGAGCCTCGACGCGCGGCATGCGAGTGCGACGGGCGACAGCGGAACGGCGATCGCGGAGGTCAACGCCCTGTTCCGCCTCGCCCGGGCCGCCGGCAGCGAGCCGATCATCGTCTCCCAACTGGTTGGGATCGCATTGGATGGCCTGGGAATCGAGGTGTTGGAGGACGTGCTGCCGCACGTCCGTCAATCGGGCGAATTGGGTGAGCTGCACATCGGCGATCCCGCCTCAGTCGCCCGGTCCACGCGCCGCAGTTTGCAAGGGGAGGAAGCGTTCGGGCTCTCCGTCTTCAGCGACCTGGCGGCCGGCCGCCTTACCGTCCAGCAGCTCGTCGGTTCCATGGAGGGCCAGGCCGGCGCGGACGTGGCGGCTCTTCCGCCATTGTCGCTCCTGATGCGGGTGTTCGTCATGCCCTCGGACGTGCGGGCGTATCAGCAGTACATCGAATCCTGCCAGGCGAAAGCCGAAGGCCCGTTCGTTCGGACAACGGACCAGGACCGGGAGGCCGCCCGCAGTGCGGCGGGCCACGGATTGTTGACGACGATCATCATGCCGGCCCTTGACCGTTTCCTGCTGCAGGCGGCGGAGGGGCAGGCGCTTCACGCCGCCGCTTGGACGGGCCTGGCCGCCGACCGCTACCGGCTCGACCACGGCTCGTTTCCCGCCAGCCTCGACGCGCTCGTCCCGCAGTACCTCGACGACGTGCCGATCGACCCGTTCGATGGCGGGCCGCTGAAGCTCAGCGTCCGCGGCGACGAATGTCTCATCTACAGCATCGGCCCCGACCGCAAAGACGACGGCGGCGCGCCGTTCGACCACCAGAAGAAAACCGGAGACCTGGTCTTCACGATCCGGTCGTCCGCTGCCCCCGTGTCGGCCCCCAGCACATCGCCCGCGAGCCGGCAATGAAACCCGCCGCCTGCAGCCCGATGTTTTCACGCCGGACGAACGTCCGCCGGCCCTCCGCTTCGATAGGCATGCCCCCAGTTTACTCCTGAATCGCCGCAGTGCCTCTCCGGTTCGGCGTACGGTCACGCGCGAAGAGCGATCGGCGGCGGCGAATGCCGGTGTCATTCGCGCATCCGGATGTCCAGTTCCCTGGCCGCCGACTCGGTGAACGGCACGCCGAGGAAGTCGAACATCCCCCGCAGCACCGCCGAACCGTGCTTCAGTTCCTCGTACGGCATCCAGTAGCAGTGGTCCCGGTGGGCGTCGTAGTACGACTGGAAGCTGTCGCGAATCCGCTCGAGCGTCGAGGCCGATGCCTTCGGGTCGGCGGCCCACCAGAGCGACTTGGCGCAATCCTCGGTCTGGCGGACGCTGAAGATCACGCGAAGCGTGGGGAACAGCCCGCGGAAGAAAGCCAGGTCTTCAGCCAGATCGGGATCGGTCTCCGGCCGGCCGTAGCGAATCTCTTTGAAGCCCACGACCTTATAGCGGCCCCGGGGGTTGTACAGGTCCAACGCGAACGCGCGCAGCTTGGCGAGGATTGCAGCCTGGTCGCAGGGGACCTGCCACGCGAGTCGGAAGAAATCGGTGTGGAAGTTCGACTGCGCCCGGTCGAAACAGCCGGCGAACGCCTTGAGGTGGTCGAACGCCCGATCGTTCTCGCCGCTCAAGTGAATGCCCGGGGTTGCGTTCAGCATTCGAAGGATCAGCGTGCTGCCCGTCCGCCCTTGGGACAGAACCAGGACGAATCGCGCCGTTCGGCGTCGCCCAGGCCAGGCGTGGGCGGTGATTGCCCGCGCGGCAAGCTTCCACTGATCCACCGACGCGGCCCGACCGCTGACGCGGCGGATTAAGCCGCCGATGCCCTGCACCCGTTGGCGGAACCGATTGAGCAGATTAGGTTTCATCTCGGACGGCGCCGGCGGCGCAATGACATTGAGCGACGGGGCCTGCGACGAGTGGTGTTCAGGCCGACCCGCTTGGCCGACCAACGGCAGGGAGTTTTGCGCAATCGATCGAAACATCATCACTTCCGTTTCTTGCTCCTTGCCGTTTTCCTGCACCACCATTCCACGTCCCCGACGTTACAGTTCCGCCGGGTACATGAATATTCCGTAAAATGAACGCGCTTTCGAGATTTGGCAATGGGTGTAGCCCGAGTTTTGGGTATTTCATTGTGGGCTGGGGGCCGCCGGGCCGCGCAATTGCCCAGCCTGCGATGTTGCCGTGTCACAATTATCGGACAATATGGAATTCGGCAGACCCCGGTACCACTCGCGTCGCGGCGACTCGGTTCGGCGCGAGCGGCGGCCGCTTGAACCCCGCCGCAAACCCGCTTAGCTTGGCGCCAGGCATTTCGCCCAGCCGACCTGCGGTCAATTGCATCAACGTGAATCAATCCTTGTCATCAAGTTCCTCCTCCGCGGCCGCCACGCTCGATCCCGTCCGCCCGGCGGCGATGCCGCAGGCCGAACCGCTTATTCAGGTTAGCCGACTGGGCAAATCGTTTCGGCTTTATCCCAAATCATGGGGCCGGCTGACGGAATGGCTGACGCTCGGCCGGGCCGTGCGGCACGAGGATTTTTGGGCGCTGCGGGATGTGAGCTTCGACGTCCGGCGGGGCGAGTCGCTGGGGATCATCGGCGTCAACGGGTCGGGCAAAAGCACGCTGCTCAAGATCCTCAGCGGCGCCATGTACCCGACCAGTGGCCAGGTGAACGGCCGCGGCCGCGTGCTGAGCCTGCTGGAACTGGGCACGGGGCTGAACAGCGAACTGACCGGCCGGCAAAACGTGATCAACAGCGCCCGCCTGCTCGGCTTTCCCGCCGAGTACGCGACCGAGCGCATGCGGCAGATCGAATCGTTCGCCGACCTGGACGGGGGGTTCTTCGACCGTCCGGTGCGGCTCTATAGCAGCGGGATGCTCGTCCGCCTCTCGTTCAGCATGTTCGCCTGCTTCGACCCGGAGATCTTCATCGTCGACGAGGCGTTGAGCGTCGGCGACGTCTTCTTCCAGCAGAAGTGTGTCAAGCGGATCGAGCAGATGCTGGCCGCGGGCGTCACGATGCTGTTCGTCTCGCACGACATGCAACTGGTCCGCCGGTTGTGCGGCCGCGCGATCCTGTTGTCGCACGGGCGGGTCGAGTTCGACGGCCCGCCGGACGAGTGCGTTTCGCGGTATT
>DASXMX010000063.1:0-6351 GCA_036495445.1 Tepidisphaeraceae bacterium
CGGGCCGTTGGTCGTTCACGAGGAACTCGACGCCGCGGGCGATGGACTTCTCCAACTCGGCCTTTGTGTATCGGGCCGGCTGGGTGGAAGGCGTCTGGTCCGCGAGCGACAACGCGGGGGCGACCATCAATAGCAGAACGAAGATCGCGATCGGCCGCTTCATTTCTGTGCCTCGACGAGGATCTCATCCCCGTCATTCAGGCCGCGTTTGATCTCGGTCTGCTTGCCATCGGACTTGCCGACGACCACGTCGCGCCGTTCGACGCCGTCGTCGGTCTTCACCCAGACGTGGCCCTCGGCGACGGCGGAATTGGGCACGAGGATCGCCATCTCGGCGGCGGGCGTCTCGATGCGGGCGTTGGCCCGCATGCCGGGGACGAACTTCGGATCGACCTCGGCGCACGAGATCGTGAGCGGGTAGACGGGGCCCTGCTGCGTGTTCACCGGAATGCCCGGGGCACGGTCGCAAGTCCCCTCAAACTTCGCGTTCTCGAATGCGACCGGCTTGATCGTCGCTTTAGAGCCGGCGCTGACCTCGAAGAACTTGGCCTCGGGCAGATCGAGGTGCAGGCGGAGCTTGCCGGGGGTGTAGACGGTCAACACCGGCTGCTGGGCGGCGAGGCGCTCGCCGGGGCGGTAGTTCCGCTCGTCGACGTTCTGGAACGCGCCGCCGGCGAACTGCCCGTAGAGGACGACGCCGTCGGCCGGCGCGCGGACGGTCAACTTCTCCTTGTCGGCCTTGAGATCGGCCACGTGCTCGTCGGCCGCCTTGGAGCTGGCCGTGGCGGTGGCCAGGGCCGTCTCGCGCAGAACCTTGGATTGAGCCTGGGCGGCCTTCAATGCTTCCAATTGCTGCTCGGCCTGTTTCGCCGCCTCCAGCACGCTCTCCTTACGGGCGGGATAGACGTACTCCTTCATCTTCTGCGCGTTGTCCGTCGTGATCTTCAACGAAACCTTCGCGTTCTCCAGGCTGCGGACGGCCCGCTTCACGACGATGTCGGCAGTGTCGGTCGTTAGGTCGTCCGACTTGTACATCTTCTTCAACTCGTTCAGCTCGTCCTGCTGGTCATCCAGGTTCGCCTTGACGTTCTTCAAGCCCTGATCGTTCTGCAGCAGGAGGTTCGGGCCGTCGATGTCGTGGAACCATTTGACCTCGTCGTCGGCGCGCTGGGTCGCTTCGGTCTGCATCTTCAGCGCCAGCTCGTCCTGCTCCCTGCCGATCCGCTCGTCCGCTTGGGCCTTGGCCAGGTTCGCATGGGCCGCCGCGACTTCGTTCTCCACCGCGGCGAGCTGCTTGTCGATCGTGGACGGGTCGATCTCGAGGATCACGTCACCCTTCTTCACCGCCGACCCGTTCGCGGCGATCGATTTGATCGCCAGCTCCCCGGAATAAACCTTCGGCCGGATGCGGATATCGGAAGGGTCAGTGGGCTCGAAATACCCCTGCGCCTCCACGGCGTTGTGGAGCGAGCCGCGGTGGACAGAGATCGCAGACTGCTTCTTCGAATCGGATTGCTCCGAAGGCTGTGCGGCCGTGTTCGAAGATTGCGTGGCCGCGGCCGTCGAAACATCGGTCGGCCCGCCGTGTGGCGGCTTGGTCGGCAGCAGGGCGAGCGTCAGGGCAAGGGCTATCACGATATCGCTCCGTTGGCAGGGATTCCGCGGTCAGGTTCGCTTGAACCCGGGGCCTTGTCAAATGCGCGGGGATGGACTCCATACCACATCGGTTGAGCGCCTCCGCCTTGCATTATCACTTGCCGAAAATGCCGTTGTGAATCAGGACGCATCCGAGGCCGGCAATGAAGCCGCAGGCTGAGAGGATCTTGCCGAGCACGGCGGGCCACGCCTGATCGTAAATGTTGCCCCAAAAATAATGGCAATGCAGGAACAGCCCGGCGGAAAGCCATGCGGCGCCGAAGGCGAACGCGTTCGCGCCGGCGAGACTCGTCGAGACCTGTCCGCCGAAGGTGGCTTGCCGCGTCGCAATCGCGTGAACGCCATAGCCAGCCAGCAGGAGCGGCGCGAGGAGGCCCAGGCCCCATTTGAAGAGCGAGCCTTGGGCGGGCTGGTCTTCCCAGTCGTCGTCGTACGCCGTCGGGTTATGAGGGAATCGCCACCACATCTGTACGTATAGACGACGAGCCCTGTCTCCGTTTTCTTTCGCGACGTCGCCCGGCCCGAGGTCCTGCTCCGAAGGTCCTTCACGATCTCACAGCGCCTCAAACGACCAACGCACCCTCGGCCGCCGTGAGCTCCCGGAACAGGTCGGTCAGGCGTCGCGTGACTGGGCCGGGGACCGAAGCGGGAACATCGCTGCCGATCGGCCGGCCGTCGATGGCGCGGACGGGGACCAGCTCGCCCATCGTCCCGGTGCAAAAGACCTCGGCGGCCCGATGGAACTCAGCGAGGCTCACGTCCCGCTCCACACATGGGATGCCATTCGCTCGGCAAAGCTCCAACACCACGGCCCGCGTGATCCCCTCCGGGCAGGCGACGGCGCGGGGCGTCGCGATCGTGCCTTCGGCATCCACCAGGAACAGATGCGTGGCGTTGGTCTCGGCGACGAAGCCCTGGCGGTCGAGCATCACCGCATCATCCGCCCCGGCGTGGCTGGCCTCGATCTTCGCGAGGATCGACTGGATCAGGTTGCAGTGGTGGATCTTGGGGTCGAGGCAGTCGGGCGGGAACCGCCGGACGCTGCTGGTGATCAGCGTGATGCCGGCCCGCTGGTCGTAGACGGGCGGCTTGTGCTCGGCCAGGACGATCAGCGTCGGGCCGGCACGGTTCAAGCGCGGGTCCATCCCGCTGGTGATCTTGACGCCGCGGGTGAGCGTCAGGCGGATGTGGACGCCATCGGTCATCTGGTTGGCAGCAAGCGTCCGGCGGATCTCGTCGGTGATCCGCGCGTCCGACGGGACCTCGGCGAACGCCAGCGCGACCGCCGAGCTGCGCAGCCGGTCCAGGTGCTGACGGAGGCGGAAGATCCTGCCCGAGTAGAGCCGCAGCCCTTCCCACACCGCGTCGCCTCCCTGCACCGCCGAGTCGAACGGGCTGATGCCCGCCTGATCGCGGTGGATCAGGCGGCCGTTGATGTTGACCAGGAGGTCGAGGTTGCGCGGGTCGAATTGTTGGAGCATCCTCGCCCTCCAGAACCCAAACAGGCACCCGGCGCTATTGCCCAAGCCGGTGAACATAAAGGCGCTGATAGTAATCTTCACACTCGCGCAACACGTCTCGCAAGTGTTCGGGCACCGATTCGTTCTTCGTTCGATGCGGCCGAAACCCAGTGGTCGTTTCGACCTCCTTGTACCAGTACTTCGCCCATACGCCGTCCGTCGGGCGGAGGCCCGGGGCCCAGTGGAGCATGCGGTCGGTGAACTGGACGCCGACGGCTTCGCACAGCAGCGTGAGAATCCGCCGCGGGTCGCGCAGCACGTCGGCCGCGTCGATGACGGGCGGGACCCGGCCCGTCCACCCGTGGACCCGATCGAAAATCTCCGCCTGCTGCGGGAAGCCGGTGTCGGCGAGCGTCAGGTCGGGCACGTGCTTCACCAGCGACGTGAGCACCTCGGCCGGGTCGCGGATCAGGAAGCAGTTCGCAACCTGCCCGAGCCATCCGCGATCGATGTGCGGCAGCAGGTGGTGGGTCATGTGCTTCTGGTAGAAGACCCGCTTGCCTTCGGGCACGGGACCGAGCAGGCGGGCGATCGCCTCGGCAATGTCCGTCGGCCCTGCCGCGATCACCTCGTCGCGGCCGGGATGCTGGCGCGCGGTCGCGTGCAGGTAATGGGCATAGAGCGGCTCATCGACCACCGCCGTATCCGGCCGATTGCCCCACGCCCGCATCATCGCCGTCGAAATGTTCCGCGGGCCGGACCACATGGCCAGGCGGATGGGACGAGATCCCGCTTCTCTCACGGAACGCCCTCCGAAATCCCACGGCTGCCGAGAAAACAGCCTCACAGCGGCGGACGAATCAGACGCCCACTTACGACACTCAGGTCGATCCCATGCTCCGGTTCCCACTGAGGGTTTATGTAGATCGTGCCGCGGACGGCGCCCTGCGGGTCTCTTCGCACGGAGATCGAACGGCTGCGAAGATAGCACTTTACCTGATCCACCCGCAGCCGACGCGGCACCCCGCAGCTCTTCATCCACCATCGGTCTTCGGCACACTGCAAGTAGTGTTCGTACACCGCGTCAAGGATCGCGTCGTACTCGGCCGCAACGAATGCGGCCAGTTCGTTAGCCTCACGAAGCAGTTCCTCGTCGGGTGGCGCGTCCATGTCCACCTCGAATGAACCGATCGGATTCTCCAGCGGTTGCTTCGCACGCCAAAGGTCGAAGAGACGCCGTCCACGGGGTGCCTGTTCGAAATCATCGGCGATGAACGTGCGACTCTGCGACATAGGATGCGCGACGGTGCCGCGCGCGTTACGTCCCGATCAGCTTCGCCATCGAGTCGGCGAAGCGCGCGCCGATCGTGAGCTGGCTGTCGGCGTCGAAGTGGGTGCCGTTGTCCCAGGTCTTCGTTCCGTCGGCCGGGATGAAGGCGACGTGCGGGACGGCCTTGGCCGTCGCACGCTGGGCGGCGCGGACGGGGCCGCGCTTGCCGTTGTCGTACACTTCGCCGATGACGAACGGCAGCTCGGGTTGTCCCAAGTCTCCGCGGACGCGGGCGATGAAGGTCGTCAGCATCTGCTGGTATTGGTCGGCGGTCGCCTTGTCGTCGGATTCGCCCTGGTGCCAGAGGATGCCGCGGAGCGTATAGGTGTCGCCACGCGCCTCGAGGTCCTTGCCGGCGAGGTGGATGGTCTCGATGAAGTTGCGGTAGCACGGCCCCTGCGATTCCGGCTCGCCCGCTTCGCCGGGCTTCCAGTCATGAGCCAGGCTGGTGCCCCCCTTGGATCCCTTGATCAGCGCGATCGGGTGGTCGGGCCGGTCCTTCCGCATCTCGATGGCGAAACCGATCTCCGGCCCGAACGTGGGCGAGGGGAGCGGGCCCTTGTAGCCCGGCGCGACGCTGTAGCCGGGCGTCAGCGGCTTCCACCCGTCGCTCGCCGCGGGTGGGTTGCGGTAGAAGATGATCGCGCCGGGGATTTCGCGCTTCTCGGGCTTCAGATCCGCCGCCTTGCCCCGGCCGTCCATGTTGGACTGGCCGGCCAGCAGATACAGGTCGTAATGCGTCCCCGCCCGGGCAACGGAGCCGAGGAGCATCGCCATCGCGCCAGCGATGAGAAACAGTCGGGTTGCGGCGCCCGCCGTCGTCGTGAGTCGGCGAGCCAAGTGCAGTGGTTTCACCATGGCTTTTCAGGGTGACGCTTCGTGGGCAGTTTGTCCATACCGCCTGCGCGTTTGATGCGCGGTGTCCGTCTTCAGGAATCCGTCTCTTGATCAGAGCCGGGGCGTGCCGCCCCGGTCGGAACCGGAGGTTCCGAGGCATTTCAACCAGCGGCGCATTCCGAAAACGAAGCGTCAGCCCTGGACCTTCGGTCCAGCCTGGACCGACACGGTCCGGCTCTGAACGATTGCTCAATTTCCGACTTGAACTGCGTGCTGGAACCGCGCGATGATCTCACCCCGGTGCATCCGTTCGGATCACCGCACCACCCGGCGTTCGCCGTCGTAGCTGATCGCCTTGTGGCGTTGTACGACGGTGTCCCAGTCGAGTCGGTATGGCGGATGCAGGAAATGATCGTAGGCGACGGCCATCTGCCTCGCGGCCTCGTCGAACGACATGCCGCCGAACCCGGTGCCCATGGCGGGAAGGACCAGCGACTTGATCGGCTGCCCGCCCGCACCGTGGTGGGCGCTGACCGCCAGAAACGCGGCCCATGTAGCCGCGTAAACCTTGTCGGTTCCCTCGATGCTCCCGGGCACGCGCATCGTCGGCGCGTGGCAGAGAAACGGATACTGCGGGTTCCCCGTTTCGACCAGGAACGCGGTGCCGACCGGTTGCTCGCCAAGAAATCCGTCATGAATGCGCGATTGAACCCGTTGCATGATTTCGCGCCCGAAGAAGCGAACGACCGCGGCGTCGATCCCGGCCGACATGATCCCGAACGCGTTGCCGGCCGTGACGAAACAATCGTGCTGCTCCAGATCGGGATATGCAGCCTGAATCACGCGCACCCGCGGCATCCCCGCGAACCGGCGGCGAAACGCGTCGCACGCCTGTTCATCGGGATGAATAAGCCAAAGATCGAGCGGCACAGGGTGCGCCACACAGGGCGCGCCCGGTTAATTGACAATCGCGCTGCGGTTTTCCCAGTACTTTTGCCAGCGATCGTCCTGGCTGAGCCATAGCCCGCGCAGGGCGAGGATCGCCTCGACGCCATCGGCTGACCAGAA
>DASXMX010000064.1:0-1694 GCA_036495445.1 Tepidisphaeraceae bacterium
TCATGCAGGGTGTGATGGAGCATGTTCGCTCGATGGGAATCGGGATCGAAGTCCGCGGCGTCCGCCGGGCCTTCGAGAACGGCGTCGTCGCGCTGGACGGACTGTCGCTCGACGTCGCGGCCGGCGAGTTCGTGGCGATCCTCGGGCCATCCGGGTGCGGGAAATCGACGCTGCTGCGGCTCATCGCCGGGCTCGATCAGCCCCAGGGCGGCAGCGTGCGAATGACCGGCCCCATGGGACGGTCTGACCTCGCCTACGTGTTCCAGGACGCCCACCTGCTCCCGTGGCGGAACGTGCTGGCGAACGTCGCGCTGCCGTTGGAACTGGCGCATGTCGATCGGCGCTCGCGGATGGACGCCGCCCGGGCCGCGATCGAACAGGTCGGACTGTCTGAGGCTGCCAATCGATACCCCAACCAACTCTCCGGCGGGATGCGGATGCGCGTCTCGCTGGCGCGGGCGATGGTCACCCGGCCGAAGGTGCTCCTCCTGGACGAACCCTTCGCGGCCCTCGACGAGATCACGCGACAACGACTTGACGAACAGCTTCGCCAGTTGTGGGCGAGCGCTGGGATGACGGTCATTTTCGTGACGCACTCGACGTCCGAGGCGGTCTTTCTGGCCGAGCGGGCGGTCGTGCTTTCAGCAAGGCCGGGACGGATCGTTGAGGATCACCGGATCGAATTGCCGGCCGAACGGGACGGGGCGCTGCGGGCGACGCCGCGGTTCGCGGGGGAGTGCCGCGTGCTGTATGAGGCGCTGGAACGGGGAGGCGCATGACTGCGGCACGAAACGTTGCGCGACGCGTGCTGCCGCCCATCGGCGTGTTCGTCCTGGCCATCGTCGTATGGGCCGTATGGGTGCAGGCGGCCGATGCGCCGCCCTGGCTCTTTCCGCGGCCCGCCGCGGTGCTGCGGTCGTTCGTGAACGACTGGGACAAGCTCCTGCCGTCGCTCGGATGGACGTCGCTGGCGGCGCTAGCGGGGTTCATCGCGAGCGCGGTCGTCGGCATCGCAATCGCGATCGCCCTCTCCGCCTCGCCGCTGATGCGGCGGGCGTTCTATCCATACACGCTGTTCTTCCAGACCGTCCCGATCGTCGCGATCGCGCCGATGCTGATCATCTGGCTCGGGGTGGGGCTACAACCCGTGGTGGTCTGCGCGTTCATCGTCTCGGTCTTCCCGGTGATCGCGAACACGCTGGCCGGACTGCTGTCGACCGATCCGGCGTTGGCCGATCTGTTCCGCCTCTATGGCGCCCGCCCGATCGCGGCGCTGTGGAAACTGCGATTGCCCTCGGCGTTGCCGAACATCTTCACCGGGTTGCGGATCGCCGCGGGGCTGGCGGTGATCGGGACGGTGGTGGCGGAGTTCCTCGTCGGGCAGATCGTGGGGCGGGTAGGTTTGGGCGTGCGCGTAGTGAGCGCGATCCACGAGAGCCGGATGGACCTCGCGTTCGCCGCGGTCCTTTTGGCGTCGCTGCTTGGGTTGGCGATGTTCGGCACGGTCAACATCGCCGGGCACCTGGCCCTCCGCCGGTGGCACGCGTCGGAGCAATGAGAGGAAATGGAAATTGGTCCGCGAATGGACGCGAATGAACGCGAATAAGAAATAGGAGAGAAGGCTCGCGGCACTCCCAAGTGGCACGATCCGCCCCGCCCGTGTATTGTCTGCTACGGAAACGCACGGGCGGGGC
>DASXMX010000065.1:0-3259 GCA_036495445.1 Tepidisphaeraceae bacterium
GGATCCAGGTGCCCGCCGGCGCCGGCCTGTGGCCCGCCTTCTGGATGCTGCCCGCCAGCCATCAGGACGATAACGGCGAGATCGACATCATGGAGATGTATGACACCGACCCGACCGCCGTCTACGGCACGGTGCACCGGCTCGGGGCCCAGCAGCAGCACAGCGACGCCGCCGGCACGAACCTGTCAGCCGGCTGGCACACGTTCGCGGTCGACTGGGAGCCGGACCACATCACGTGGTATCTCGATGGCACGGCCTACGCGACGACAACCAGCCAGAGCCTGATCCCCACCGAGGCGATGTTCCCGATCTTCGACCTCGCCGTCGGCGGTCACAACAACGCCCCGAACGCCAGCACGCCGTTCCCAGCGACGATGAACGTGGACTACGTCCGCATCTGGCAGAAGTAGGGGCACACGGCTGTGTGCCCTGGGCGTACGGCCGTACGCCCCTACATGTGGAGGGCACACGCCGTGTTCCCCTACTGTCAAATGGATTGGAATCTGCGGTTCTTCGGGTCCGCCACGGCCAGCACCAACGCAGAGAGGGATGCAGGTTTTGCGGTTCGCAAGGCCCGGGCGACCTCCTTCAGCGTCGCCCCCGTCGTCATCACGTCGTCGACCACCAGCACGCGCTTGCCCCGCACCGCGGTGCCGTCCGTCAGCTTGAACGCGTTCCGCAGGTTGTCGAACCGTCGTTTGCGGGAGTGAATCTGTGTTTGCGACTCGGTGTGCCGGACGCGTTTCAGCGGCCGAACGACCGGCTTGCCCGATGCCTTCGACGCGCACCGCGCCAGCAGAGCCGCCTGATTGTAGCCGCGGGCAAATTGCCGGAAAAAATGGAGCGGCACCGGCACGAGCACGTCCACCTCGGTCAGCAGCGTCTTCACCGGTTCCCGCGCCAGCAACCGCCCGGCCAACTGCTCGGCCAACCCCCACTGCCGGTGATACTTCACCTGGTGAACCAGCCCCTTGAGCGGTTCATCAAACGTCGCCAGGCGCAGCACACACCGGTAGTTCCGAATCCCCTTGTCCAAGCAAAACGGGCACGGCATGCCCGCCGACGCCAGCGGCGCCCCGCATCCCTCGCACGCCGGGTTCTGCTCGAGCGCGACCAACTGCTTCAGGCAAGCCTCGCAAAGGAACCCGCCACTTTCACATAGTTTGTTGCAATGGGCGCAGATGCAAGGATAGCAAAAGTCCAGGACGTCGCGGATGAGCGCCGGGAGCACGGATTCAGTGTACCCGCTCAACGCTCAGGGACGCCAATCCGAGTTGCGGTCGTTCGCATTGGGCCAGGGCCGGCGCGAGGGCGAAAACCTAGGAATGGGTGGTCGGGGTGCCCTGAGCCCCAGCGAGCCGCCATGCGCCCTGCTGCAGGATGTACACGTGGGTGTAACGGCGTCGAGAGGCTCGTTCGCATCATGCATGGGTCCGACGGTATCGCCCGGCCCGCCCCAGGATCAAGACGGCGATGATGAGGAATCGCATCGGCCATAGCCACCGCCGACGTCCCGGCGGCCGCGGCGGTTATCGGCCACGTGGCGGGCCGGGGGTCGCGTTGACCGTGTTGTGGCCCTTGCGTACGATCCCGCACTCTTGCTGGAAATGAGGAGACGAATGGCACATTTGGACTTGAAACATGGAGATCCCCGCGTGGCGGCGAGCCTGGTGAATCAGGCGGCCGCGGCGACAGGCATGGGCGGTGGGGCCGAGGCCGGCCTGCCGACGTTCGTGCCCGGGCGGGGCCCGGTGGCGATGCCGATGGCGATGCCCGGCCCGCCGGGGCCCGGCGGGTACAACCGATACCGCGAAATGACCCTCGAGGAGATGCTGCTCGAAAACCGGGTCGTCTTCCTCGTCGGCGAAATCAACCACGTCAGCGCGTCCCGGATCATCATGCAGATGCTCTACCTGCAGAGCGTCAAGAAGGACCAGGACATCAACCTCTACATCAACTCGCCCGGCGGAGTGGTGGATGACACGCTGGCGATCTACGACATCATGAAGTTCCTCACCTGCGACATCGCCACCTACTGCATCGGCCGGGCCGAGAGCGGCGGGGCGGTCGTCTTCGCCGCGGGCAAGAAGGGCAAACGGTACATCCTGCCCAACGCCAAGGTGATGATCCACCAGCCGTTCGGCGGTGTGTACGGGCAGACGGCCGATATCGAAATCCAGGCCGAGGAAATCCTCAAGACCAAGAACACGCTGATCAACATCCTGGCCAAGTGCACCGGCCAGACGTCCGACCGCGTCCGCGAGGACAGCGAGCGCGACCGGTTCTTCGACGCCAAACAGGCCGTCGAGTACGGCTTGTGCGACGAGGTGATCGGCGAGGACTCCACCGCCGCCGCCGCCATCGCCGCCGCCGACGGGAGCAAGCCGAAGGAATAATGTAGGGGCGAACCTTGTGTTCGCCCGGCCGGGGCGGCGCACCGGATCAGCCGCAGAGATTACGTGGCACGGGCGCATCGCCCGTGCTAACGAGCCACGGGCGAGACGCCCGTGCCACGAAAAGAGAAGACATGAGCGCTCAAAACCAACTCATCCCGATCGTCATCGAAAAGTCCGGCCGCGGCGAGCGGGCTTACGACATCTACTCGCGGCTGCTCAAGGACCGCATCATCATCCTCGGCGGGCCCGTCACCGACGAATCGGCCAACGCGATCATCGCGCAGATGCTGTTTCTCTCCAACGATGACCCGAAGGCCGACATTCAGTTCTACATCAACTCGCCGGGTGGCAGCGTGTCGGCGGGGCTGGGGATCATCGACACGATGAAGTTCCTCCGCTGCGACGTCGCCACCACCTGCATCGGCATGGCCGCCAGCATGGGCGCGTGCTTGCTCGCGGCGGGGAGCAAGGGCAAGCGGAACGTGCTGCCCAACAGCCAGGTGATGCTCCACCAGCCGCTGATCGGCGGCGTGCTGCAGGGGCCGGCCACCGACCTGGGCATCGAGGCCGCCCACATGATCCGCCTGCGCGACCGGCTTTATAAACTCATGGCCGAGTACACCGGCAAGTCCGCCGAGACGATTCACCGCGACTTCGACCGCAACAAGTGGCTCTTCGCCGAGGAGTCGGTCGAATACGGCGTCGCCGACAAGGTCCTCGACCGCGCCCCCGACGCCATCGGCGCCCCGCGCCGGGCCGAGGATGAAGGGGACGACGACAAGGTCCGCTAGTCCAGACGCCTTTTCCACGGGAGGGCGAGGCTCCCGTTGTAGGGGCAGGCCCCGGTGCCTGCCCTTCGGGAT
>DASXMX010000066.1:0-19714 GCA_036495445.1 Tepidisphaeraceae bacterium
ACCCTCCTTTCCTACCAAAGGCGTCCTTTCCTTCGGACTGGCTGGAACGCGAACAACCCTCTGACCCGGCCCAGCAGCGCCAGCACGAACGGCGCGAGCAGCGCGGTGTAGAGCGCCCCCTCGAGCAGGAGCGTCGGCGACAATCGCTGCGCCGGCAGGATCAGGTCTCCGACCTTGATCCGCGGCGAGGCGGGCCGCACCAGCGTATGCGCCAGCAGCACGGCGGCCGTCATCAGCGCCCCCACCAGCGCCAGCGTGAAGTGCGTCAGCGGGTGCCCCTTGTAAACGACCTGCTGCGTCGCCACGATGAAGAGCGCCACCAGCCCGTACGACAACGCGTAAAGCCCCGGCGGCTGCTGCGTTACCAGGTCCTGCATGAACCCCAGGCAAAAGCACCCCAACAGTGCCGCGTTCCGCGGCGCGTTGACGGCGATGTAGACCACCGCCAGCAGCACCAGGTTCGGCGCCGCCCCGTGCCATTTCAGGTACGGCGCCAGCGCGATCTGCAACGCCACCGTCACGTACGCGAGGATGAAATAAGTGGGCCAACGCATGGCGCGATTCCGCGAAACCCGAAATGCGAGATTCGCATGACGAAACGAGAGCCGGACGTCGGCTTCTTCATTCGTCATTCGAACTTCGGATTTCGTCATTCGTCCACGGTGTTCTCCTTGGTCATCACCATCACCTCGCGCAGTTTCGCGAGGCGTTCGTCGGGTTCGATTCGGATCTCGGCGAACAGCCGGGCGTCGGGGCGCGGGATCACGCGGGTGACGCGGCCGATCATCTTGCCCTGCAAATCGCGCGGGCAGTCGCTGTCGAACAGGACCGCGTAATCCGTCCCCTCCCGCACCGTCTCGTTACTGGTTCCCTCGAGCGCCTTGCCGTCCGGGTTGTAGCCGATGGTGGCCAGCGACAGTGCTTTGACCACCATCGCGTTCTTCCCGGCCCCCTGGGCCAGCACGGCGGGAATGCCGAGCGGCTCGAAGGTGGTCTGGCCATTGGCCGTCGTGAAGCGAACGAACCGGATTTTGATTCGGGTGCCCGGGTCGGTGATCAACTGGACCTGCGCCCCCGCCGGCCCCGCCCGCTTCACCTGGCCCGCCAGGCCGCCGGCATAGAGGACCCATTGGTCGTCCTTGAGCCCTTGGAAGCTCGATCCACCCAGCGCCAGCGATTCCCGCGTGCCCGAGTCGCCGCCAACGACCGGGAAGATCCGGCATTTGTCCTTGGCCGACCCGAGCTTGGCCAGTTCGGCGTCCCGCCGGCGCATCTCGTCGAGCTGCGTCGTCAACAGCGCCACCTCGGCCCGCAGGCGCTGGTTTTCAATCTTCACCGCGACTTCGCCCCGGTGGTCGCTGGCCGCCGGGGGCGCCACGCGGTCGCTGATCGACGCCGCCAGCGCCCCCACCGGCCGCGACACCGGCGCAAACACCCACTGCACCTGTGGCGACACCCGCCGCGCATACTCCGGCGGAATCACGAACGCCGTCAGCGCGCTGACCGCCATCAGGAAATAAAAGACGTGTTGGGCGCGAAGGTAAGACATCCGTGTCTTGAATGTTGTTCGTGGATGGTTGTCGGTTGATTTTTGTGGGTTGTGGGTCGAGCCCGACGTTGTCAGCGATCCACCCCCGACCAACAACTCTCAACCCACGACAAACAACGTTCCACAATCAACCCACGACAAACTACAACTCATCCTCATCACTCTCCATCGTGTCCTTCCACAGCTCCAGGTTTTCGAGGTAGACGCTGGTGCCGCGGGCGACGCAGGTGAGCGGGTCCTCGGCCAGGCGGACGTCCAGTCCGGTGGCATTGCTGATGACGGTCGTCAGGCCGCGGAGCAGCGAGCTGCCGCCGGCCATGGTGATGCCGTTGTCCACGAGGTCGGCCGCCAGTTCCGGCTCGGCCTGTTCGAGCGTCTGGGTGACCGCCTCGATGATGTTCGTCACCGGCTCCTGCAGCGCCTCGCGGATTTCCTCCGCCGTGATCAGCGTCTTGCGCGGCAGACCGCTGATCATGTCGCGGCCCTTCACTTCCATGCTCGGCTCGCCGTCGGCAAACGGGGCGGCGGAGCCGATCTCGATCTTGATCCGCTCGGCCATCTGCTCGCCGATGGCCATGTTGTAGGTCTTCTTCATGTGGTTGACGATCGACTCGTCGAAGTCGTCGCCCGCGGTGCGGACCGACCGGCAGACGCTGATGTCGGCCAGCGAAATAATTGCGACTTCGGTCGTCCCGCCGCCGATGTCTACGATCATGCTCGCGGTAGGTTCCGTCACCGGCAAGCCCGCCCCGATGGCGGCAGCCATGGGCTCCTCGACGAGGTACACGCGGCGCGCCCCGGCGCGCTCGGCACTGTCGAGCACGGCCCGCTTCTCGACGGCCGTAATGCCCGATGGGATCGCGATGACCACCCGCGGGCCGATGAAATGCTTGCGGCCGTGAACGCGGCGGATGAAGTAGCTGAGCATCGCCTCGGTCACCTCGAAATCGCTGATCACGCCGTCCTTCAGCGGGCGGATCGCGGTGATCGAGCCGGGCGTCTTGCCGAGCATTTCCTTGGCGACGAGCCCGACGGCGTTGCCGTCCTGCAGCACGCGGTTGGTCCCCTTCTTGACCGCGACGACGCTCGGCTCGTTGAGGACGATGCCCTCGCCTTTCACGCAGACCAGGGTGTTACAGGTGCCCAGATCGATGCCCATGTCGATGCTGAACATGCCCATCAGCGAGTCGAAAATCACGAAAACGCTCCTTGCAGATCCATCGCCGGCCCTCTTTGCTCGCCCGCCCCGCACTCCACGCGCTCGTCAACTTGTACCGATTGCGCCGCCTCTGCGGCCCGCGAAGGCCCGGTAATGTACCCAAGCCCCGCCAAATTCCCACTACGGGAGGTCCGCACCGACTCGCGAATTACCTCGGCTCTTCAAGCGGGCGCCTCTCTTCTCCCCACTCCCTCCGGGAGAGGGTCAGGGTGAGGGGGAATTGCGAGAGCCTTTCCTCTTGGAGACAGCAGAACTTTGTCATCCTGAGCGACAGCGGAGGATCTCGGAGTCAAGCGACTCAACCAGCGCCGAGATCCTTCGCGTCCGCTCAGGCTGACAGGATTGGCCCGCTCACCACGAGGCGGTTTGCGCAATCTTGCCAATCGCATGGTTAAACGAGGTGAGAGAGATGGGAACGGCCGCCGCACCCGCGCATCCCGCGCGCCCGGCGCTCAACAACTTCTTGCACGGCCCGCCCGGCGACTCGCCCAAAATCGCCGCGGCCCGCGCGCCCGCAATTGCCCGCTCCATCGGGTCCCGACCCCGCGACACCACAGCCCGTCCATTCCGCAGGTCCTGCGCGGTTGCCTTCCTTCCCGCAACGGCCCGCCTGCGATTGCCCGGTCCCCTGCTAGACTACTCCGCCCCCGCCCTCAATACAAATGCCCCGCGAGTGCAAATTCAAAGCAAATTCTCCAATGCCCAATTGCGCGGCCGATTGCCGCGTCACCCATTCAGACGCCCTGTCCGGGTGGCACGGACAAGTAGCCTTGTCGGTGGTGATTTCGGGCGCTCAACGCCACGGACAGGAATACATCATGCCACCCGAACGCCGACCGCTGGTCGCGCCACCGAATCGCGGGAACCCCGACGGTTGCCGAGCGTCGAAGGATCAATGAGAATTCCACCTCCAGGGAGGGTTTCGTGGACAACCCGAACTCGACCCGCTCAACCGACAACGCCTTCTGCCTTGCCTGCGGCTACCCACTGCGCGCCTTGCCGACCTCTCGCTGCCCCGAATGTGGCCGCCCGTTCGATCCCGCCGACCCGCGGACGATGAGCCTGGGCCAGCCGCTCCGCCCTTGGCAGCGATGGCTCCTGCGCCCCACCGGCTGGCCGACGATCGCGCTCGCCCTGCTCGGCACCGCCGCCCTCGCCTACCTGAGCCGCTGGCCCCGGCTGTTGCCGGAGCCGCCCTTGGTGCTCCTGGACGAATTCCACTGGCCACGGCCCTACATGATGCCGCCGACCGCGCCGGACATCATGTTCTACACGGCAGTCGTCCTGTGGGCCGCGCTCATCGCGTGGACGGTTTTCTGGCAACTGGCGCGATTGCTTTTGGTCCCCCGAACCGGCCGCCGGGCCAACGTGTGGGGGATCGACACCCATAGCCGACACCGCGCGATCGCCGCGGCGGCGATTGTCAGCATCTTCTGCATGATCTTCGGCTGGCAGCAGCGGATCGGCCAGCGGTGGGTCGCGCGTGTCATGGCGCCGGTATCGCCGCTCGGCAGGCGCGCGCCAGCGTTCCGGTACCAACCGAAAGGGGACCCGTGGCGCCACTCGCCGGTCGAACTCTCCCCCGATCAGGGGCGGGAGGCGCTGTCACACGTGATCGTCGAGTTGCCGACGGGTAAGGAGCGCCTCAGCGCGTTGAGATCGCTCGTCGAGGGAACCGGCCGCGCGGCCCTGCCATCGCTCGTTCACGCGGCGGCCACCGAGACGGATGAAAACCTGTTGGTTTGGGAACTCCGCCTGATCGGGCTTTGCCGGGATGCTGAAACCGCGCCCCTCCTGATCGATCATCTGCGGGACGCCCACCCCGCCGTTCGCGCCGCGGCGGCGGACGCGGTCGGCATCCTCCACCACCCGGCATATTCGGTCGGCGTGCCGGACGGGTTCTATCTGTCTCCCGCTCCGCTGGCGCTGGACACGAAGCCGCCCATCGATCTTGCGGGCGTCGTCGCGACGGAACGGTCGGGCCGCGCACTCAACTTCAACGGCGGGTGGGCCCAGCACGACCTTGTCGATGACCCGACACTTGCCCTTGACCGCTCCGTGCGCGACACCTTGCAAGCCATGATGCTCGGCGGCCCGACGCCCGAGGAGCGAGAGGCGGCGGCGCGAGCGCTCGTTTCCTGGCCGCCCCCCGACCAATACCAGTTTCGAGTCGCCGAATGGGCAGTCTGGGTGAACGCCAACGGGCACATGGCACTCGCCAAGTCGGTGCTGGACGAGATCCCACCGTTCGTTCACCGCACGGGGAACCCGGTATCGAGCTTCTTCGGCGCCTACTTCCTCTATCCATCAGAGGTCGCGAAGCCGGTCATGCACCTGTCCAGCGACGTTCCGCTCGCCGCGGACGTGGAGGTGCAGATCCGCGAGGGCCGGCCTTGGTTCGCGTATCCCAAACCGGATGACTTCGGGATTGGCGTTTTGCCGGACAGTCAGACGAGCCGACCGCTGAATCCGGGCTGGATGCCGCTTCCACCGACTGCACGTCCTCCGCGCACGCCGGGCGTGCAAGCGAAGACCACGCGGCCCGCGGTGGACGACTTCGATTCACCGCCGATCGCCTCGTTGGCCGATTGCCGGGAAGGCTATCCCTGGCTACGGCCTAACCACCGGCTCTATCCAACCTCGGGAATGGTCCCAATCCGGATTTACCGGCTAGGCCTCCGCTGGCAAAGCCTGATCGTCACCCCAACTCGTCTCCCGTGGATGACGCCGCCCACCGTGCCTGCGGACCCGCACTTCCGTTGGTGGGAACGGCTGCGCGAGGTCCCAAGTTGCTGGGTCGCCAACCGTGGCGAGACGGAGCGGTTCCTGTACTACGACGGGCCGACGCGTGCGCCGGTTCCCGTTGACGCCGAATTGGCCAGCGCGGGCCGACGCATCCGGCTCACAAGCGTTCGGGACGAGCCAGCCACCTATAACATTGATGGCAAGCCCAAGATCCTGCTCCGCGGGATGGAGCCCCAGCCGCGGCCGGACCTGCGGGAGCACGAAGGCTTCTTCATCCAGGTTCATGCCGGCCAGGTCCGCGCCCGGGCAGTGGCATTTGACGGGGACTGCTACGTCCGCGCCGATCCCGACCCCGCCCTCACCGGCGAACCCGCCGTCGCCGGGCAGCTGCGGGCGATGCTGCTCCGCTACGGCCTGACCGGCCCCGAGGCGGACGGCCTGATCGCGGCGTGGGCGCCGCAGTTCTTCCGCGCCGAGGGCCGCCGGTTCCTCCTGCGGATGTCCCCGGCCGAATACGCCCGCCAGTGCCCCATGCAGGTCCGCCCCCCGCCGACCGAGGTCGTGCGCCTGGGGCTCGTGCTGACCGAGTTCGATCCGCAACCGCCGACCACCCGGCCCGCACCGCACTGATGGATCATCGTTCGCCCTCGCCTCCGCACCGGGAAGGTCGACACCTGGTAGCCGGGGAGGGCGGGGCTCCTGCCGGGCCGATCGAGCGAGATTCGAATCGGTTCCGACATCGAAAACCTCCCATCTCGCCGGCAACACCGAATCACCGCGTGGCGGTTTCGCGCCGGGCGCGCAATGATCCACGCCCCAACGCACCCCTCGTCTAACCTCTGCCCCCGCGAGCACTTAATCGACAAGCGAAAATTTGCATTTTCCTCTTGCTAGTCCCTCATCCGACGAATACCGTAACATATACCGTACAAATCGAGGAGGTGCCATGTCGGAGGTCGTTCGGCGGAACGGGGAAATAGACGATGGGCTAAGCGAGGCACAGGCGACCGCCTTGGCGGCACTGCGGGAAGGCGAGACGTTCGCCGCGGCGGCGCAGCGCGCGGGCGTCGAGAGGGCCGCGGTCTATCGATGGGTGCAGTCGGACTCCCGCTTCCAGGCGGCTTACCACCTCTGGCAGCAGGAACTCGCCAACTCGGCCCGGGTCCGGTTGCTGGAGTTGGCCGACAAGGCCATCAAGGTGTTCGAACGGGCATTGGCGCAAGGCGACGAACAGGTCGCCCTCCGGATGCTTTGCCACACCGGCATGATTCGCCGCCCGCAGACGGAGGCGCACCTGCCACAGGATGAGACAACCGATCCGACGGGCTGCCAGCGGCCCCAGGTGGCATCTTACCCCCCGGAGCCGGAGCAGGAGCCGCAAATGATCAAAGGATGGCGGATTGGAACAAAGCTATATGCGGCCCCATGAGACACGGACTTTCCAAGACCGTGTCTTGTGACGCCCCGCTATTCGATTTCCACCTCGGCCTTGGGTTGCAGGGCGATCAGTTCGTCAAGGGTGAAGCGGCTGCCGCATTCGGGGCAGCGGGCTTCGGACAGGCCGGTGAGGTTGTAGCCGCAGGTGGGGCAGGCGACGGTCGACCGGCTGGACGCGGTCAGGCGTTGCGCCCGCTCGGCGGCGGTTTCGCGCCAGAGCAGGACGGTCGCGATCAGCCAGAGCAGGATCGCGACCACACCACCGACGAACGCGCCGAAGCTCCAGTCGCCCCCGGTCGGGACGATGCCCGCGGCAATCGCCGCGATGACGACGCCGACCATGACCGCCGCCGGAACGGAGATCGCCGTGCTCACCACGCGCCGCGAACTCCACCGGACGCTGGACCGCCAGAGGATGAACCAGTAGGCCGCGATGAAGAGCCAGGTGAACACATCGCTGCAAAGGAACAACTCCGTCTCGCGGACGCGGTACCCGCTCGTGCCGCGCAGCGCAAACTCCCCGGCGACAACGACGAACACGTAAAGGACGCCAGCGAGCGGAAACAGGGAGATCGACAGAAGGATCCGAGAAACCAGGCGCGACATGGTCGGCCGGGTATTCTAACGGCCGCCATCGCCGAACGACAACGCCCGCGAACCTACCCGATCGCCCTCATCACAAGTCCGTCCGCCCATTAAGGAGTCACCTCGTAACAGGCGCGCGTGCCAGCCTGCCGGCGCTGGCGCCGGCCGGTTGACACCGCACCGCTGACACTCCCTTGCCGCCCTGCCAATCCTCGTGGCCGATCACGATCCCCAATTCCGTCCTGGTGCCGTGCTTAGGACGCGACCCGCCGGCCGCAGACATCGTCGGAACGCCGCTTGCCTTGGGCTCCTGCGGTGTAAGTCGTTCGCGGTTGTCCAGGCGGCGCGCCTAGATATGTCGAGGAGGTTTTCCGTGGCATTCGATCGACGCACATTCATGGATTCGACGTTCCGGCATACCGCGCAGGCGGTCGTGATCCTGATCGCGCTGCTCGTGTCGGGATGCGCCGCGGACCCGAACGTGCCGATGCAAGCGAGCGCGGCGCCGTTCGGCAGCCAAGTCACCCTGATCTACGTTCCCGGCATCGGCGGCTTTGGTCACGACGACCGCGGCTGGCTCAAAGGCCTTCGGGCCGCGGGCTATGAAGGAAAGGTCGAGGTGTGGGACTGGAACGGACGAATGGGACCTATCGAGGCGCTATGGGCGCACGATCGCCAGCGGGCCGAGGCCCGGCACATCGCCGGGCGGATCCGCCAAATCCGTGCCGACTCGCCCGCGGCCCCGATCGTACTCGTGGGCCACAGCGCCGGCACCGGCGTGGTGGTCAACGGGCTGGAAGACCTGCCGCCGGATGTGAGGGTGGATGAACTGGTGCTGCTCGCCCCGGCCCTGTCCCGAAGCTACGACCTGACCGTCGCCCTTCGACACGTCCGCGGCAGGGCGGACGTGTTCGACAGCGACCGGGATACGCTGGTGCTGGCGATCGGCACGTTCCTGTTCGGCACTGTCGATGGCGTCCACTCCGAAGCGGCCGGGCACGGTGGGTTCGTCGCGCCGCACGGGGCCGACTCGCACGCCTATGGCAGGCTTCACATGCACCCTTACTCCCGGGACCGGCAGCGCGCAGGCGACGACGGCGGCCACGAGGGCATCCTGACCCCGCGCGTCGCGGCGACGGTGGTCGCGCCGCTGCTGAACGAATCGCTTCCCTCCGACGGGCCGCGCCGCCCGGACGGGCCGGCGATCGCCGTCGTGGATCCGTGATACCGGTTCAACTACCCGCGACGACGTATGGCCCTGCCGGAGGATGATTGAATGGAAGATCAACGCTCAAGTGGCTCGGCGAGCGTTCGCGTGCGGCCTTTCGAAATCGGGGATCTGAGGCGATGGTTCGAGTCCGATGCGCCGGTCCCGGCGGACGGTCGAGCGGACGCCGCACCGTCAGAAGTCGTGCGGACCCTCTTCGATTTCGAATTCGCCGGCACGACGAACGCCTGGATCGTCGAATCGGCGGGCCGGCTGATCGGAATGGCCGTGGTGCTGATCGAGAGCGACGCGCTGGCGCACCTGAAGCACCTGTGGATCGCCCGGGGCGTCACGGACCACCCCAACGTTGCCCGGGCGCTGGCCGAGACTGCGATCCGGCACGCCTGGGAGGGCGGATGCCTCAAACTGGTCGTCCATACCGCGTTGCCCGCCAGCCGACTGATTCTGCCAATGCACGAGCTTGGCTTTGAATTCGCCGGCGCCCGCTCAAACGGCGGGGAAGCGGTCGTCGAGTTTTACCGGAACCTTTACGAGCGCCCGCGTGACCGATGAACACACCGAATCCCGTCGCGCAGGCGCCGCTGCGCGGGCATGTCGCTGGCGATGGAAGCATCCGCCGACCGTCGAGTCGACCGCACACGGATCGTCTGACAGGTGCTATGATCCCGTTCAGGCAAAGGGATCGTGCCATGCCAATCGATCGCTCGGACGGACCGGCGGAAGCCGCGTGTGGTAATAAGTTTCATGCCTTGCTCGCGGTGGCGGAAGCAATCGTTTCGCACCGCGATTTGCCCGCCCTGTTTCATGAACTGGCGGGCAGGCTGCACGAAGTGGTGCATTTCGATTGGCTCGCTCTGATCCTTTATGACGGAGCGAGCCAGGACATGCGTATGCACGTCCTGGAGCCGCCCGAGCCCGGCATCCAGTCGTCCGCAGGCCATGTTCCGATCGACGACTCGCCGGCAGGCCTGGTTTTCCAGACGCAGCGACCGCTCATCGTCGCGAATCTGGACGAAAGCGGGCGGTGGCCGGAGTTCGCCGCGCGAGCGCGGCGGTTTGGCGTTCACAGTTCCTGCGAACTGCCGCTGACGACGGCCCGACGACGGCTGGGGACGCTGGTGTTCGCGTGCAAGCAGATGTGCGCCTACTCCGAGGCCGACGTGCACTTCCTGCAACTCGTCGTCAACCAGGTGGCCGTGGCCGTCGAGAACGCGCTCGCTTTCCAGGAGATCGAGGCGCTGAAGGAGAAGCTGGCCAAGGAAAAGGCTTACCTGGAGGAGGAGGTCCGCACCGACCACGAATTCGGCGACATCGTCGGCGAGAGCGCAGTGCTGCGCGGCGTACTCAAGAAAGCCGAGACGGTCGCGCCCACCGAGTCCACCGTCCTGGTCTGCGGGGAGACCGGCACCGGCAAGGAGCTGATCGCCCGGGCCGTGCACGACCTGAGCCCGCGGAAGGGCCGCACGTTCGTCAAGCTCAATTGCGCGGCCATCCCCACGGGGCTCCTTGAGAGCGAATTGTTCGGGCACGAAAAGGGCGCGTTCACCGGCGCAATTGCCCAGAAGGTTGGGCGCTTCGAGCTGGCGAACCAGGGGACCCTGTTCCTCGACGAGGTGGGCGACATCCCATTGGAACTGCAACCGAAGCTCCTGCGCGTGCTCCAGGAACAGGAGTTCGAGCGCTTGGGCGGCACGCGGACCATCCGGGTGAACGTGCGGCTCGTGGCCGCCACGAACCGCGACCTGTCGCAGATGGTCTCCGAGGGCCGGTTCCGCAGTGACCTGTACTATCGCCTGAACGTGTTCCCGATCGCGTTGCCGCCCTTGCGCGAGCGCCCGGACGACATTCCCCGACTGGTGCGTCATTTCACCCAGCGATTCGCGCGCCGCATGGGCCGGCGAATCGAAACCATTCCGAGTTCGGTCATGGATGCGCTGGCGCGCTACCCTTGGCCGGGCAACGTGCGCGAACTGCAGAACGTCATCGAGCGCGCGGTCATCCTCGCGCGCGGCCCGGCGCTGCAGGTCCCCCCCGCCGATTTGCAATCCGCGGCGGCGCCGGCCGCCGCGGCCGGCAACGGCGCGTCGGTCACGCTCGCCGACGCCGAGCGCGAGCACATCCTGGGCGCCCTGCGCGACACCGGGTGGGTGCTCGGCGGGCCGAGGGGCGCCGCGGCCCGCCTGGGGATGAAGCGCTCGACGCTGCACTGGAAGATGCAAAAGCTCGGCATCTCTCGTCCCAACTAGATGGAACAGATACACCGGTTGCGAAACTCAGACGCAACAATTTTGGCCCGGGGAACGGATTCCCGAAAAAATTCCGGAATTGCGCGGCGTCTGCGGCGGGCGTCTTCCGTTCTCCATCTCGTGGGATGATTCGGCGCCCCCATGACGGCGGCCCGACGTCCTGACTCACGGCGTGCCGGCGGTCCCTGGTGCGGCAGGGCCACCCCTCTCTGCCCTCCCGCCGGCACGCCCTTCTTTGGAGCTGGTTTAGCGCCTTTTGGGCAAGGGAACGTATGGACGACTGGCGAAACGCGGTCCCCGCCCCTCTCTCCGACGCACGCCGCCGGTTGGAGGCGTTTGCCGCTGCGCTGCGCGCCTGCGCGCAGAGCTGGCACGTCGCGGACGTGGAGGATCTCCTCCAGCGTGCCGGCATCCTCCGCAACGATCCTCAAACCGTTGAGTGGTTCGAACAAGTCGTGGCGTTCGAGATCGAGCGGTGCCGGCGGGATGCGGAAGCGGACCGAAATCAACTCGGGATGATCGACATGATCGAGCCACTGCTGCGGGAGCCGGCGGCCAAAGGGTAAGGGGCCGCCTCCACAAAGGGAATATGCCTGCCGTATTCAAGCGCGTGCGGTGCGCCGCCTGCCCGGACGAGCATGATGTGTACATTGCCGAGCCCGAGATGAGAAAGCACCGTTACCAGTTCACCTGTCCCAGGACGGGCGAACGGATCACCCTCAGTCCCAGGGGGAAGGTCGCCCACCACGTGGACGTGGTCCCGCCGGGAGCGATTCGCGCGACGATGTTCGTGAGCAAATAGATTCTTGCGACGCCTCACCGACGACAGCGCTCACTTGATCCCTGCAAGCGACTTCGGCGAGACGACCTCGCCGCTGTCGTCCACGAGGAACCACATCCGAATCTCGCGGCGCTCACGGGTGAAGGTGAGCCCGGTCTGCGCCGCCAGGTTTTTGATCAGCTCGTCGGTGCTCTCGATGTTCATATGGTCGTTCCATCGGACCTTCATCGTGCCGTGGCCGGTTTCATCGAAGACCACGGTGTTGGTGCTGTCGTCAAGGTGGTCCAACATCTGTCCGAGGGTGTTGTTCCACTTGTTGACGACCATTTCCTCCTGGGAGCTGCTGGGCCGCGACGTGGATGCGGGCCTCTGGCCGATGTACTCGACGATGCCGTTATCCGGCTTGCCGGGAAGCGGCGTAAAGTGGTACTCGCCGCGGACCAAGATGACCTGGCGAGTGACCTCGCGGTTCTCGAAATGCACGTTGCGGCCGATGCGCGCCGAAACCAGCGGCCCGGCGGCCTCAAAGATCTGCTGCGGCGCGGCGCCCTTGCGGGTGACCCAGTCGCCGGGAAATTGCATTCCGAGTGGAAGCGACGAGTCGGCCTGCCAGCCCCGCAGGTGGCCCGCCACCTGCAGCAGCATGCCCAGGTCCTGGGTCGCGAGCGTGTCCGACGTCCAGTGGGCGTCCTTGCCGTCCCATTCCATGGTGAACGACTCCTCAGGATGCAGCGTCCAACCGCGGCCGCCCCGGCGGCGCTGTTCGGCATGCCAGAACGCCTGCCGCTCGGGAATCAGCGGCGGTGAGACATGCTTGATGATCTGCCCCTCGGCCAACCCGTAGACCTGATCGAATCGGCTCTTCCAATCCCCCGACCGCAGGTCCGAAACGGCGTTGACCGGCCCCTGCGTCGCGCCGCCCCCTTGCTTGAGTACGACGACCCGCTCGGCGGGGCGGGTTTGTTGCCACACGATGGCAGCGCCGCCGCCGACCAGCAACAGCGCGGCCGCGGCGCCAACAAGGACCTTGGCGTGGGTGGATGCCATGATCAGGACCGCTCCTTTCATGCCCCCCACCGCCGCGGCCGAGCCGGCGACGGACTTGGCCGCCAGCGACGCGGCCGCGACGTTCGCGGCCAGGCCCGCCGGGGCCGAATGGACCGCATGCGCCGCGATGATCGGCCCCAGCGCGATTGCCGACGCGTTCACGCCCCGGGCCGCGAAGAACGCCCGCATCCACACCGTCGCGCGATGTACTCGTTGCCGCGCCGCCGCGTCGCTCAATCCCAGCCGCCGGGCGACTTCCCCGGGCGATAGATCTTCGAAGTACCGGAGCGTGATCGCTCGCCGGTCCGACGCGCTGAGGCTCGCCAGGGCCGCGTCGAGGTGCGGCTCCAGTTCCTGCCAGTGAGCATCATCGGGCGGGGGTTGGGTTGTCGGGGCCATTTGCGCCGCCGTGCGTTCGTGCCGGGCGCGACGGGCGCGGGCCCGGAGATGGTCCAATGCGATGAACCGGGTCGTGACCAGCAGCCAGGCGGAAAGGGCCGTCTCACGCTTCAGTCGCCGGGCCTTCTTCGCCAGCGTGATGAAGACGGCCTGCGTGACGTCCTCGGCCGCGTGACGATCGCGCACCTGGCGCAACGCGGCGGAATAGACCAGCCCCGCGTGCCGCTCCACCAGGCGCGTGAACGCCTGCTGCGACCCGTGCTCCGCGTACTCCCTGAGCCACGTCGATTCGTCCATACCCGTCTCGCCACCCCTAAACCGGCGGCCGAACCATCCTGTGACACCGGACATCGCCAATTGTCTGCGCGGCGCCACGTTGCATCCGCCCGCGGCGATGGCGGATAATGCACGGCATGATCCGGTCCAAGCTCCTGCTGGTCGGCCTCCTTGCCCTGGCGGCGAACACCGGGCACGGCGGCGATGCCGACGACGCCGTCCTGTTCCGCGACACATTCCAAGGCAAGCTTGCGGACGGCTGGAGCTGGCGCCACGAGGCGCCCGGGGATTGGCGGATCGGCGACCGCGGGTTGGAGGTCCACGTCCTGCCCGGCACCATGTGGGGCCCGGCCAACGACGCCAAGAACCTTCTGATGCGACGCCCACCGGACGACCCGCAGCGGCGGACGCTCGAGGTCACCGCGTCCGTCTGGAACCATCCGACGAACCAGTACGAGCAGGTCGACCTCACCTGGTACTTCGACGACTCGAACATGGTGAAGGTCGGCGAGGAACGGGTCGACGGCAAGCTCTCCGTCGTGATGGGCCGCGAGCAAGGCGACCGCACGCGCACGGTCTCGATCACGCCGCTCGATTCGGAGGCCGTCCAACTGCGGTACCGCGTCAAGGGCAACCAGGTCCGCGGCTTCGTCAAAACGCCCAAGGGGGAGTGGCGTGAAGTCGGCCACTGCGACGCCCCCGCCGCCAAGGGCGATCCCCACATCTGCCTCCAATTCTACCAAGGCGCCAAGGGCGGCGATCACTGGGCCCGCGTTTCGGACGTGACGGTCCGGTCGGTCGGCGAGTAGCCCGTCGCGCCTGAACGGAACGCCACCAGCGGATCGCGGTCGCTGCTACAGGTCGCCGTCTGAGCGAACGCATCCAATCTTTCGAATGTTGCAAATGTCCCAAAATGTCCCATAATGTCCCCTCCCGGCGAGACTGCTATCGCGTTCTTGCCTGGGACATCGCCGGGCTTAACACCCGAGCCCCTCGCGAAACCCGCCGGCCTTCACATGGACCGCATGGACGTCGGCCCAAGGACGGGCCGGCTCTCCGCGCTGACTCAGCACTCAGCCCCCGGCATTTCCCTTCGCAACCCCGCCCGCGTCCCCCCGCTTCCCCGTCTCCCCGTCTCCCCGTCCCCCCATCCCCCTGTCCCCCCGTCTCCTCCTCAAGGCGCCGCGTCCGTCGCATTGGCTCCCATACAATCCCGCTCCAACCCCAGTCGATGCAACCCCTTGTCGTTCCGTCGCACCGGGCCGATCGTGCGACGCGCCCCCCGGCGTCGCAGGTTCCGTCGCACCGGCGCCGCACGAGCGTACCCGAGGGCGAAAGACGCCAAGCCCAACCCAAGCCCGCAGTTACATCCGCCGGCCGGCGCCGGGTCATCCCAATTCATCGCAAGCCGCTGCGTTCGGCTCGACAACTGTCGCATGACCTGCCCATCCGGCTCCCCTGCCAACTGGCAACTCACGACCGGCAATTCTTTCCCCTCCGCTCCTCACCTCGTCCCCGCGTCTTTCCCGATTGATGCACTTGATGCATGGCGTCCCATACAGCCAAATCATAACCGTCTCTCACCACACGCCTTGCAACTCTCCGAATCGCGAAATCCGGTGCAACATCCCCGCCGGCGGCCCCGAAACGTTGCATTCATCGGCCCGGCTGCCGGTCTCATGGCAAAATGGCGTAAGCTCATTCGCGGACGCGACTTGTACACGCGTCGGCAGCCACGTCGATTTCCACTCCTGCACCCTCCCGCCCGGCCCGGCGTTGCATTCAAGTCCTGACGAATTCTGGACGCTCCCACGCGGCCGAGAAGAGCTTCGGCACTCTTCCCAAGTTAGGTCTTTGTTAGCAAACGCCGTACCGCCGCCGAGCCCGCCTCAAAAAAGCGGCTGCCGCATCGCCGCGAGGGATCCCCGCCCGCCGCCTGGCTGCCCCCTGTCATTTCCTGCTGCCTGACTGCCGGGCGCGGCAGCCTACGCTGCACACTCTCCGAGCGGCCAACGACGACGCTGCCTGCGTTCTTCCGCCGGAGAGGAGGCCCGATGGTGTCTCGCCCGCCCTTTCCCCCACAACGTGCCGCCCGCTCGTGGATCTCGGGTCGGAAACCAGCCGCGACCTCGTTTCACCGTCCTGAAATTAGCTGCGTCCCCGTTTCAGGGTCCGTCCCCGTTTCAGGGTCCGACCTCGCACAATCGTTAGGAGCAACGTGAAGCCAATACCTGGCGGCGGGAAGCGCCGCCGAGCGGTACAATGCGGGTCGATGATCCGAACAAGCCAGGGAAAGGGAAAGAAGAAGTGACGGGCCGCATGTCACCATCCACTCCACTCGGCGAAGACGAATTCCGCCTTTTGGCGCTGATGCGAGCATATGCCGACCGCCAAGATCAAAACCTTGAGCCATCTTGGCTGGGCGAGCAACTCGAGTTCACCGAGGATCAATTGCGCGCCGCCGCCAGATCCCTTGACAGTCGCGGAATGGTCGTATTCTTTGAATGGCACTCGCATAATCCACCCGCGAACTCGAGTGATCCGCTCCCGATGAACCTGCGCATGACGCCGACGGGGTGGGACTACCTTCGCAACGGTCGATGACGGTATCACCGACTGTTACCTCGAATGCGGCACGCCGATCGCCGCCACGCCCTGGCACGGGGCCGGGCGAGACCAGCCACGACGCCGACACCCGGGAGGCGGGAGGCACGGCCGGGAGGCGGGAGGCACGGCCGGGCGGTAGGACAGCACGACCGCCCCTTCTGGCCGTCTCGACTGGCCCGCTGGACGGACAAACGGCCGATGAAAGGGTTTCTGATAAGATCGCTGCAATGAGCCATGATTTGGTCGCCCAGTTCCAGCGCGAACAGCTGCACCGCGCGGCGGCTGAAGGCGAAATCGAACGGGTTGATGAACTGCTGCGACTCGGCTACCCGGTCAACCGTTTCGACGACTTGGGCAACACGCCGCTGCATTACGCGGTGGAGCGCGGCCATATCGCTGTCGTGGACCGGCTGATCGCGGCGGGCGCGGATGTCAATGCTCACGACGAGCGCGTGATCGGCAACACGCCGCTGTCGCGCAGCGTGGGGGAGTGCTCATATGAGATTGCCCAACGGTTGATTGAGGCCGGGGCCGATCCAACGATCCCCGGCTGGATGCAGCTCACCGCGCTGGACCGCGTTCGCAAGCGAACGGACGCCGACGCGCCCCGCATTCGGCGACTCCTCCAACATGCTGCCGCGCGATCTCAACGATGAGACGCGGCGCGGGTGGGTGTTAACGCCGCCGACTGACGAACACACGACTTGGACGCCGGGGAGGCGGGAAGCCGGGCAGGGGCGGTACAATCACGCCCGATGATCCGCCGCCTGTTTGCCACCGCATCCGTGTTTTCACTGCTGTTTTGCCTCGCGGCAATCTGGCTGGATCGCCGGAGCGCACGTCTACACGACGTAGTTGAATGGGACCGCGCGGGGAATCGGCAGTCGATCGGAGCCATTTCCGCTTGGCGGCAACTTCAGATCAAGGGCTACAGAAAAAGGGATAGCTACAGAAAAAGGGATAAGTACATTTACCAAGCAGGAGATCGTATCCGGCAGCTGCGGAAAACTGACTGGCCGTGAGGGCATAAACGTACTTATCCCCTTTTTCGCGCTCAACCCATGCCCCGACTCCGACTTACATGATCAAGGTTGTGATCCCCCGATCTTTATGCAACGCGCCATGAATATCTCCATTCTTCTATTTGCTAAGTCTTCCCCACTCGGCCATCCATAAGGCCGTTGCTTCCTTCCACGCAAGAACCTCATTTGGCAAAAATCCCGGGTGGTAGAAGACCCGATGCTCGTCAATAAACATCCCGGTTCCTAAAACGCAGCCTAACTGGTCAACCTTTGCACCCTTCACTCGACTGATAGATTCTGGATCGCAGAAGAACGCATCGAAATACGGAAGCACGATTCCGCCGAAACAAGATTGCCCCGATTCGAAACGCTCTTTTAGATCCAGACAACTCCACAGAAACGCGGCGATGTAATAGCGTAGACCGCGATTCTTGAAACCGACAACACCAGTAAATGTCGCATCAGGATTGCTAAAGTCAACGGCGTGCCAATGCCGCCCACAGTAGTATTCGCGGGTCACCGTCGTATCGGGCGGAAAACCCTCGAAGGCATCGTTGCATGAAGGTATAGCCTCGCCTGCCCAAGCCCATTCGACAGCGCTCCGAAGCAATTCCGATCTAACAATAGCCGAAGAGTCCATTTTGCCTCATTTACACAACCGATTCACGTCGTCTATCGCGTTCCGCACTGCACCGGCGATCTGATCATATTGGCCCATATGGGCATTAATCTTGTCCTCGATAGTACGAGGCGTATGCCAGTCGAGACCTTTGGGTGGACATATTCTGGGGTCTCCGGATCTGAAGAACGCCAAGCTCGACCAGAGCCTGGCGGGTGGCGGTGCGGGCGACGGTCGCCCGGTCTGCCGCGGTCATTTGGGCGTCGATGCCTTTTCGCGTTCGTTCGGCCGATTCAACGCGTTGGCGGCCAGCCGCGCCGATTCGAGGATGTCGCCGGACCAGGTGTCGCATGCCTGCTGCTGGGCGATGAGGGCCGCCCGGGCTTTGAGCTGCCCGCCGGCGGCTTCGATGCTGCCATTGTACTAGGCTCTGTCTGAAAACCCAGTGGCCTCACGACGGCATGGAATCGGCCCGGATGCGAGGAACGGCCGCGAGAGCTGGGTCAGCGTCGTACGACCCTTCGAGCGGGCGTGACGACGCAGACGCACCCGATTCCGTGCCGCCCGCAGGGTGGGCCGGAACGGGCATGTCTGCGTCGTTCTCGCTCCTCGCCGTAGTATTCAAATACTGCGTCGTCGCTCGGCCTCGCATCCACGCCCTTTCCGGCCCATCGTGAGGCCACTGGGTTTTCAGACAGAGCCTAATGGGTCAGCGGCGGAGACAGCAGGTTCACCACGCCTTGCTGCTGACAGAAGCAACGGGTTTCGTGTGCGATGAACGGGCTGCCGTTGTCGGCCTTGAGCACCCGCGGCGCACCGTGCGGGTGGGACAACGGACGCAGGCTGCCGACGTGCATTCACTCAGGGCGCGTAGTGAGCGAAGATAAGGTCGCGGTCTTTGTTGCGCGCGTGGCAATCAAAGCAGCTCTTGAGCACCATCCGGTCGGTTAAAGGTTTTCCGTCGTTGAACTGAGCAAAGCCCCACCCGGCCGTCGAGGCGTACTTTGTTGAATCTTTGACCATAAACTGCACGTTCGTCGGCGGCCCTGGGACGAACGATTGGGCACGGCCAAAGATCTTGTTGTTTTCCTCGGAGGCAACGTGCCGGTAGTGCAACGTCGCGATGACCGTGCCGTCCGGGAACGGCAGCTTCCCTTCACGGAAGGCGTTGATCGCCACATCGTTGCCCAGAACGGCGGCGAAGCTGTGGAGGTTCCCTTCTTCATGAGTCACCGAGATAAACGACCAATCGCGATACCCAGGGGGAGGTTTGCCTGTGGCGATCGGGTCGGCCTCTTCTCGGGATGGTGAGGAAGACGTGCCGGCAACCACGGCGGCAAGGGTTCCGACTGCAACCAATAGTAAAGCAATTCGTTTCATAGCGTAGCTCCTTCATTCTCAGCTCTCGAACTCGAATTGGATTCCAATACGGCAGTTCCGCTCACCGAAGCGGCCGGAACGAAACACGGACCTCTTCACAGAGCAGTTGCGGTTGTTCCCACGCGGCGAAGTGGCAGCCTTTGTCGAGCTTGTTGTAGTGGATCAGCTTGGGGTATGCGCGCCGCGCCCAGCTCTCCGGCGCCGCGTAGATCTCATCCGGGAAGACGCTCACGGCAACCGGAATCGAAACGTGCTTCGGGGCGAAAAAGTTAAACTTGTTTTCCCAATACAGACGGGCCGAGGAAATCGCGGTGTTCGTCAGCCAATAGAGCGTGATGTTGTCCAGGATGTCGTCTCGCGAGAGGCCCTCGGTCTGGCCGGCGAAGACACGCGCGATGAGCGCGTAGCTGGCCGCGTCGTGGTCGATCATCCAGGCGGCGAGGCCGACCGGAGAATCGACAATCCCGTATAGCGTCTGCGGGCGGTTGCTCATCTCGAGCGCGTAGCCCAGCCCATTCTTGTAGAAGAAGTCGAGCTGGTTCCAGGCGCCGCGCTCCTCGGGTGTAAGGCCGGC
>DASXMX010000067.1:0-11784 GCA_036495445.1 Tepidisphaeraceae bacterium
ATCCTCATCGCCTTGTCATCGCTCGCGGCGTGCGGGTGTTCGTCGAACTTTGACCGGCAATGGGAGGCGGCGGGCAACCCGCCGGCCGGGGGGATTGAGGGGCGGTGGCAGGGGCATTGGAAGAGCGAGCAGGACGGGCACACCGGCGCACTGCGGTGCCTGGTCCGCAAGCTGGGGCCGGAGACGTACGAGGCGTCGTTCGACGCCACCTATGCGAGCGTCTTCACGTTCGCGTACGATGCGAAGCTGGAGGGCCGCCGGGCGGGCGATCAGATCTATCTGCTGGGCGATCAGGACCTCGGCTGGCCGGTTTACACCTACCACTACGCCGGCATGGCCAGCCCGGCCCAGTTGTACTGCACCTACCACGCCCGCGACGACCGCGGCTTCTTCGCCCTCGTCCGCCCGGGCGGCACCCCGCCCAAGGCGCCGCTCCAACCCCCGGCAACTCCGCTGCCAACGACGACGCCTTAGGGTGTGTTTTTGCCCCCCGGTTAGCCGCGAAGCGCCGCGGAGCGCGTTCAAATCGCGCTAAGCTGCGCGTCGCGGCTAGTGGTTCACGACCACATCATGCGTCCCCGCCACTCGGTTGATCAGGTCATTTTGCTGGTCCGCGGGCACATGATACTGGTCCAGCGTCTTTTTCAAATCGTCCAGCAGCGCCACCCATTCCCCTTCGCTGATGTCCATCCCGTGGTGCGTCTCGGCGATGTTCGGCCCCTCGTACGCTTGCGGGCCGTCGCAGAGCATGTCGAGGAACTGCGCCCAGTAAAGCTTCAGCTTGGCGATCGATTCGGGCGTTGCCGTCCAGGCGTGGGCGTGACCTTCGCGCTGGAAGTTCACCCGCGGATCGGCGACGGCGCGGTCGATGAAGGTGTCGGTGATCGCGTAAATTGCCGATCCGCCACCCAATCGGTCATAGAGCGTCACTTCGCCCGGCGCGCGGATCGGCTGGTTGTGCAGTTCGGCCGGGCCGGCGGCGGGGCCGCAACCGCCCAACAGCGGAAGGAGGCACAAGGCGAAGCAAACCAACCAACAACGACGAATGAACATCCACATATTCTGTCCGACATAAGCGGTAACGGCCAGACGTCGGGACCCTCTGTATTCTACATCGACCAAGTTCTCATTTTCCCGATGGGACATATATTCCGATAGGAATTATAGGAAGTTCTGGTTGACGCTGAGGCTAGGTAAGGTATAAGGTTGTCGGTGTTGACATCGCCGACCTCTCATTCACGCCTTTCCGCCCACCGCCGCATCCTTGGTGCGCGCGGGTGTCGTTGTTGACCCAGATGCAATCCGGGTTTGCCTGTCGTCAGTTTGACCCAACCGAGAATGTTGTTGCTTTGGGTTTCAGACGGGAAATCTGCCGTCTGAGCCTGTCGCGCGGGGTGCCGCATGCCGTATGCAGAATTGGCCGACGCCTTGGAAACGTATGACCGGAGGAAGCCGGAATCGGCGGGGATCCTTTCGGCCGTCCTTGACGTTTATCAGGAACAGGGGTTCGAACGAGGCTACGAGCGGGCGATGCACGATCTGCTTGCGTCGCTGGTCTCGGTGACCGAACAGTACCTCATTCGCCAGGACAGTCGCTCGGGCGAGACGCGCCGGCTCTTATACGGGTACGTCGAGTTCCTGGAGGATCACATTCGTCGCGCGTCCGACGACGCGGCTTACGTTTCCGACGGGCTGGGGATTTGACGCTCGCGTCAAGCGGTCCTCTCTGTGAGCGCCTGACCGGAGTCGGTTCCTCCGCCCCCGATCATCCGGCAGGCGCTCTCTCCTAAAACTATTCGCATATGGTGCTTACATGCGACGCCTGGGTTTCCCTTGTTTTCCGATAGGATTTGCCTATCCTGTTTCGAAGATGAACGGATGCGCCCAGCTTCGCCCGGCGATTGCGGTGCTGCTGCTCCTGTTTGCCGCCTCGTGCGATCGCGGTGGTCAGACGGCGTCGGGCGCGCCGAAACAGGTGCGACTGGGCTATTTCGCCAACCTGACCCACGCGCAGGCGGTGCTCGGCGTCTCCTCGGGCGACTTCGCCAAGGCAGTGGCCCCCGTCCCGTTCAGCACGAAGGTGTTCAATGCCGGGCCGTCGCTGATCGAGGCGCTGCTGGCGGGGGAGATCGACGTGGCCTACGTCGGCCCCGGCCCGGCGCTCAATGCCCAGGCGAAGACGCACGGCCAAGGCATCCGGGTGATCGCCGGTGCCGCCGACAACGGCGTCCTCATCGTCGCCCGCGATGGCAGCGGCATCAATAAACTGGAAGATCTGAAAGACCGGAAACTGGCGACGCCGCAGCACGGCAACACGCAGGACCTTGCCGCCCGGCACTACCTGAAGGACGTGCTGCATCAATCAGATCTGTCCAATGTCCTCCCGATCGCCAACGCCGAGCAATCCGGGATGATCGGCCGGGGGCAGATCGACGCCGCGTGGGCACCGGAGCCTTGGGGATCGTTCCTCGTCGCCAAGGATGCCGCGCACGTGGTCGGCGAAGAGAAGGACCTCTGGCCGGACAAGCAATTCACGCTGACGGTCGTCATCACGACGCCCGATTTTCTGGCCGCTCATCCCGATGTCGTTGAGAAACTGTTGCGGGTACACCGTTGGTGGACCAAGCGTTTGCTGGAGCAGCCGGCGCAGTGCGTGCCGCAACTCGACGCGGCATTATTCGCGCTGACGAGCAAGAAGTTCCCCGCCGGCGTGCTGCCGGCGGCGTTGGGGCGCGTGAAGTTTTCGGATGAGCCCTTGCAGGAGACGTTTCAATCCCTGGCCGACTGGTCGGCCGAATTGGGGTTCGTGAATGGTAAAATCGACCTGACGGGCCTGACGGACACGACGATCCTCCGGAAGTTGCAGCAGCAGGGGGATTCGTCCCAGCCCCGGCCGCAGAAGGAGCCCGGCGATGCGAGCCGCCATCCCGTCGGTTGAGTCGCGCGCCGCCGCCGCCGCGCCGCTTGCGGCTTCGCGAATGCCGCCAGCCTCCGCGCGCAGCGCCCGCGGCCATCTCGCCCTCAAGAACGTCACCCGCTTCTTTAACGGCTCGACCGATCACGGCGTCCAAGACGTCACGCTCGAATGTGCCCCCGGCGAGTTCGTCGTCGTCGTCGGCCCCAGCGGGTGCGGCAAGTCCACGCTGCTGAACCTCGCCGCCGGCATGATCCAGCCCGGGTCCGGTTCCCTCTCGCTCGACGGCAAGCCGATCACCGGCCCCGGCCCCGACCGGGCGATGGTCTTCCAGGAGCACGGCCTGTTCCCGTGGCTGACCGCGGCCCAGAACGTCGAGTTCGGCCTGACAATGGCCGGCATGAGCCGACGCGATCGGCGGGACCGCACCGACGCCGCGCTGAAACTCGTTCACCTGGCGGGCAGCGCCGACAAGCTGATCCACGAACTGTCCGGCGGGATGCGGCAGCGGGTGGCGATCGCCCGGGCGATGGTCATGGACCCGGCCGTGCTGCTGATGGACGAGCCGTTCGCGGCGCTCGACGCCCAGACCCGCACCCTGATGCACGCCCAGCTCCAGGAATTGTGGGGCCAGACGCGCAAGACGATCCTGTTCGTAACTCACTCGGTCGGCGAGGCGGTGCGGCTTGCGGACCGCATCATCGTGCTGCATGCTCATCCGGGCCGCATCCGGCGGGAGCTTCGCGTGGGGCTCCCGCACCCGCGGAACTTCGACTCGGCCGCCATCACGCAGCTCGTGCGGCTGGTGCGCAAGGAAATTGAGGACGAGGTCAACCGTGTCAACCGCTCGATGGCCGCTCCCGCTGAAGGCTACTGGCACCCTGCGCCGCCTGCTCATCTGGATGGTGATTCTGGCATCCTGGGAGGGGGCATATAGGCTCGTCCACGGCATCAGCCCGCGCGCCTGGCAGCCGTGGAACTTCCCCGCCCCGAGCCACGTTCTCGATGCGGCACTTTCCCTGTTGAACATTCACACCGGCTTCGGCAACCCCGTCGCGACGCCCGGCTGGCCGTTTCAACATGTGGAAGGACAACCGCAGCGCGGCAATTGGCTCCATTCGATCGTCACCAGCCAACTGGTCATCGCAAACCTCGTGAGCCTCGCGCGACTGCTGGTCGGCTTTGCGATCAGCATTTTGATCGGGGGATCGATCGGCCTGGCCATGTGGCGGTGGAAGCCGCTGGACGAGTTTCTCGGCCCGCCGCTGCTGGGGGTTCAGACGCTGCCCAGCGTCTGCTGGGTGCCGCTGGCGATTCTCGTGCTGGGCATCAATGAACCGGCGATCCTGTTCGTGCTGGTGATGGGCAGCTTCGCCGCCGTCGCGATCTCACTTCGTGACGGCCTGCGCATGATCCCGCCCTTGTACCCGCGGGCGGGGCTGATGCTGGGGGCCAAGGGGTGGCGGCTGTATCGATACGTCCTGCTGCCCGCGAGCCTGCCGGCGCTGGCCACCAGCTTGCGGCAAGGCTTCTCCTTCGCCTGGCGCTCGCTCATGGGCGCCGAGCTGATCTTCTACATCGCCCCGCACGGGCTCGGATTCCTGCTTCAACAGGGCCGCGACTTTTCCGACGTCGCGGAGGTGGTCGCGGTCATGATCGTCATGGTCCTGATCGGCATGCTCGCCGACCGGTGGGTGTTCGCGAAGATTCAGGCGAGAATCCAGGCGCGATTCGGACTGACGACATAAGCGCGACGCGGGGACGCGGGGACACGGAGAGAAGACCCGAGGATCCGAGTGCTTCTGTGTCTTTCTTCCCCCCGTCTCCGCGTCCCCGCGTCCCCGTGTCTCTCTTCTTCTTAACGAGTGCCCGGCGTGGGCGTGCCTTGCTGGTTGGTGTTAGAGCCGGCGCCGGTGTTGTGATACCCGCTTTCCCCGGTGCTGCGTTGGCCGCGCATGTGCTCACCGGCGGTGCGGGCCTGCGGGACCCATTGCTCGGCGGCCTGTTCGGCCAGCCGCATGTGTTTCTCAAGCGTCGGGATCGTCTGCTGCGCGTACTGCTTGAGCTGTTCGTTCTGGGCGTGTTCCGCCTCGTACTGGTATTTCAGGATGTCGGTGTGATGGGCGCCGACCTCGTCGAACGTGAACGCCCGTTCCATCATCTCGCCCTGGTGCCGTTGCATGTGCTGCAGTTTGGCCTGCTGCCATTGCTCCAGTTCCGTCGGCACCTGCATGTTCATCTGCTTGGCCACCTGTTCCAGTTGCTGCTGGGCTTGTTGATGGTCTTGCACCATTTCCTGGGCGAGCTGCTTGACCTGCTGGTTCTGGGCTTTTTGCTCGACGAATTGCCCGAGCTGGATCTCGAACTGGTTGTCGGCGGCAGCTTCCTTGATGAAGTGCTGGTCGGGGGTCATGTTCTGGTCGCGCTCGCCGCGGATTTCAGCCGCGGCCTGACGACCCTGCTGGTCCGCCTCATGGGCTTGTTGGCGCGCCTGATCCGCCTGTTGCTGGGCTTGATTCTGGGCCTGCTCGGCGCGCTGCTGTTGGGCCGACTGCGCGCCGGCCAGCGGGGCGAACGAAAACATGGCGGCCAATACAGCCGCGGACAGGGTGAGACGCTGTTTCATGACGCTCTCTCCGGTTGAATACGCCGTGCGACCACACCGCGGCGTGAACCGAACGCGTGGCCGCAATCAAAAAGAAACCTCGATTCCGCACAAACGCCTGCTCTCTTGAATGGATTGGCTACGTACGCCTCCTCGTTTTGAATTCTCTGGCGCCGTCTGTTCCCGAACCGTTCGACAACATCACCCGCGACACGGGCGGGGCCTGTCGGCCGGACGTGCAAATCAGGTGCGGGCGGCAGCCGGTTTTTTCGAATTAGAGAAAAGCGTGAAAGCGTCACGGGCTGGCGTCCCGCGAGGCCGGTTGAGCCCGAGCCAAGCGTGACTCGCACGGGTTGCGGCATTCACGACCCCCGGGCCAACTCGACGCGGGCGTGCGGACGCCTGTCGCACGCCGGCCGCTTGGCTCTCGCGATCGGACGCAGCCGCCTTTGCGGCGTGCCTCGCCGCAGGAGAAACGCCGGCCGGGTCAGGCTGTTGACCTGCACTATGAATTCAAAACTCAGCAGACGCCCGTCGGATCATGCAATTATTCCGTCGGGTTTCGGTGTGATCGGCGTCCCGCATTCGGGGCATCGCTCTCTGCTGGCCCGCAGGTCGTACCCGCAGGTGCGGCAGAGGTTTTCGAATCGTCGCCGCCGCAGCAGGGCGCGCCGACGGAGCCATGCGGCGAGCCAGAGCGCCGGCAGGATGGCGGTCGCGACGGCGGCGCGCGAATACGGGAGGGTGACCACCGGCCGGTCGAGGCGGGCGTGCCATTGGGCGCGCAGGGCGGGAAACTGCGAGGGGTCGACGTGCCAGGACGCGACGTTGTAATCGTCCACCAGGCCACCGGCGGAGCCGCCCTGGATCGGTTCGCCGACCGGGGCGCAATCCACCTTCATGCCATCGAACTCGAATGTGAATGGCCCGGTCGGACGTCGCGGCAATGTCCAATTGCCGTTCATCGGGTGGGTCGCCAGGAAGACGTGGGCTGCCACCGCACGCCGCGGGTCTTCCAGGGCGTCCAGCAGCCCGGGATGCAGCAGCCCCTCGTCGGTGAAGGTCAGCCGGTTATATCTCCCGGCGGTGTCATCGCCGTAGTGGTACGAATGGTTCACCTTGAGTTCCTCGTCGCCCGGCTTCTGGTCGCTGTAGTGCATCAGGTCCCAATCGATATCCTCATTCCGCATCAGCGCGAGCAGGGTCGGCACCGGCCGTGGGTCCTTCATGGCGTCGGCCGGAATCCAGTATGGCCAGGGATAGTGCACGACCGCCAACGGCGGGGCACAGAGCACGAGCCGATCCGCGTCGCCACGCAACGTGTAGCGGGCGTGCCGTGACTTGAGGTAGAAGCTGAAGATCTCGTGTCGGTTTCCGACGACGCGCCCTTGCCGGGCGCGCAGCCCCACGGCGCTGATGCATAGCAGCAGCGACAGCATGCACGCGACGGTGAAGAGCCGGCGGACCATTGGGTTCCCCACGCTCGAGATGTTCGTCAGCCACGCGGCACGTCCGCTCAACGCCGCCGCGATTTGATCGTGCGGCGGAGGGGCATGCCGGGGACAGCTTAATGCCGGCTCAGGAACTCGGAAAGCGCGGTGTTCTTTCGCTCCGTCGCGATGTCTGCGGCGGTTTGGCCGCGTTTGTTCTTCGCGTTAACGTCAATGCCACGCCGGATGAGTTACTTCGCCACGTCCAGGGCGTCGCTCGGTTCCCAGATGCAAACCCAGTGGAGGGGCGTGTTGCCGAAATCATCGACTGCGGCAACGTCTGCGCCGTGGTCGAGCAGGAACCGCATGATTTCCGTGGTGGGGGTGATGCCGGCGCCGCTCGCGGCGTGGAGCGGCGTAGCGCCGCCGATGTTGCGGCTGTTCACGAGGGCGCCCTGCGCGAACAGCTCCCGCACGACCGGTAGCATCCGCTTGTCGGGCCCGCCAGCGGCGAAGTACATCGGTGTGCTGCCGTCCGCGTCGTGGGCATTGACGTCCGCGCCGGCGCGGATCAGGAGCATTGCGATCTCCGGCTCGTCAAGCGACAGCGCGTCGATCAACGGCCTGCCGTGGTCGGCGTTCACGTCGCCGCCCGCCATGATCTCGCGCGCCACGAGCCGCGGGTTCCGCGTGTAAATCGCCCGCTGCAGCGGAGTCGGCTCCCGCTCCGGCTTCTGCTCGGGTTCTTTTTTGACGGGTGGCGAAGCCGGGTCCGCTTGATGCGCCTGCGACCGGGCGAAGTCAATTTGCGCTGCGACGCAAAGCAGCGAAAGCGCAGACGCAACGGTGAAAAGGCGGTGAATCATGCGTTGCTCTCTGTGTCGCGGGCCCGGGTTCGCGCCATTAGCCCTATCCCGGAATCGAACTTCATCTGTCATCGAGCGCCATGGGCAGCCAGCATGCGGATAATGTCATCGTCCCCGGCCTCCTGTGCCAGCCCCAGGGGCGTGTTGCTATGCGAATCGGTGACATTCACGTCCGCCCCGTGGTCCAAGAGGAGCCGAACCACTTGTCGTGCCCGCAGATCATGTCGAACTTGCGCAATGCACCACATCAATGGCGTACTTCCGTCGTTGGCCTTCGCGTTCACGTTAGCGCCATCTCGAATGAACAGGTCGACGATCTCCGCATTGCAAGCCTCTGCCGCACTATGCAGGGGTGTACCCTCGGCGCGGCTGCGGACCGCCAATTCGGCGCCGTGCTCGATGAGGAATCGCGCCAATGCGAGGTCCCCGGTCGCCGCTGCCCAATGCAATGCGGTTCCGAACCTGCCGCAGTCATTGACATGAGCGCCGTGGAGCACAAGAAACTCCGCCACCCCCCTGTGCCGGTTGGCGACCGCCCCGATGAGTGGACTTTGATCCGCGTCTGCAGGGTTCAACTGGGCTCCATCCGTGATCAGACGGCGGACCCGCTCAAGGTCACCCTTTTCCGCCGCGGCCGCCAGGGGGCTTTCACCGGAAGCCTGAGTGGTTGCTGGCTGTGTTGCCGCCGCCAGTCCCGGCGGCGGGGCTGGGCTGGGGGCCTGCGGACCGGCACCGTCATACCCGGAAAGGAGCACCAACGTGAGACAGAGTCTGAGATCCATTTGGCTCTCTCCAATCCGTTTCCTTCAGTCAGACTTTCCGAAGACTGCGTCCCTCACGGCCGGGTTGTTGGACCGGCACCTCGCAGGCGCCAGACGGCGATTGCGTCCGGTCTGATCCCGACGACGATCGTCTCGCCGTTGGGGCTCATTACCGCCATACCGTTGGCGTCTCGCGTGGAAGGAAACGTCTGGACCGTTGCTCCGTTGTGCAGGTCGATCAATTCGGGATCCGCATGGTCTCCATGATGGCACAATAGAAATCTGCCGCCCGGGTTGAGTTGACAGTGGACAACGTCGGCGAGGTTGATTTGATGCACGAGGCGAGCGGTCGCGGCGTCGAACACGAGGACTGGGCCATGCATAAGGGCGTCCCGATCCCAACGCTCCATCGCGACGAGCGAACCGTCCGGGCTGAAGCTGATCTGGTCCGCCTCCAGATCGCGGTCCCAGTGCGCCGTCGCAACGGTCTTGCCGGAGGCGCAATCCACCAAGCGAAAGCCGCGCTCCGTCGGGACCGCCAGACGCCGTCCGGCGGGTTCGAATTGCGCCAAGTAAGCCCCTTTGGAAGTGGTCCCTTGCTCATCGAACGGCGGGCAGACCGCACGGCCCGTGTCGGCCCGGAGCAGACCGAATGGGCCGATGAACTCCTTATCGACGATGTACCGCCCGGTTGGGTCGAAATGGGCCGAGTTGAGGCTTTGAAAACCGCGGACGTCGTACGCCTTCGTTGGCCGCTCGCCCGTGGCATTCCACACGGTAAGCGTCTCGCCTCCATGTGGGACCGTAAGGAAACGCCGGCCGTCGCCAGTGGCATCGAAAGCCGAGAGAGCCTCCGTGTCGGCGTTGACCGTGGCACGCCGCTTGGACGTCGCCACATCCCACAACCGAACCTCACCGCCGCCGCTGGTGAACACGGTCTTCCCGTCCGCCGTCACGGAAAACCCGATTACGTCGGGATGCTTCAGCGGCTCCGTGACCGGCTTGAGCGTTCGCAGGTCCCACAGCCTTACGGATGTCGCGTGGGGGTCCTCCGCGAGGAACAGGCGGCCGTCGGGCGTGAACACGATGCCCTGATGCTCGATCACGTCGACCTGAGCGCCTTCCAACGTCCCAATCCGCTCGAACGGGCCCGCGCCCGGCCCCTCAGACGGCCGGCTGGCGGGTGTCGCATTGACGCGCGGAATGAGAGCCGCAAGCACGATCAGCGCGACAATCATCAAGGTGGGCGCGTCTAACCAATTGCGGCCGATGGATCGCGGCATTCGGCACCTGTGCATTGAAATCCCTCCGTTCAGCGGCCCGTGACGTGGGCATCCCCGTTCCCGGCCTCCGGCTTGAGCATTGTCCCCGTTTCCCCGACCGCCGCAATCGCCGTCCCGCATTCGGGGCATCGGTCTTTGCTGGCGCGGAGGTCATACCCGCAGGTTGGGCAGCAGCCGGCGGCGAAACATTGCCGTCGTCGTGCGAACGGTAGGGGCAGCACCGCCGTCAGGAAAGTGACGAAGGCGATGGTCCACAGCGGGAGGGTAACGCACGTGTATTGCCAGTCGGCGTTCCAGCCGGAGATACCGCGCCGCTGAACAAACGAGAACCCTTGCCACTCCCACCGGCGGGAGAGAAACGGGCGATCGGAGCCATGTTCGGGGTCGAAGTAGACGAATTCGAACGCCCCTCGGTCGGTTGCCGCGTACCCGCGGTCATACAAAAACCGGTACGCGTACGCCGCCGGCGGTGGTTGCCGGTGAAAGCTCGAGGCCCAAAGTACGACCGTTCCGACGCAGAGGAATAGCGATAGCACGGACGCGGCGGTGCGTAGGCGGCGGATCATAGGTGTGTCCGCGTATGTGATGAGATCGGCGTCCCACATTCGGGGCAGCGGCCTTTGCTGGCCCGGAGGTCGTAGCCGCAGGACGCGCAAACTCCGTGGACGGGAACCGCCGTCGCCCGCCGGAATAGAAAAGCGCCGCAACCGGCCGCAAGCACTGTGGGCAGCCACAGTGAAATCATCAGAAACCTCTGGTCGCCGAAAAGCTGGACGCCAGCCCACCGATGGTGGGGAATGTTCTCCCAGCCCTCACCATCGGCGACCGGATCGGAAGAGAGGACAATATCCGCGTGTTCGACCTTCGTGCCCGCGTCGTAGAGCCGGACGTACACGCATCCGCGTTCCGCCTCGATTGCGTAAAGGTGTGGCGGGACCGTCAACTCTACACGGTCGTTGACCCAATAACTTCGCACCCACAGCGCGACGGTGGCTACGCAAAGCAGCAGCAACGGCACGGATATGCCGGTGGACAGGCGGCGGATCATGCCTTCGTCTCCGCGATGATCGGCGTCCCGCATTCCGGGCAGCGGTCGGTGCTGGCGCGGAGGTCGTAGTCGCAGATGGCGCAACTGCCACTCGGCCAGTGCCGCGTCCTCTTCCATTGCCAGCGAATGATCTGACATACCGGGGCGGCGGCCGTCGCCGCGACGAGCGCCCAAAGGGGCAGCATCGCGCCACGAAGTCCCTTGCGGGGGCCATCGAACCAGTAGAACCCCAGCGCGCGACGCGCGGGTGGGAAATAGGAGGGGTCCATGCCCCGGGAGTGAAAATGCCAGACGCCACGGCCCATCCAGGTGCTGCGGAACCGGAGAACGGCTAACTTGCCGTTCCCAACCTCGATCTTGTTAATGTGGTCGTGTTCGCTTCCGTCGGCATGATCCATCCAGAACCACTCGTCGCCGGTGCTGTAGCTTCGCACCCATAGCGCGCACGTTGTGAGGCAGGCGAGGAACGACACCACGGACGCAAGTGTAAACAGGTGTCGGATCATGGTGTTGCCCGAACTCCGCTCGGCTTCACGGCCGGGTAGTCGGCCTGCACGGCTCGAGCCGCCAGACCGAAGTAACGCCGGGTTCCGTTTCGAGCAGTAAGGTCGTTCCGTCCGGGCTGAAAAACACATCGGGCGACTCGATGTGCGGCAGTTGCTGGATCTGCCGGCCGGTGGCCGGGTCCCAGAGCGACGGTGTATCGGCCTTCGTCCGCAGAAGGGGGACGCAAATTGCGGCAGTCCCTCCAGCCGCGACCTCGCATCGGTTGACCTGCTGGCCGAACGTCCGAAGCGGCTTGGCGGATTCGGCGTCGAATACCCGCACCGGTCCATCCACCAATTCGTGCAGCGTCGTGACGATGACCTGCGTTCCC